>JBFFSQ010000069.1:0-13195 GCA_041572275.1 Gammaproteobacteria bacterium
CTGGGTGGTAGTGTGAGTTATCACGTGTCCGAGAGTTTATTTATTGACGCCACCCTTGGTTTGTCAAAGGCAGGGAAGACCAGTTATGAAGTGATTGGCCAGGGCAATCTTATTTCTGATAGTGATCGTACCTTAAGTTATTACCTGATTAGTCTGGGTTATGACCTGTTTCCCGGTGAAGCCTTTATGACTGATCAGCTAACTTACAATACGGCACTGTATGTGGTTGCCGGGATTGGCAGTACTGATTTTGCCGGTGACAGTCATTTTACGCTGAGTTTTGGTTTTGGGTATCGCCTGCTGGCGACAAATACAATCTCTGCCTATATTGATGTGCGTGATCACACATTCAATATGGATATATTGGGCACAGATAAATTAACGCATAATCTCGAAGTCACAATTGGTATTAGTACGTATTTTTAAGAAGGTAAGACAATGTTGATGAAAACAAAACGCTCAGGCCATTATTTATCTGCGCTCATGTCGGTATTCATGTGGGTGTTGTTGACGGGGCCGGTTATTGCCCAGGATATGAATGAACCTGCACCTGATTTTACCCTGAAAAGTTATTCTGGAAAAAATCTCAAGCTTAGTGAGTTCCGTGGTGAAGTCATCTTATTGAATTTCTGGGCATCCTGGTGTGGTCCCTGTCGTCAGGAAATGCCATTGTTACAAGAATTGCATAATAAATATAAAGGCTTTGGTTTTACCGTCATGGGTGTCAATGTGGAAGAGAATTCCAGTAAGGCTAAAGGCATTGTTAAAAGCAGTCGCTTAAGTTTCCCTATCCTGTTTGATACTCAAAATAAGGTCAGCAAACTGTATCAGATCGCTGCTATGCCGAGTACGGTGATTATCGATCGTAATGGCAATATGCGTTATCTGCATAAAGGTTATAAACCGGGTGATCTGGCGGCCTATAAAAAGTGGGTTAAACAATTAATACGCGAATGATGATAAATCGATTATTCACTGCATTGACACTATCGCTGATGTTATCTGCCTGCGATGTTGAGCCCTGGGTTAAGCCATATGAGCGCGCGCACCTGGCCGATCCCATCATGATGTTCGATCGTGATCCGGTATCGTCGACCTATTTAGGCCATGTCCATGATGCCCGTGAAGGTGCTCGTGGTGCAGGCCTGGCCACAGGTGGTGGTTGTGGTTGTAACTAAAGTGCTTAATCGTCCCGTTTGTTTTCTAGTTGTCTGTTTAGGACTGTTATCGCTGCCGGGATTTAATGCCATTGCCGCTGTGTTACCGGAAGACCGCGCCGATGTGCTCTATCACAGTTACGATGGTGGTGGAGTCACTGTTGACGGTCCATCGGTTCTGGTGCGAAAGAAAGTTGGTGAAAGTGTGTCAGTTTCCGGTAACTATTATGTTGATAGTGTCTCCAGTGCATCAATCGACGTTGCCCTGGTTAGTGGTGCCAGCCGTTATGCAGAGGAGCGCACCCAAACCTCTGTAGGTATTGATTACCTGTATGATAAATCCACCATGAGCTTCTCAACGACCACGAGTAGCGAGAATGATTATGATGCGGACACCACCAGTCTGGGCATGAGTCAGGAGATGTTTGGTGGTCTGACTACCATTTCCATGAGTTATACCCTGGGGGATAATACGGTACGTCGTAACGGTGATCCACTTTTCAGTGATTACGCTAAAACCAAAAATTACCGGTTGTCCTTGACCCAGGTATTAACCAAAGATTTGATCATGGCTATGGCCTACGAAATTATTACCGATGAAGGTTATCTGAATAATCCCTATCGTTCAGTTCGTTATCTGGATGGGACTTCGTTTACATTGCAACCGGAAATCTACCCGCGTACTCGAACCAGTAATGCTGTTGCTGTTAATTTCCGTTATTACCTGCCGTATCGAGCCGCATTTAATGTGGGTTATCGTTATTTTGTCGATACCTGGGATATCCAGGCCGATACCTTTGAAGTAGGGTATACACATCCCTATGATGAGCACTGGACTTTTGATGCAGACCTTCGTTTATACAATCAGAGTAATGCGGATTTCTACAGCGATCTCTTCCCGTATATTAATGCGCAGAACTATCTGGCGCGCGATAAGGAGCTGAGCACCTTCACCAGTTATTCGATAGGCTTGGGTGCGGCCTATGAGTTTAATCAGGAAGATCTGGGAGTCTTTGATAAAGGTTCACTAAATTTTTATTACAATTATTTTATTTTTGATTACGCCGATTTTCGTGATGCCACCCAAACCAGCTATCCGGTAGGGCAGGAGCCTTTGTATAATTTTTCTGCCAGTGTTATTCGCCTGTATCTATCGCTGTGGTTTTAGCGATAAATTAAAAAGTCCATTATTTTGAGCTTCAGATTAAGAGGTTTGGCATAGGTTTTTCCACTACTTTTGTTATTTGTCATACTCTTTGCCCAGCCAGTCCTGAATAATCGGGTAGAATTGGTTAGAATGAAATTGGACATAATAAATTGGGAGTGAATATTGCCCAAAAAAAGTATCAGGAAAGAAGTGGATAATGGGCTTTATCTCTGTTTAATCAGTATTCATGGTCTGATTAGAGGGGATGAGCTGGAGCTGGGTCGCGATGCTGACACTGGTGGCCAGACCAAGTACGTCGTCGAGCTGGCCCGTGCCCTCGCTGAGCAGCCCGGTGTCGCAGGTGTTGATCTGGTGACACGGTTGGTCGATGACCCGGATGTCAGCAAGGATTATGCACAGCCGATTGAAAAGCTGGGTCCTAACCTGCGTATTATTCGTATTGAATCGGGTCCTGCCGCTTATATCCCGAAAGAGTCTCTGTGGGACTATCTCGACGCCTTCGTCGACAACACCATTATATTTCTACAGAAACAGGGGCGTCTGCCTGACCTGTTTCACAGTCACTATGCTGATGCGGGTTATGTCGGTAGCCGGTTGTCACACATATTAGGTATTCCATTGGTCCATACCGGCCACTCGCTGGGACGAGTGAAGCGTCGTCGTCTGTTGGCTTCGGGTATCAAGGCAACTGATGTTGAGGAACGTTACAGTATGTCCCGGCGCATCGAGGCCGAGGAGTTGACCCTGGCTTCGGCGGAGCGGGTGATTACCAGTACCAGTCAGGAGATCGAAGAGCAGTATGAGCTCTACGATTATTATCAGCCGGAGCAGATGCGGGTGATTCCCCCTGGTACCGATATGACACGCTTTCACCCACCTGAAGGCAAGGAATGGCAGGCCGGTATTTCCGCAGAAATCGTTCGATTTCTGCGTGAGCCAGAAAAGCCCATCATATTGGCATTGTCGCGACCCGATACACGTAAAAATATTGCCACACTGATTACTGCTTACGGTGAGGACCAGGCCTTGCAGGAGATGGCTAATCTGGTGGTGGTCGCTGGCAACCGGGATGACATCCATGATCTGGATACTGGTGCTCAGGAAGTGCTGTCTGATCTGTTGTTGCAAATCGACCGTTATGACCTCTATGGTCGTGTAGCCTATCCTAAGCATCATGCTGCCGATGATGTACCGCTGATCTATCGCCTGGCCGCAGTTTCTGGTGGTGTGTTCGTGAATCCCGCACTGACCGAGCCCTTTGGCCTGACTTTGATTGAAGCAGCTGCCAGTGGTTTACCAATTGTGGCCACTGAGGATGGCGGGCCTCGGGATATAATTCAGAACTGTAAGAATGGCCTGTTGATCAATCCACTCGATAGTGAAGACATTGCCAAAAAGCTGAAACAGGTCCTGTCGAACTGGGAGAATTGGCAACAGTTGTCGGTAAGTGGTCTTAAGGGTGTGCGTGAGCACTACTCCTGGCAGGCTCATGCAAGCAGTTATCTGGAGATGGTTCGCCCCATTGCGGAGAAAACTTCAGAGCCCCTGGTACGCAAGCCCACCATGCGCCGGCCAATGCTGTACCACGACCGCGCAATCTTTACCGATCTGGATCAGAACCTGCTGGGTAATCTGGAATCTCTGCCAGAATTGATCCGCGTGATTCGGAATAATCGTAAGTGTGCTTCCTTTGGTATTGCAACTGGCCGCCGCCTTGATTCAGCACTTAAAGTTATGAAGCAGCATGGGATTCCTGAACCTGATGTGTTAATTACCAGCAGCGGTACTGAGATTCATTATGCACCCAAGCTTACTCAGGACACCGCCTGGACTCACCATATTGAGAAGCAATGGACGCCGCGGGCAGTTAGGCGTCTTCTTGACCCGTTGCCTGGGCTACTGCTGCAACCGAAAAAAGAACAGAGCCGTTTCAAGATCAGTTATTACATCGATCCGAAAAAGGCTCCCAGTGTGGAGGAGATCAACCAGCTCCTGCATCAGGAAGATCAGCCAGCCAATGTGATTCTCTCGTTTGGTCAGTTCCTGGATGTATTGCCTATACGCGCCTCAAAGGGATTGGCCTTACGCTATATGGCGGCTACCTGGGATATACCGCTTGATCACATCATGGTGGCCGGTGGTTCGGGCGCTGATGAGGATATGATGCGCGGCAACACATTGGCGGTAGTTGTGGGTAATCGTCACCATGAAGAGCTGTCCCAGCTGGAGGATGTGGAGCGGATCTTTTTTGCTCATAGGCAGGGTGCGGGTGGTATTCTCGAAGCGCTGGAGCATTACGATTTTTTCCGGAGCTGTCACGTTCCGGTGGAGACCAGCAAAAAATGACCGTACCTCAGCTTCTGCTTTGTACCGACCTTGACCGAACGTTACTGCCCAACGGTGCACAACCGGAATCACCCCAGGCACGTCGACGTTTCGCAAACCTGGTATCACACCCTGAAATCTGCCTGGTATTTGTTAGTGGTCGCGACAAAGGACTTGTTCAAGATGCCATCAACGATTACCAGCTACCCCGACCTGATTTCGTGATTAGCGATGTGGGCACCAATATTTATGATGTGCGTGAAGGTCAGTGGCAAGTCTGGCAGCAATGGCAGGAAGAGATTGCACCGGACTGGAATGGCTACGGCCACGCACAGCTCAGCGATCTGTTTAGTGATGTTAATGATTTGCAGCTGCAGGAATCGAGTAAACAGAATACCTTTAAATTGAGTTATTACTATCCACTGCAGGTGGCACCGGAAGCACTTGATCAGCAGCTGACTGAACGTTTACTTGCCCGAAATATTGATGCCAGCCTGGTCTGGAGTGTGGATGAGCCTGCCAATATTGGTTTGCTTGATGTGTTGCCGAAGCGAGCGACTAAATTGCATGCGGTGGAATTTCTCCAGGCCTATCTCGGAATCTCCAGATCAGCCACCCTGTTTGCCGGTGATAGCGGTAATGACCTGCCTGTGCTTACCAGTTATATTCCCGCCGTACTGGTTGCCAATGCAATGCCCTCGGTAGCAGAAGAAGCACATGCAATAGCCATAGCGACGGGTAATCAACAATACCTGTATCTGGCCCAGGGTGACTTTCTTGATATGAATGGTAATTACAGTGCCGGTATTCTCGAAGGTGTGGCGCATTATCATCCTGAGCTGATTGAGTTGTTCGATAGCTGAGGTTCAGGGACGTTTCGATAAGAGGTGTAGAGAGATGACAGATCAGGTGCCAGTGCTCTTCGGAGAAGTCCTTTTTGATTGTTTCGATGATGGTAGTCGAGTGCTGGGTGGTGCGCCATTCAATGTGGCCTGGCACCTGCAGGCGTTTGGTTGCGAGCCTGTTTTCATCAGTCGGGTGGGTGATGATTCTATGGGGCACGAGATTCGTGACACCATGCAGGAATGGGGTATGAGTACGGCTGGACTGCAACAGGACAGTATCTATCCAACCGGTGAAGTTAGTATTACGCTGCATGAAGGACAACCCAGTTTCGATATCCTGAAAGACCGGGCTTACGATTACATCCAGGCTGACGGCTTGCCTGAACTATCGCCCTCACTTATCTATCATGGCAGCCTGGGACTTCGGTTACCTGATTCGGCTGCTGCGTTGGAGCAACTGTTGCAACGGCATCCGGCACCTGTGTTTATGGATGTTAATTTGAGGCCACCCTGGTGGCAACGGGACCAGCTGGTCAGGCTGCTTGACCAGGCCCGTTGGGTGAAGATCAATGACGACGAGCTGGAAACCTTGGTGCAAGACTCGGGTAATCTACAGGCAAGGGCTCGTAAGCTGATGCAACAGCATGATCTGAGCTGGGTAATCGTGACCTGTGGTGCAAAGGGCGCTTTTGCTATCGACACTGATGGCGACATCAGTGAAATCAAACCTGCGGCACAAATCCGGGTCGTGGATACGGTGGGAGCAGGGGATGCCTTTGCATCAGTATGTATTCTTGGCATTCTGCATAGCTGGCCACTACCGCTAATCCTGGAGCGAGCCCAGCAATTTGCCTCAGTACTAGTAGGCCAGCGTGGTGCTACGATTAGTGATGCGACCGTTTATGCGCCATTGATCAATGACTGGCATTTGTAAACTGCAGGCTAAAAACTTCACAAGAAAGTATTGAATCTATCGTATATTGATTTTTTTCATACTATTATTTTTTAATGCTATGTTAGTTTTTAAGATGTCTGAAAATGTTACCGATAACATACAGACATTCACCGCATCAGACACTGAAGCCGACTCATAGCGTAGGTTCAGGTAATAAAAGGCAATCATGTACGAACAGATATCCCACTCGCTGTTGAACGAGATTCTTGATGAGCTCAAGCCTGAGATTCGTCGCCAGGATCTACGTCACTTCTACACCCGTCTCGGTGCCAATTTCTATGCTATTCACTCTCTTTTTTATCATCTCTATGGCCAGCGTGATGACTTTAAACAGAAGATGATTGCACTGGTTGAGGTGATGGCAAATCGTTATATCGAGCGTTCGAGAGAACTTGAGCAGCTGGATATAGTCAGGGAGCAGGACCACAACTGGTTTCTCAGTCAGGAGTGGGTAGGTATGGCGCTGTATGCCGATGGTTTTGCGGGTGACCTTAACGGTGTCAGGAATCACCTGCCTTATCTGACGGACCTGGGAGTCAATATGGTTCACATCATGCCGATGATGGTGTGTCCGGAAGGTGCCAGTGATGGCGGCTATGCGGTGAGTGATTTCCGCAATATCGATCCCAGGGTCGGCAGTCTGGAAGAGCTTCAGGAGCTTGCTTCATCTATGCGCAAGCGAAATACATTGCTGGCTCTCGACGTGGTCGTTAATCATACCTCCGACGAACACGAGTGGGCACAGCGGGCGCGTAAAGGTGAGAAAAAATTCCAGGACTATTACTACATTTTTCCTGATCGTGACATACCAGACATGTTCGAGGAGACCATGCCGGAAATTTTCCCTGAAACCTCACCGGGTAATTTCACCTGGGATGAGGAGATGGGTAAATGGGTAATGACCGTTTTTCACAACTACCAGTGGGACCTCGATTATAGTAATCCTTCAGTCTTCATTGAGATGCTGGATGTGATTCTGTTCTGGGCCAATCAGGGTGCCGATATATTGCGCCTGGATGCAGTGGCTTTTTTATGGAAGAAGATTGGCACCGTCTGCCAGAATGAGCGTGAGGCCCATCTGATTCTTCAGATGATGAAAGACTGTTGTCAGGTCACGGCTCCCGGCGTGCTATTCATTGCCGAGGCCATTGTGTCGCCTTTTGAAATCACCAAATACTTCGGTGAGGACGCGGTGATTGCCAAGGAGTGCGAAATTGCCTACAACGCTACTTTCATGGCCTTGCTGTGGGATGCGGTGGCTACCAAGAATGCCAAACTACTTGATCAGGGAATTCTTAGCCTGCCCAACAAACTGGACCGAGCGACCTGGCTCAACTATATCCGCTGCCATGATGATATAGGATTGGGTTTCGACGATGCGGATATTGTACGCGCCGGTTATCAACCTAATGCACATCGTCGCTTCTTGCTAGACTATTTCACGGGCAACTACGAGGATTCAGATGCACGCGGTCAACCTTTCGGCCGCAATGAGAAGAACGGCGATGCTCGTATCTCGGGATCACTGGCGTCTCTGGTTGGTCTGGAGAAAGCCCTGGAAGATCAGGATGATGAAGCCATCGACCGTGTGGTGAAACTGATTTTGCTGCTGCACGGTATGATTCTATCATTTGGCGGTATTCCACTACTTTACTATGGTGACGAGATTGGCACCCTCAATGATTGCAGTTTCCTGGATGACGAAAATAAGGCCGGGGATAACCGCTGGATGCATCGTCCACGGATTAATTGGGAGAAGGCTGAGCTACGTAGCCAACATGGCACAGTGGAGCAACGTATCTTCGATGGTCTGAAGAAATTGATCAGCGTGCGTAAAACTATTCCTGCCTTTGCCGATTTTAATAATCGTGAACTGCTGTCGGTCGATAATCATTATTTGTTTGTATTTCTACGTAGTCATCCGGAAAGGTCAAACGAGACTGTGCTGGTAGTGGCCAATTTCGATAACAAGCCGCAGTATTTGAGTCTCGCCAAATTAGGAAATCGAGGGCAGTTCCAATTCGGTCAGCCGCAGGATCTGGCCAGTGGTGAAACGCCGGCAATGTTCAAAGATCAGTTGGTTGTGCCTCCCTATCGTTTCTATTGGCTGACCGATCAGCGTCCGGCGGCTCTGGTTTGAGTTAGCTAATTAATTTAGTGAGTATGTTTTCGTAGATCTGAATGGTAGCGGAGTTTTTGTATTTTTAGTTTCGCCGGTTGGCGACAAAGAAGTACCTTATCATGAGGCGGAACTAAAAATTTAAATACTACCTAACGCCCTGAATATACTTCGCTTACCAGGATGTATTAACACTCCAATCATTGCTGTCTTAATTGCTGGCGTTTTAATCATGCGCGGTCGTTGCGCAGCTGTCATGTCTACCATCGCGCTCTGAGGGCTTTACCCTGTTCTTGGTTAAGCGGCAAATATCCAGTTAAGTTGATAGCGGTGATACAATAGCAAGACGGTTAACTTAAGCAGGCACTCTTTTGAATACACCTTTCTGGCAACATAAAACATTGCAGGAAATGACTAAGGACGAGTGGGAGTCTCTGTGTGACGGCTGCGGTCAATGCTGCCTGGTCAAACTCGAAGATGAAGACACCGGGGCTATTTACGCCACTAATGTCGCCTGTCATTTACTGGATATAGAAACCTGCCGTTGTAAGGATTACCCCAATCGATTACAGCGAGTGCCCATTTGCCTGTCGCTGTCGCCAGATGACCTGTCGCCACTCAAATGGCTGCCCGAGAGTTGTGCCTATAAACAGCTGGCTGAGGGTCGAGAATTGGAAAGCTGGCACCCACTGGTCAGTCAGGACCCGGACTCGGTGCACCAGGCGGGCATCTCTGTGCGGGAGTATGCTGTATCAGAGGACTATGTGCATCCTGGGCAGATTGAAGACCATGTTCTGGAAAAACTATGCGATTAGCGCTGTTTAAACTTGCAGGGAATACACCTATGAAAAACGTTTCACTGTTGTTGGCAATAATGTGGTTGGTGGCTTGTTCATCGGGGTACACCCCCACCGAAGCCATGCTCAAATATAAGCAGAATATGTCAGTGGCTGATGCCCAGGTTGTCTTGCAGGCTGTTATCTGGAACGAAGCAGAACCCTTCAGGGTGTGTGCCTCCCGTGGATTCTGGTATGACGATGGCTCAGACATGCGCGTGAGGGAAAATGGGTTAACCCTGCAGGCCTATAAAAAGGGGCAATATCTGCACAGTAAGGGTACCGGCTTTGATCGTCGTGATTATTATGATAAACAGTATTATGACTATGTATTCCCGTTTGCTGATATTCAGAAAGTTGTGCTCTATTATGACCCGACCGTGCTTACGGTCTTCAAAGACTGTAAAGATTCATTCATCAGTCAGTACTATATCGTGATGGATTTTTACCAGGATAAAAACACCAATCTCAAGTTCATAGTGCTGGAGGAAGAGCTCGATCAGTTAATGGCAGCCATCAGTATTTTGATGCCTGGCAAAACTATCGAGGTTCATACGAAGTTTGGCAGTTGATGTTCTTTCGGCTATTTCCCGTTGTTTACCACCCCATTTGATCGCTGTATGTTGATCTATATCAGATAAAATTGGGAAATATTCCCCATTTTTATCTTTTGTGCGCTGGTGCATAAATTCAATCACCCGAACGGGGCATGCTATGGATTAGTGAAAAATGTCCCAATTTTATTGTGTATATGGTTCAGGATTGGTGCATATAAACAATATCTTTAGCCAGCTACCTGTTGTAACGATGCCGACTGGAGTGTTGTTCACATATTGAGGTATCCACAAAAACAACAGCATAGGTGAGAAGGGGGAGATGATGAACAAACGAAATACCATATTATTTCACTGTGGCACAATAGCCCAGTGTCTGTTACTACTGTTGGTGTCCGGCTGTGCTCCGGCTGAGGCTGATGATGACAAGGATAAGGCTGCAACTGAGTCTACACAGACTACAGAGGTCAGAACGACGGTGGTTGAAGAGCATGCGGGTTTGTCCTATGCCGACTACCCGGCCAATTGCCTTGAATGTCATACCGACCAGGCCAATGAAGTGCATGCTTCAACGCATTATCAGTGGCTCGGTGAGGCACCGGATATGAGCAACGGTAGTTTTATACTGCAGGGTAAGCTCACCAATGCGGTGAATAGCTATTGTGTGAATATTGAAGGCGACTGGCCTGTCTGTGGCTCATGCCATGCCGGTCGTGGAAAACGGCCGGATGACCCAACCGCCGGACTTGAAAATATCGATTGCCTGGTATGCCATAACGAAGACTATGCCGGCGCGCGTAAGCGACTGGTGGATGGCACGATGGGGGTAGACAATCCAACTGATTCATTGGTACAGAATATTCATGCACCGAGACGGGCCAATTGCTTGAGCTGTCATGCCAAGGCCGGGGGTGGTGACGGTGTTAAACGCGGTGACCTGTCACTGGCGCTGATTAATAACACCGATGAGCATTTTGATTACCATATGAGTACTAGTAAAGCTAATCTGTCATGCCAGGATTGTCACAGTTTTAATAATCATCGGGTCATTGGTAAAGGTTCAGATATTCGTCCAACCGATGATCTAGCACGAGGTGCTGAGCTGGCTTGTACCAACTGTCACGAGAAGGCAGAGATCAGTAGAGAGCATCCACAAACAGTGGTAAATCATATGGAGCATGTGGCCTGTCAAAGCTGCCATATTCCCTATTATGCAAAATTTCCTACGGAGACTCATCGTGACTGGTTAACCCATCATGATGGTACCGATGCGACAACTTGCGATGATGCCAATCCCTGTCCAGGTCATCCACACACCGATAAAGCCAGTTATCTGGTGCCTGAATACAAATGGTGGAATCGTATGAGTGATAATTATCTGCTGCATGATGATGCATCCAGGACTTACGATCCGGTTAAAAATACCTATCCGACGTCCAGACCCTTGGGTGATGTCAGTGACGGGAAGTTGTATCCGTTTAAATATAAAACTGCATTACAACCGATGACAGTTGCAGACAGTCGCCTGATCGCACTTGATACCTTCGAGTACCTGAAGAAATCCGGCAATGTTAACAAGTCCATCGAAAGTGGTCTGGTGAATATGGGCTATGCAGCGAATGAGCCATTTAACTGGGTGACCACCGATACCTATCAACTGATCAACCATGGCGTCGGTAATGATGATGATGCTCTAAACTGTGAGAGCTGTCATGGTAATACCAGTCGTATGGATTTACAGGGTGAACTCGGATATCAATTAAAAGCCGACGAGATGACCGTGTGTTCACAATGTCATGAGGAAGAAAAGAGGGAAGTGCTGGATAAAATTGTGGCAGGAACGATTGAATATAATTATCAATCGATTCATGACAAACATGTCAGCAGCAAAGATTATGACTGTTCATGGTGTCATGGTTTTAGTCGGCCTGAACGTGGTCTGAAAATGCCGTAAAAGCTTTTCATAATATTAAGTAATTGCATTAAAACACCTGAAGCACTCAGTGTTCTTCAGGTGTTTTTTTATGTCTATATTTTAAAAAGATGACACTAAAATGTGTCATTGAGCAAAAGTGTGACGTGTGATTTATCAGTATGCGTTGAAAAAGTTGAGTTGATTTAAGAAGCCTCGGTAATCGCTTGGTGACTGAACAGAAAATGGCCCCTGCGAGGAATAATTGAAGGCTTGAGTTTACCCGTATCAATTAAAATCAAAATACAAACCCAGTCCATAGTACTGGGTTTCATAATCAAAAAACTGGCCAAAGGGGGAAAAGCCATCATAGGCTTCGAACATGATACGCGTGCCGTGGCGATGAGGGTAGGTCTGACCAATTTCTATTCCGAATTTAATACTGGTTCCGGGTGACCAGTCTTTTTGTTCCAGCCAGTAGGTTTGTATGCCTGAAATAAAACGACTGTTGCCGATAAATGGGCGTGGATTTCGGTAATCGATAGCAGCCGTATAGGCGCGCTCTTTCAGGCTTTCCGGACTATAGCTGAGTAGCTGTGAGGCACCTACCAGAATCCGATAGTGCTGGATATGATAGGCAATCATCATATCAATTAATTCATAGCTCAGGTTGATTCGGGGCGGCGCATTGCCACTCAATAAAAACTCGTCACCGAGGTGAGAGCTCTGGTGCATGAGTCGAAAACGGCCTGAAAAATTACCGTTTCGGAACGATAAAGGCAGACCGATGATGTAATCAGAGTTGATCAATGGATCTGACTGTTCGTCCAGGTTGAATTGTGAAAACAGGCCAATAAAAAAGCCCAGTTGCCAGCCATTGTTTGTCAAACTGGTTGGCCAGCGATACAGGCCGAAGCTCTGACCTAGGCCAATGGAAGCTGTTAAAACATCATTGATGTTGGTTTCCATATTCAGGAAACTAATGAAAAATTGTGGTTCTTTGATTTCAGCAATCGAAGGGTAGAAATAGTCACCCTGAGGATAATGGATGAAGCTGGGTATCTCCGGTGTATCAGTTTCAGCATTGTCGACAAAGTTGAAGTCGATCAGGTCAGGAACATTGGCCAGGACACGGGAGGCTTTTGAGAGTTCTTTTTCGTTTTTATTTATGACCGTGATGGTGGCAACACTATTATAAATATCAATATGAAAACTATCTTTTTGCCAATTGAGCTTGTTTTCGAATAATGCGCTTAAATAACCCTGCAAGTACGACATGTCATGACTGCCAAAACTGGCCGATGTGAAGAGCATGCTTGAGAGC
>JBFFSQ010000070.1:0-13162 GCA_041572275.1 Gammaproteobacteria bacterium
TATTTCCACCAGGTTCATTCCAAGCCATGCTTAGACTCCAGTTTATGTTATTAATTTAAGGCCAAAAGAGCTCGGATTGTAACCCGGATATGCAGGAAACAGAAGACTAAACCTCAAGTACCCTGAATCGTACATTTTTTGACCAACTTACAGCACAATTAATTTGCTGAGACAAATGGTAAGACCCGATTAAAGAGCAGAAGTGCCCTGACTAAACAGCTTCCGCAATCTCAGCCTGAGCCGACGGTGGCAGCAACAGTTCAGGCGAAATATTCTCCCGACTGGCCAGCTGCAACAAGTCACGACGAGCGATGTTCAAATCAAGGAGCATATTCCCCAGCTCATCTATAGTTTCAGACTGCACCGCACCAATTCCAAATAGCAAGGCCCTGATACGGGCCTGATCAGGCGTCAGGCAGAGCTCACCCTGAACCTGGTCTTCCATAAAATAATCGGCCAGTACTGAATGAATCAGCCCAAGACCCGCCCCAGTCTTGGCAGACACCCAAACCCGGGTCACCTTCCCCTCATCATTACGGTCAATTCTGGGCTCCATTTCAAGGCGATCAATTTTATTCATGATCTGAATCTGCGGAACGTCTTCTGCCCCAATCTCACTCAGTACCGCGTCAACAGCCTCAATATTTTCAATGCGAAGGTCATCGGAAGCATCTATCACATGCAGCAATAAATGAGCTTCCTCGGTTTCCTGCAGGGTTGAGCGGAAAGCATCCACCAGATCATGGGGTAGATGTCGAATAAATCCCACGGTATCAGCCAGAATCACATTCTGGCCTTCATCAAGTTTTAATTTTCTTAAAGTTGGATCAAGGGTCGCGAACAATTGATCCTGGATATATACATCAGCCTGCGTCAGTGCATTAAATAAGGTTGATTTACCCGCATTGGTGTACCCCACCAGCGCCACGGTCGGTACTTCCGCCTTACGTCGCGACTGTCTACCCTGCTCACGTTGTTTACGTACCTTGCTAAGACGCTTGTTAATCTGCTTAATGCGGATGCCTAATAACCGTCGGTCTGTTTCCAGCTGGGTTTCACCTGGCCCTCTCAGACCAATACCGCCTTTCTGCCGTTCCAGATGGGTCCAGCCACGAACCAGACGCGTTGATAGATGACGAAGCTGGGCCAGCTCAACCTGTAACTTACCTTCAAAAGTACGGGCTCTTTGGGCAAAAATATCCAGAATCAAGCCAGTTCTATCCAGCACTCGGCACTGGAACACACTTTCCAGATTACGCTCCTGTGAAGGAGACAAGGCATGATTAAACAAAACCAGCTCGGCCTGTTCGGCCTGGATAAGGTCACAGACTTCATCTACCTTGCCACGGCCAATAAAATATTTTGCATCGGGGGTATGTCGACGTGTAGTAACAATATCAACAACTTTGGCGCCGGCTGAGGCAGCCAGTTCTTCAAATTCAGTCAGGTGCTCACGATGACTCTCATCATACATATCCATATGAATAAGGATGGCCCGCTCACCGATACCGGGACGTTCAAACAATCGATAACCTCTTGAGGAGTGCTCGTCTAGAATGGAGAAATGAGATTATTATACACGCAAACCGGCCCCTAAACGGCAACCGGTCTGGTTTTTTGCTTAACGATTGGCGGGTTTTTAAATGTTACCTATTCCACCGATGTCATCAGCGGAAGCATCATCCGTAGATGATGACCATTTTACTGGTCGTGCAGGCACTACCGTCGATATCGCATGCTTATAAACCATCTGAGTAACTGTATTTCTAAGCAACACTGCAAATTGGTCAAAGGACTCAACCTGACCTTGCAGCTTTATGCCATTAACCAGATATATAGAAACTGGTACGCGCTCCTTACGTAAGGCATTCAGGAAGGGTTCTTGTAGTGATTGCCCTTTTGACATGTTCCTCTCCAATCTTGTTGTTGTTTATCAAGCCCTATGCACTAACTTTTGTATCAGTGCAATTTTGAGACCCATATGTATATAGTAATACTATTTGGGCGAACATTAACATTTAAATGTTTCCAGCTATAAGAATAGTGAATTTTTTAGATTTTTCACTATTTCAGCAAAATTAGTTTTATTTACATCAAAAAAGTTACAATTTTGCTCTTTTCTAAGCCAGGTCATCTGACGCTTGGCCAGCTGACGCGTTGCCACGATGGCTTTTTCTACCATGGTGTCGAAATCAATCTCATTATCCAGGTATTCCCAGACCTGACGATATCCCACGCAACGCATCGATGGCATATTCAGGTTTAAATCACCTCTATCTTTAAGCCGTCTGACCTCATTAACCAAACCAAGTTCAAGCATCTGATGGAATCGCTGAGCAATGCGTTGATGCAGTTCAGCACGATCGCGTGGAACCAGGGCAATTTTAATGACATCATAGGGCAATCGGTCCGCCTGTTGCGCTGCATAAAACTCCGTTAGCGTTTTACCCGTAATCGTAAACACCTCGAGTGCTCGCTGAATACGTTGCGGGTCATTCGGGTGAATACGTTGTGCCGAATCGGGATCTACAGCTGCCAGTCGTTGATGCATATGAACCCAGCCTTTTGCCTCTGCTTCCTGCTCCAGAGTCGCTCGCACCTCGGCATTGGCTGACGGCAGCTCAGACAAACCTTCCTGCAGGGCCTTGTAATACAGCATGGTTCCACCCACCAGTATCGGTACCTTACCATGCCGGACAATATCAGCCATCGCTTTCAGTGCATCTTCCCTGAACTGGGCCGCTGAATAAGCCTGAACCGGGTCAATCATATTTATAAGGCGGTGTGGCGCTTCTTCTAGTACCTCATCATCCGGTTTGGCCGTACCTATATCCATATCTCGATATACCAGCGCTGAGTCCACACTGATGAGCTCACAGGGAAATGACCTGACACATTCAATGGCAAGATCGGTTTTACCCGATGCCGTTGGTCCCATGATAAATACGGCTTTGGGGGCGTCATCTATATCTGAAGACTGGATAATTAATGAGTTACTGTCCACGCATGAACCACTTATCCATTTCATCCATGCTGAACTCTACCCAGGTCGGGCGGCCATGATTACATTGCCCGCTTCGCTCGGTACGTTCCATATCTCTCAGCAAGGCATTCATTTCCGGGAGCGTTAACTTCCGGTTGGCTCTGACCGAACCATGACAGGCCATAGTACCCAGCACTTCATTGATTGCCTGGCGTATGCGCTTACTATTGCCGTAAGCAACAAGATCAGACAACACATCACGCACCAGGGCTTCTGCATCTCCTCGGGCGAGTATCACCGGTATCTGGCGAATACGCAGTGACTCGGGGCCACTACGATCAAGCTCAAAACCCAGTTCATTAAAAATCGCCTGATGCTGCTCAGCCAGATTGGCTTCTTTCTCACTGACCGATATGGCAATAGGTACCAGTAAGGGCTGCGATGCGATTGAGCCTTCATCTAATGCCGTTTTCAGTCGCTCGTAGGTGATGCGCTCGTGGGCGGCATGCATATCAACGGCCACCATGCCCCGGGCGGTTTGCGCCAGGATAAACACGCCATGGACCTGAGCCACAGCATAACCCAGCGGTGGGACATCACCCTGCTCTGTATCCATCGCTTTATTTTCAACCGTAGCGCTATAAGCATTGGCAGCCATACGCGAGTAAGACTGAATCTGCTCTTCCACCCGTAGTGCCATATTGCCTTGACGCGGTACCGAACTATAGGATGGCATCGCCATACGGCTGCTCTGATCCAGCATCGCTGGGTCCTGCATTGACTGCGCTCTGTCCGACTCACCAGGCCTGACATCGGCCAACGCATTATGAATGGCACGGAACAGGAAATCATGAGCCAGACGCCCTTCGCGAAAACGCACCTCATGCTTAGTCGGATGGGCATTCACATCCACCTGGGCCGGATCCAGTTCCAGATACAGAACATATGCCGGGTGGCGACCGTGAAAAAGCACATCCTGATAGGCCTGGCGTACTGCGTGAGTCACAAGCTTGTCACGTATCATGCGACCATTAACAAAAAAGTACTGCATATCAGCCTGAGATCGGGAAAATGTCGGGAATGCTATCCAGCCATACACTTTCAACCCCGCCGCCTCAAACTCCATGTACAGTGCCTGCTCCATAAACGCCTGGCCACAAATCTCAGCGATTCGCTTCTCCATGCCCTGACGGTCCTGTGCTGAGCGCATGTGTTTGATCATTTTCTGGTTATGACTGAGGCTAATATCGACATCAAAGCGGCTCAGGGCAATGCGTTTCACCACATCTTCCAGGTGATTAAATTCGGTTTTTTCAGTGCGCAGAAACTTGCGGCGTGCCGGTACATTAAAAAACAGGTCCCTGACTTCCACTGTGGTACCCAGCGCATGGGGCGCTGGCTTTAACTCCGCTGAATGCTCATCATGTCCCTGGACGCTCCAACTATCGCCTTCCTGCTGTTTAGAGGTCAAGGTCATACGGGAGACCGACGCAATACTCGGCAAAGCCTCACCACGGAACCCCAGACTGCGGACATTTTCCAGATCATCCAGATTGCGAATTTTGCTAGTGGCATGTCGTGATAAAGCCAGGGCCAGGTCATCTTTATGAATACCCTGGCCATTATCTCGAATACGGATTGCCTTGACGCCACCCTGCTCGATGTCGATATCAATTTTGCTGGCACCGGCATCAAGACTATTTTCGAGTAACTCTTTAACCACGGAGGCCGGGCGCTCAACTACTTCACCCGCAGCGATCTGGTTAATCAGCTGATTTGGCATTTGATGAATACGTTTAGGCATAACTCGATAACATTGAAAAATCAGACGAAGTTTAACAGGGATTGAGACAGAAATAACGGCCTGCTATCCCTGCAGTTAAACTAAACCGATGATGCCTGCAACTCATGTCAGTTTGAAGCCTACCGGTAGAGGCTCAAGCCACATATGGGGCTGAAAAAAGAAAGCCCGCAACTATGCGGGCCAGGAAAAGAGTGTCAATACGCTGATTGTGTTAACTGATAGGTATAATCAGCTCCTGACCTACCTGCAGCCGGTCATCGTGTAAACCATTTATACTGCGCAGGTGGTTTAACGGTGTGCTGAAGCGTTCTGAAATATCAGCCAATGTATCACCACGCTTGATGGTATAAGTCTTATCACGTTGTGACAGCCAGGTACCCGGGGGTGCCTTACGTACAAAATAATCACTGGCTCCACGTAAAATTGCTTTTGCCAGCTTGTTCTGATGAGATGCGCTGCGTAGCTTACGCTCTTCTTTTGGATTAGAAATAAACGCAGTTTCCAGCAGAATAGCCGGGATATTCGGTGCCTTCAATACGGCAAACGCCGCCTGCTGTACTTTCTTTTTATGGACGCGACCGACCTTGTTCAGCTCATGAAGTACTTCATCACCTATATCCAGGCTGGACTGAATGGTGCCGGTGAGCGACAGGTCCAGTAGCACCTGCTTAACCATTTCATCTTTGTCATCCAAACTAACATTACCAAACAACATATCAACCGAGTTTTCTTTTTCAGCCATGAGTCGAGCAGACTCCGAGCTGGCCCCACTGACTGATAATGCATACACTGAGGCACCTCGAGCCCGCTTGTCCGGGAACGAATCAGCATGGAGTGAAATCATCAAATCCGCTTTCAGATCATGTGCCTTGCTGATACGTTCACGCAGACGCATAAAACGATCCGAGGTACGAATCATAGCCGGCTTCATTCCCGGCTGTTTGTTAATCAGTTTTTCCAGTTTGCGCGCAATCTGCAGGGTGACATCTTTTTCATGGGTACCCAGACGGCCAGTTGCCCCAGGGTCTTTACCACCATGGCCAGCATCAATGGCAATGACTACATCACGTAAAGGTCTGTCTTTTTTAATCGGCTTCTGGCCCGGGTTATCCAGGTCAATCACCAATCGATGTCCCTGCTCGGCCGATGGCTTCAACAGAAAACTGCGGGGCGTTGATTTCTGGTTTAAATCCAGCACTACACGTAAATCGTCAGCATTACGAACACCTGTGCGGATACCTTTCAGCAGACCATTGTGTAGTTCTTCAATCATGCCCGAGTTCATCAAGCGGGTCTGTTTTAAATCAATCACAACCCGCTCAGGCTTGTGCAAGGTAAATAATTTATGATCAACAGCACGGTCCAGGTCAAATACCAGGCGGGTAAAACCGTTATTGCGGGACAGTCTGATATCTTTAATCTGGGCAGCCGATGATTTAGCCTGGGACATCAGCGGTGCTGCTGCCAGACCACCCAATCCTGCTAACTGAGAAATAAATTTTCGACGATGATTTTCCATTGCCAGACCTCGAAACACATGTCACATGTATATAGTTTCGTTGTTTTTTCTAAAAAATCAAGTCTTCGATAAGAAATTTTTCAATGTTTTTATATAGATAGGTAACTTTTCTATAGTAATTAGTAAGATATAGACTGTAACAATTGCTGGCCTTTTTCAGTATGAGCCGTGATTTCCATCCGCCGACCTTGCTGCAGATAGACAATTGAGCACTGAATGTCTGCCTCGGGTAGAAAGCCTTCGGCTTTCTCAGGCCATTCCACCAGGCATATGGATTCCGAATCAAAGTAATCACGCCCGCCGGCATATTCAAGCTCATCCGGATCACCCAGGCGATAAAGGTCAAAGTGGTAAATACGTACACCATCGATCACATAAGGCTCGACCAGGGTATAGGTTGGACTCTTCACGACACCGATATACCCCAGAGCCCTGAGAAAACCACGGACAAAAGTGGTCTTACCCGTGCCCAGATCACCATGAAGAAAAATGACAGTGCCCGGCTCTGTCTGTAGCGCAAAACTGGCGGCTAATGATTCCTGTGCCGCTTCATCAGGCAGGAGCACGGTAACTGGATTCAATGGCTTTCACTCTGTATATCCGGATTAACACAGTCGCGTATTGAATCAAACAAATCCGTTGCCAGCAATCCCCGTTGACCTTTTGCTGCCGCCTGATCAGCAGCCCTTGCATGCACAACAACGGCCAGTTTTGCCGCCATCTCAAGTCCAAAGCCTTGCGCAAGTAATGCGCCTATGACTCCGGATAACACATCCCCCATACCAGCACTGGCCATACCGGGATTGCCATAGGCACAGATTGCGGTTATTACTGTCTCTCCACCCTTCACCAGAGTGCCAGAACCTTTTAAGACCGTACAGCCACCGTAGCTTTGTTGTAGCATCTCGACCGCCATGAATCGATCAGACTGAATTGCCTGGGGTGTATCACCCAGCAGGCGTGCAGCCTCACCTGGATGAGGCGTTAACACCCAGTCAGTTCTGGGCCCATCCTCTATTGCCAACAGATTAAGCGCATCAGCATCTATTACCTTGGCTGTATCCGTCGCCAATACCTGCCCCAGAAGCCGATTGCCCCACGAGTGCCTGCCCAGTCCAGGCCCGATTACAATGCTGCTCACCCGAGCCAGCAATTCGTCGGGAATCCGTCCATCTTCAGTTCCAAATACCATCAGCTCAGGACGTGCAGTCACGATGCTGTTGACATGCTCAGGGCGGGTGACAACTGTCACCAGGCCAGCACCTGAGCGCAAAGCGGCTTCCGCTGCCATGCGGACAGCCCCAGGCATACCGTAATCCCCACCGATCACCAGGACATGGCCATAATTGCTTTTATGTGAGTCATGTAATCGAGGCTTGAAATGTTGACGCAGCTCAGACCACTGTAGCAAACACGCATCAGCCTGAATCTGACGATAACTGGCTTCTGGAACATCCAGATTGTCAAAATATATCTCACCACAGTAATCCAGGGCCTGATATGTCAGCATGCCCTTCTTCAAAGCAATAAAACTGACGGTGAGTGTTGCTTTGACCGCAACTCCCAGCACCCGGCCAGTATCTGCCTCCAGACCTGAAGGAATATCAACAGCCACTACAGGACAGTGAGATTGATTGATCTGTTCGATCAATGTCTGCCATTGACCTTCTACGGGTCGTTCCAAACCGGTACCCAGAAGAGCATCGACTATCACATCAGACACCTTGAACAGTTCAGGCTTCATGACAGTCAACTGAAAACCCAGTGATTTCCAGTCGTCATAGGCAGTACGCGCATCACCCTTTAACTGTTTTGGATCAACCAGACTCAGCACTTCAACCTCATACCCAGCTTTATGTGCCAGACGCGCAATCACATAACCATCGCCAGCATTATTACCAGCGCCACAACAAACCAGTATGCGTTTAGCTAACGGAAACTTTTGCTGAAGATGTGAAAATACAGCAGAACCGGCTCGGTTCATTAAGGTATAACCAGGCAGTCCAAATTTATCGATGGCGATCTGGTCCAGCTGTCGTGTTTTTTGCGAGCTATATAAAAGTGATGGAAGCTTTGAAACATTAACCATGATCCAGCCTCCTGAGTTTCAGTGCCTGCCAGAAAGAACGAACATCCACATGTTGATGACGAACAATCAATGTAATGAATGTTTCTTCAAGTGCCGCATAAACACACAACACGGCTGCCAGCCTGAATGGCCACTCCATCAAGCCGGAAAAGAGTAAAATATACCCGACAATTGTGACCGCAACAGCCACCTTAACGCTCCAGGTATGATAACTGACCACTGCTTTGAATTTAATCAGGCCGATAATTACCGGCACAGTAAAACAATAAATAATAGCTGCAAAATAATACAGCTCCTGTAATACGATATCAGGCCAAAGTATCCAGGCCGATATAGCCAAAGTTGTATAAGTGACAAAATCACCCCAACTATCCAGCCGTGAACCTAGCTCAGTCACCTGATTCAACCGCCGAGCCAGATAGCCGTCCAGTACATCGGTAAATTCTGAAAAAAGAAGCGCTGCTATAAACCAGTGAGGCTGTTGACTGAGCGCAAGATATATCATCACAGGCGCCATCAGTATTCGGAGCGAACTAACCAGGTTTGGCCAGTTATAGATAGAGTCATTTAACTGCTTCATTACTTTATACAATACCGATTAAATCAATTTAATCAATAGAAGTAATCAGGGGTTTAATAGGGGCGATCACGTATACCCAACTTGAACAGCACTCTGGACAGCATCAACTCAAGCACAAGAAAGCACACGGTCAGTACAAGCACGGCTAACAAATCCAGGCCAAACTGTTGCTTTAGTACCAAAGCAGGCATCAGGGACTCAGGTACCTGATCAAGAAAAAGCGCCATCTCACCCGAAACCAGCCCCATACGGCGTTTGATGAAGCTGGACAACAAATCACCCAGCATGGCAAGCAATCCAATCCAGAAACCAATCACGATAGAATAGCCCAACAGGCATGCCGCAACTGAAGTTAAGACCAGTGCAGAAACTAAACCACGCCAGGTCTTGGAATGACCAAATAACCTCTGCCCATTACCAAGAACATGACCAAAATCAATCGGAGCATTCAGAAACTTACGCAATAAAAACTGCATGAGTATCGGAGCGCCATTGGCCACCATTATTAGCAAAAGAAGATGAATGAATTCCATAAACAAGAGCATTCCTTTGACTTGAACTGGACGAACAATCCGACCCAGTTTGGCCTACTCTATTTTAGAAAACTATTGATGACAATAGCTTAAAGAACAATACTGAATACTACCGAATTCATTAAACGACTCTGAATACCCGATACAGATAAAACCATATGTTCCACCGGCAGACTACACTGCTCCCTGTCTACGCTAGTTTAATCTGATCACGACCACTATTTTTAGCCTTATAAAGTGCACGATCTGCCTGATTAAACAATTCGTCACTATTCGCTTCATCACCCAGACTGGCTACGCCAATACTGACTGATAAAGGGATATCACTGCCCTGATGCTGAAAATGAATATTACGAACCTCATTAAGAATACGACAGGCAACCAGCACACTGGCATCACATGAGGTATTGGTCAGCACCACAACAAACTCTTCACCGCCATAGCGGAAGCAGATATCCGAATGTCGTACGCTGGCATCAATAGTTTCAGCCACACGCTTTAATACTTCATCACCCACCGCATGTCCAAATTGATCATTCACTGATTTAAAATGATCAATGTCGATCACCAGCATGGATAAATCACGCTCATGACGCCGAGCCAGGCTCATTTCACGATGCATGGTAGAGTCAAAAGTTGAGCGATTATTTAAACCGGTTAGAGCATCACGATAAGCTAACAGGCTAGCCTGCTTGAAGTGAATAGTGTTGCGTAGAGGATGAATTAGAAATGCCAGAAAGTTTTCCAGCAGCATTAATTCTGACTCAACAAACTTTCGACCTCGATATACGACCAGCTCGCCTAACTCACTATCTTCAATATTCAAACTATAACAACAGCTATGCTGACTTTGACGCCCGAATTCCAGTGACACTTCAGGACGGTCCAAATTGTAGCTATAGCCATCAAACATCAGAAAGGCATGGATATATTCCATGAACTGACCAATAACCCAGTCCGTTTCCAGAGACATTTGCAGACGTATGGATAAATCAAGTTTGTGCTGCTGCTCAACATGAATATCCTGTGGTTTTGTGACATCAGGCTTTGGAAAACCCTGAACCATTCCTTTTGCCACTTTCCTGTCTTTTAGCATTTGCTGGCTTGAGGTCTGAAACTGCATAACTGATATCCCCGGTTAAGTTAACCATAGCTATGCCATATTCATGCCAGTTTAATCAGGCATTCGAATTATGTTTATTTTCAATAACTTACACAAACACATGATGTGAAATATGCGGTAACCCGCGGCAAGAGTACGTCAGTTTATCTGCCGTTTCAGGAATTCGACAAAAAAATGACGGGGACTAAGCACGGCCAAAGAGTGAAGGCCTTTAGAAATAGCACAGAATCAAAGCAACCTAACGGGACTGTAAGCATCCACCAATCGAGCCGGGCAAACATTGTTCACCATTAAGCCAGATCGCATGATCGAGTCGAGCTTGATCCAGCAGCGAGCCATCCAGCCGGGCACCCTCTAATTCAGCATAGGACAAATCAGCCCCACGCAAACTGGCACCCTGTAAGTTAGCCTGACGAAGATTAGCACCGGTCAGCACAACATTCTGCAAACTGCTGTGTTGCATGTCAGCCTGGTAAAGATTGCTATAGGCAAGATCACTACCATCCAGTCGAGCACGACTTAAATCAACATTATTCAAAATGGCGTTTCTGAGCTTTGCCTGGCGCAAATCAGCACCCGCAAGGTTTTGTCCCTGCTTATTACACATCGACCAGTCAACACCTGCAGTAGCCGGTAATGAACAGTCATTACTAGTGACCAGCCTCTCGGGGCGATAACTCACCAGTAAAATCAACAGCAAGATAGCGACAGCAATTACCGCAACCATCGCACGCGTATTCAGGCGAGGCTTATCTCTGTATTCCTTGAGAATATCGTCACGTAATTTACGGTGCAGCTTAATCACCTGATCTTCATCTGCACGCTGCTCGATACCCTCTGCAGCCGCTTCCTGACTACTGCGCTCGTCCTCTCGAATACGCGCCAGCCTCAGGGCCTTTGCACCTTCACGAGTATGTGCATTTACGACCACTTCAGGTACCAGGGAGGGATAGTCTTTTATCGGGTTCCAGTGTTTCTGATCCTGACTGATTTGTGTATCCAGCGTGAGCCGGCCCAGAATCAGGTAACGACTGATCAGTTGATTCGGGAAAGGTCCCTGAATCTTATTGTGTGCTTTGACATACCAACGGCCTTTATTGTGACTTTTTATTGCCATACAGGTTACTCATGGTTTCAACCTAAGGCTGCAGCAGATCAATACCTCCCATGTAGGTCTGCAACACCTCAGGAATGCGAATGCTTCCGTCTTCTTGCTGATAATTTTCAAGTATAGCAACCAAAGTACGACCTATTGCCAGACCCGAGCCATTAATTGTGTGTAAAAGCTCTGGCTTCCCCGTTTCCGGATTACGCCAACGGGCACTCATACGTCGCGCCTGAAAATCCTGAAAATTACTACAGGATGATATCTCACGATAAGCCTGCTGCCCGGGTAACCATACTTCAAGATCATAGGTCTTGGCAGATGAAAAACCTGTGTCACCGGCACATAAGGTTAATACCCGGTAGGGTAAATTCAGTTTTTGTAAAACCATTTCCGCATGACCGGTTAACTGCTCAAGTGCCTGCCAGGAATCCTCCGGTTTCACCAGCTGCACCATTTCTACTTTCTCAAACTGATGCTGGCGAATCATGCCTCGAGTATCACGGCCATAGGAACCTGCTTCAGATCTAAAGCAGGGTGTATGACAGGCGAAACGCAATGGCATTTTGCTGGCATCAATAATCTCGTCACGAGCTATATTGGTGACCGGCACCTCAGCAGTGGGGATGAGGTAATAACCACTCTCCCCAGTTAGACCAAACAGATCTTCTTCAAATTTGGGTAACTGACCGGTGCCCCTCAGGCTATCGGCATTAACCATATAGGGTACATACACTTCCTGATAACCATGCTCGGATGTGTGCAGATCAAGCATGAACTGGATCAGCGCACGATGCAGTCGTGCCATATGGCCACGCATCACAACAAAACGGGAACCAGTAAGCTTGGCGGCAGTTTCAAAATCCAGCCAGTCATTGGGCGCACCCAGTTCAACATGATCCTTAGCTTCGAAACCCAGTTGCACAGGCTCGCCCCATCGACGAATTTCTATGTTGTCATCTTCACTCTTACCATCAGGTACTGAATCATGCAGGATATTTGGCATACCCATTAAGATAGCGTTGATGTCCTGCTGAATATCATCCAGTTTCGACTTGGCCGCATCCAGCTCATCCCCAAGATTAGCAACCGCATCCAGCAGTGGTTGAATGTCCTCACCTTGTGCCTTGGCCTTACCAATCCCCTTTGATTTGGTATTACGTTCGTTCTGTAATTCCTGGGTTTTTACCTGCAACGCTTTACGCTGAACTTCCAGTTCATTGAACCGGTTAATATCCAGTTCATAACCACGACGTGCCAGTTGTTTGGCAACAGTTTCAATATCATTTCTAAGAAGTTTTTGATCTAGCATATTTTTTTCTTATCAAAAATTGATACAGAGTCTCGGAGACCCAGAGTAAGTATTATGTCTTGATGATATAAGCTTTTAAAAATTAGCGCTTATGATTGACACGTTTATTAAAAA
>JBFFSQ010000071.1:0-13148 GCA_041572275.1 Gammaproteobacteria bacterium
CCTTTGGCAAGTAAACAAATCTGGAAAAAGCGCTTTAAAAGCTCAGCCATTCGATATTTTCGGTTATCATTAGTCGTAACTGGATAATATAACCTTTTGATTACACATGAAACTCACAATCACCCGGCCAGATGACTGGCATCTACATGTCCGTGACGGCAATGTTCTCGCAGACCTTATTCCCTTTACTGCTCGGCAATTTGCCCGTGCCATCATCATGCCGAATCTGACACCACCGGTGACCACCGTAGAGCAGGCCCTGTCCTACCGGGAACGTATTCTACAAGCTATCCCCGCAAACAACCGTTTCGAGCCATTAATGACGCTCTATCTGACCAACAACACCCCGGCTGATGAAATCCGGCGCGCCCATGACAGCTCCCACATACATGCGGTTAAACTCTACCCCGCTGGCGCTACCACGAATTCTGATGCTGGTGTCACTAATATCAAGAATTGTTACTCTGCACTGGAAGCTATGCAGGACTGCGGTATGCCGCTACTGGTACACGGTGAAGTGGTCGACCCCGATGTTGATGTCTTTGATCGAGAAAAAGTCTTCATCGACCGTGTACTGGCTCCAACCCTGAAAGACTTTCCTGAACTAAAAGTCGTTTTTGAGCACATCACCACAAAACAGGCAGCAGCCTTTGTCAGTGAAGGCGATGAACGCATCGCAGCCACCATTACGCCGCAACACTTACTCTATAACCGCAATGCCATTTTTAAAGGGGGTATCCGCCCCCATTATTATTGCCTGCCGATACTCAAACGCGAGGAACACCGTGAAGCACTGGTCAAGGTAGCCACGTCTGGGAGTAAAAAATTCTTCCTGGGTACCGATAGTGCTCCCCATGCACAAAACAAAAAAGAAAATGCCTGTGGTTGTGCCGGAATCTTTTCTGCACCGTTAGCCATTGAACTCTATACCCGGATCTTTGACAGCCACAATGCGCTCGACAAACTGGAAGCGTTCGCCAGTTTCAATGGTGCTGACTTCTATGGCCTGCCACGCAATACGGACAGCCTCACCCTGGAGAAAAAATCCTGGACCGTGCCGGAGGATTATCCATTAGCGGACGACCGGATTATTCCCTTACATGCCGGTGAAGTGGAAACCTGGAGCATCGTGTAAACATTTAATTGTGCCTGACAGGTATCCGCATTGACCCGGATTATATTTAGTTCAACTGCACAGGTGTTCGAATGCCAGCTACAAGTTTCTACAGCGCTCAATACACGGGCGTCACGGAGTAGCCTGACTGCTCCAGCAAGTGCAAGACGCCCTGCTCACCCGGCAGATGCAGGGCGCCAATAGCAATAAAAGCATTCCCCTGCTGTAAAAAATGCTGCATCCGTTCGACCATGCGCTGGTTGCGCTGATCCAGCAATGCCAACATCAAACGATTATCGATGTCACTCTCCGGATCATCGTACTGCTGTTGCATGTTCATGAGTGCAGCCAAATCCCCCGTCAGGTAAGACTCCAGCATCTGGGCAAACAGACCATCAATGAGTTCAAAGTCTGCAACAGACTTGTTTAGCATCCAGACCTGCTCATCGATACTGAGGGTATCAAATATGGCCATTTGTTCCTCGGCGGTTTCGAGGCCCAACAGTGGAATACTGCGCAGCGCTGCTCGACGATACAGCACCATATCCAGCGCATCACCGGCTCCCATCTGTCCCTCGGCAGGCATCATCAGGATCATGATCACCACCCAGGGCCGCATGTGCTTTACCGCTGACTCAGGCAAACCTCGCTGCTGTTGCAGCAGCTGGATGAGACGATCATAGTCAGGGCGATCCATAACCGATGCCAGGGTACGACCATCATTGAAAAAACTACCACTGGTGATCGCACCCATAGCCTGGAAATTCATCAATACTTCCATCGCAAAGCGCTCCGCGTTTTTGAAGGCCTGTTCGGCCTCTGGAGCCAGGTTGATCACACGGGGATCCCCAACATGCATGGTTCCAAAAATATGGCTGGGAGACTGTCCCGGTTTTTCAATTTTCCACAACAGGCCTTTGGGGTGTAGAATGCGCCCTTGGTCAGCGGCTTGAATATTAACCTGTGGAATCGACAACGATCCCAGCAGGAATAGTATGATCAGCAATTTAAGTCGTTTCATAGGGATTATATATCCCATTACATTCAGCATCACCAGTAAAAGTTTATTATGTCAGAAAACAAACCAGCCCCCATGTCACGGCGTTTTCGCGGTTTTCTACCCGTTGTGATCGATGTAGAAACCGGTGGTTTCAACCACAAGAAAGATGCCCTGCTTGAAGTGGCTGCGGTAACACTCAAACTGGACGACAATGGCATTATCAGTATCGATGAGCAGATTGCCAGACACCTGTTACCCTTTGAAGGGGCTAACATGGACCCAAAATCCATGGAAGTGAATGGTATTGATCCGTACAACCCCTTTCGCATGGCAGTAGCAGAAAAAGACGGTCTCAGTGAAATTTTCCGGGCCATCCGCCATTCCATGAAAAACAATGGCTGCAAACGCGCCATCATGGTGGGCCATAACACCATGATGGACCTGAACTTTATCAATGCTGCAGCTGAACGCTGCGGTCTGAATCGTAATCCATTCCACCCCTTCAGCACCTTCGATACCGTATCCCTGGCCGGCCTGGCCTATGGCCAGACGGTATTGGCACGAGCGGTACAGGCAGCAGGCATTGAATGGGAAAACGAAAATGCTCATTCTGCCGCCTATGACGCCTTCAAAACTGCAGAATTATTCTGCCTGATTATCAATCGCTGGCGCAAAACCAATGGCCAGATTTGGTCAGGTCCTAACGAATAACCGGATCAGTATCAATAACGGTTTGATTTTCATGACATTGCCTTGCTTTTTCACCTACACTTAAAATACATAAAAAAGTGACAATGGCCTAAATCGAATTGATGTAACATGCTATAAACCGTCAAAACTGTAGCAACTAATCAAAGCGTAATCGAAATCGACAATGACCAATAAAGACGTATCCATTCTCATCGTGGATGACATGCAATTTAGCCGGGCTGTTGTGCAAGCCGCACTAAAAAAAGCAGGCTATACCAATATTCGTGTTGCCGAAAGTGCCGCTCAGGCGCTGGACGCCATGGAAAAACAACGAGCAGACGTGGTTTTAGCGGACTGGGTCATGCCGGAAATGGACGGTCTCGAACTCACCGACATCATTCGTCAAATCGATGAAGAACTGGGGATCTATACCGCCATTATCCTGTTTACAGCCCAGGAAGGCATAGAACCGCTGGTAGAAGCATTCAGTCGAGGCGTCGACGATTACCTGTGTAAGCCACCCAATCCCCACGAACTCGCGGCCCGAGTCAATGCAGCCGCGCGTATTGCAGCACTACAGAATGACTCACTGGAGACCTCGCGCCAGCTGGAAAACGCTGTCAAACAACTGGAAGAGATGGCACTCACTGACCCACTGACGGGCATTGGCAACCGACGCCTGCTCACCCGCCAGCTCGAATACCACCTGCTCGAAGCGTCAGCCCGCCAGGGTGGGGTCTGTTTCGTCATGTTTGATATCGATCATTTCAAACAGATCAATGACACTTATGGTCACGATATTGGTGATGAGGTGCTGATTTCATTGTCGCGCCGTGTTCGTCGCACGGTACGGCCCACGGATCTGGTTGCCCGCATGGGCGGTGAAGAGTTTGGTATTATCATGCACTACACTCGACCGGAGAATTTCAAACATACCACGCTGGATCGCGTATTAAGCAATATCAACCAGCGTCCGTTCAAAACCACCGCCGGTGATTTGCACCTGACCGTTTCCATGGGTGTATGTTTCTACCAGGGTGAAGGTGAAAAACCGTCTGTACAAAACCTGATTAAATGCGCCGACGAAAAGCTTTATGAAGCCAAGGCCAATGGCCGTAACCAAATTGTCGTCTAACAACAAAAAGGCCCGCACTGTTTCCAGCGCGGGCCTCTTTAAGTTCAAACAATCGAGCCTTAAGCCTTAACCGCTTCCTCAATCATCTTCTGCAACTCACCCTTCTCGAACATTTCCAGCGTAATATCACAGCCACCAATCAACTCACCGTTGATATATACCTGTGGAAATGTTGGCCAGTCCGCATAGCGAGGCAGATTTTCAAAAATCTCTGGATCAGCCAGTACATTGCAATAGGCGAATTCGTGACCACACTGTTTCAAGGCTTCAGCTGTACGGCTGGAAAATCCACAGGATGGGAACTGAGGAGTACCTTTCATAAAGATGATGACAGGGCTTTTCTTAACCTGTTCATCAATTCGTTCTAAAACATCCATACAGCACCTCTTAAAAATTAGAATTAACAACTATATCGGGTCGAGTTTACGAATTTCAAGCCCGTAGAAAACATAGTTTTACCGAATTTTTAGCTACTGTTATTCACTAAATCTACAATATATCCTTAATTTTCCATGAAACAGGGGCGTCTCCGGTATAAACCATCATAACCTGGCTAATAATAGGCTATATTTCTGTATATACGTCGAAACATCATAGACCTCATTATTTGCTGCTATATGCCAGATACACCACTCACGTTGCTGCTTGTTGAAGACCAGGAAGATGATGTTCTGATGATTGCACGCGTGCTGAAAAAGAGCGGTTTCGACCTGCATTATCACCATGTCGATACGGCTTCAGCCATGGCTGAAGCACTCAAAACCCATACAATTGATGCCATCATCTGCGATCATAGCATGCCGAGTTTTGGTTCCATCGATGCCCTGGAAATCCTCCGTGACTCAGGCCAGGACCTGCCTTTCATTATTGTCTCCGGGATGATCGACGACCAGTCAGCCGTGGCTGCGATGAAAGCTGGCGCCCATGACTATGTGCTCAAAGATAATCTGACCCGTCTGGTTCCTGCCCTATATCGAGAATTGCATGAAGCGGCAATACGCGCCGAGCATCGAAAGACCACGGACGAGCTACGCCTAAAAGAACAGGACCTCAGGCAAATCATCAACAATATTGTCATTGGTATTCTGATTATCGATGAACAGGGTCGTATTCTCAGCATCAATCCATCGGCATGTAATATCTTTGGCTATCAGGAGCAGGAACTGGTCGGTCAGAATATCCAGGACTGTGTCCCCGCCCCCCATCAAGATACCACTGAAGACTACATGAGTAATTTTCTTATGTCCGGTCAGCACGCCAGTCCGATCAGAGAACTACTCGCTGAACATAAATCCGGCACCCTGTTCCCATTACATGTCGCCATTAACGAGCTACCTTCCAGCAATGAAGAACGCCGCTTCATTTGCTCGTGTATGGATATCAGTAAACAGAAACTGCAGGAAGAACAGTTACGCCGCACACAGAAAATGGACGCCCTCGGCAAGCTTACCGGTGGTATTGCCCATGACTACAACAATATGCTGGGCATCATTCTCGGTTATGCTGACATGCTACAGCACGAGTTGGCGGACAATGAACGGCTGAGTCGTTTGACTGACCATATTGTGCATGCCGGTGAGCGAGGCGCGAAACTGACACGCAAACTACTGACATTCTCCAAGGTCCAGGCCAGTAATACAGATGTCACCGACATCAACCGCATCCTTAAAGATACTCGCCACATGCTGAACACTACACTGACTGCCCGTATTCAGCTCACTCTGGACCTGAACGACCAGCTGTGGACCACATTGCTGGACAAGAGCGACCTGGAAGATGCCACCATTAACCTCTGTATCAATGCGGCCCACGCCATGCCAGACGGCGGCCAGCTGACGCTCAGTACCGATAACCAGGTACTAGACGAAACAGACTGTGTGGCACTGGAAATCAGCCCGGGTGATTATGTCGCCTTTTCAATCACAGATACGGGCACTGGTATTGATAACGATACCATCAACAAAATATTTGATCCGTTCTATACCACCAAGGCTGAAAAAGGCACCGGCCTCGGACTCAGCCAAGTCTACAGTTTTGTCCATCGCAGCAGAGGTACCATCACCGTTGACTCAGAGCCTGGACAAGGCACCCGCTTTACCCTCTATTTTCCGCGCCACGGCGACTCGCACCAGCCAGCAGAAACAGACGAAATCCAGGGCATGGCAAAAACACAGGGATCAGAATGCATTCTGGTGGTGGATGATGAGCCTGAACTTGCAACCCTGGTTAGTCACATTCTCAACAACGCAGGCTATCGAACCTTGATTGCCCACAATGCCGACGAAGCACTGGCTGAACTCCAGCAACAACATGTGGATCTAGTTATCTCAGATATCATCATGCCTGGCCTGGACGGCTATCAACTGGCCACTAAAATCAAAGAACTTCAGCCTGATATTAAAATTCAGCTCGTCAGTGGCTTTACCGATAACCTGCAGAGAAATCAGCGCGATGATGCGCTCCACCAAAACATCCTGTATAAGCCTTTCAAAGCCCTCGAGCTGTTACAGCATGTTCGTAAACTACTGGATAATTAAGACATTACCCTGCACTACAACAGGCACTTAAATGCTGACCCCTGAAAGCGTGGCACGAAATAGAGACAGTGCTTCCACCAGCTTTTGGCGGTAAGGCCCGGGCTTAGTCACCTGACGCAACACAAATTCAGCACTGTCGATCACCCGTTGACTACGGGGTTTTTGTGGACAACTGTCAATATGCAGATATTTATCCAGTGTCCGCGTGGTAGGTGTCGACTTATCGATATACACAGGCCAGATTCCACTTTGTTCCGCAAACTCAAGTTTGCTCTTACCCAACTCATGCTCCCAACAGGCCAGAGCCGCCGTCATCACATTGACCACAGTTTCACGCAAAACAGACCTGTCGCTCACAGTTATACTTTCGGCCGCTGTCGATGACGCAAAGGGGCGGATAACATTCACCACCCCCGGGTTTTTCCTGGCCAGTTCCAGTATGCTGTTCAGTGATTGTTCAATTGCATTCATACGCTGTTCATTTTGTTCCAGCGTATTGACGAAACTTTGAGTCTGTCGAGGGCCGTCATTCTCATGTACAGGATGCATCACCACGGCATAGCCATAGCCCCCCATAATCGAGAGTGGATTAATAACTGCCTCACACTCAAACATACTGCCATCTCTGCGACAACAGTTGACTCTGATCCGGGATTTTTGCTCAGGCTCTGCGGACTGATCCGAGTTTTGAAATGACTGAAAAATATTTTCTGCGAAAACATCAACTGCATCCAGCTCGGCCACTTCATCACGGCCATAACCCAGCAACTGACTGGCACTTTTGTTAAAGTAAACAGCTTCGTTGTCATAACCAAAACACATGATGGCACTACCATCCAGTTCCAGTAACCGCTCTAAATCATTGGTACGTTGTATGACCTGGTTCGCCATGGCATCAAAGCTGTCGGCCAGAATCGAAATTTCACTGACGCCTTCTCTATCTCTTACAGTCGTCAGTTCAAGCTTGCCCTGAGTCATTTGTTTCATTTCCTGAATCATTCGTCCGAGTGGCTTGAATAGAAAACGATTAAACAACCAGAGCGCAAAAGCCAACGTGCTCAGACTCAGAAACAGAAAACCACCGGTAGTGACCCATTGCGTCGTTGTCATCGACTGGTTCAGCCCACTGACATTTTCATATCCAATAATCCTGAATGCGGGCTGACCATCTGAAGCAGGCAATATATATTCAACTGGCAAAAAGCCCGCCTCCTGATGCTGCATCTGTGAAGTATCTGCATCGCCAGCCAGCCCAACACTAACGGGTGTTTTGGTGATTTTACTGATATCAGGCAAATTAAACGCCGGGTTAACGACCACCTCAAGATAACCCAGCAAGCGCAAACCACCAACAGGCACCAGCGTGGAATTTAAAGGACCATTGGCAGACACCCAGAGTACATCCATTGCTTTCAGACGCTCTACACCGTGTCTGTTTTCGACCGCCTGGCGCAAAAAAGCGGGCATAGATGAGTTCATAGACTCCAGGCCTTCATGACTAGCAGCAATCAACTCATAGTCCAGATTGTAAATCCGAATTTTTTCCAGACTAACATTGGAAAAACCGACAAAGCCATTAATGAAAGGGTCATCCAGTAGCTGTTCCAGTTGATGGTGACTACTGCTGTTCATAGGGGAATTCAGGGCCTGGATAACATCTGGGCTGTTACCCAGGCGCATACCCAGATCAAACGTGTAACCCCTAACCTGCTTGAGCATTTCCTGAGAGGCAACCTCAATTACCCGTGACAGACTTTTTATTTGTGCATCCAGTGCCGCCTGCCTAAAATAACTGCCGGCCAACAACGACAGCACAATCGCCACTACACCAATCATGATAAAGATTGCAATGGTTAAGGCTTTTAGGGAAAAACGCTCAATCTGCATAGAATAACAATCCAGAAAAATTAAGCCTGCTATAGCTCAACCGCTGATCACCGGCAGTCGCTTTTCTGTCCACTCTTTCCAGCCACCACGGAACCAGAAAATATTGGTATAACCCCAACCGACGGCTTTTTTAACTGCATCCGAACTTCTCAGACAGCGCAAGCCATTACAATAAAACACGAGACTCTGTGACTTTTTGGGTGCGATCTTTGCCAGCACGTGTTGACTCATCTGTGTATTAAGTAGATTGATGGCGCCTTCAATACGGCCTTTCAGATATTCTGTTTTTTTTCGCGCATCAATGACAACCAGATCAGGCTGGGCCAGAATTAAAGCCACCACTTCTTCAGCGGTTACACTCATGGCGCCAGCAATGGTTTTTGGCACCTGGCGCTGCTGATCTGCGACTGCAATACTTAACGGCAAGCATAAAATAAACACAAACAGCCAGTTTCTTTTCATCTGCTATTCACCTCATGCGTTCACATGTGTCTGAAGCCACAACTCCAGCAGTGCCAGATGCCAGAGCTTGCTGCCCTGTAAACGGGTATGGTAATCCTCGGGACTTGCCAGTAACTTCTCGACATAGGCGGGCTGGAACAAACCTCGCTGTTTTGCCACATCATTTAGTAACACATCTTGCATAAAGGCCAGGAACTCACCCCGTACAAACTTTAACGCGGGCACAGGAAAATAACCTTTGGGACGATCAATCACAGCATCAGGAATTAAACCGCGGGCAATTTTTTTCAGTGCATACTTACCGCCATCCATCAGCTTCAGGTGACTGGGCATACTCGCAGCCAGTTCCACCAGTTCATGATCTAAAAAGGGCACACGAGCTTCCAAACCCCAGGCCATCGTCATGTTATCGACTCGTTTGACCGGATCATCGACTATGAGTGTCGTCACATCCATACGCAGCACCTTGTCCAGGTATTCATCAGCATCACCCTGAGCCAGCAGCTGAGCAATGACCTGACTGGTATGATCCTCACCGTGGAAGCGATCTGCCACCGTCTCCAGATATTCCTCATGATCACGATCAAAGTAGCGACTAGCAAAGCGCGTTAACTCATCCTCACCCTCGGCCTCATGCATTTGTGGATACCAGAAATAACCGCCAAAAACTTCATCGGCACCCTGACCACTTTGTACCACTTTAACTTCTTTGGAGACCTGCTCTGAAAGCATATAAAACGCCACCGCATCCTGGCCAACCATAGGCTCGGCCATGGCCTGTACCGCATCCGGTAAGTAACTCATCACTTTGTCATTCTGGATAAAGAACTTGTGGTGCTCAGTTCCAAAGCGCTCCACCACCGGATCAGAATACTCAAACTCGCTACCCTTTTCCTCCGGCTGATCTTCAAACCCCACGGTGAATGTTTTCAGATTGCCAACACCTGCCTCAGCTAACAGACCAACCAGCAGACTGGAATCCAGACCACCGGACAGGAGCACCCCCACGGGTACATCAGCAATAGTTTTGCGTTTTTCCACCGCGGATTTCAGACTCTCATGAATGGCTTCTATCCATTCCTCATCACTGCGTTTTTCTGTTGGCCGGGTGGCTTTCAAACGCCAGTATTCCTCTTCATGGTAGCTACCATCGGCCTTGAAACAGAGAGTATGCGCCGGTCGCATTTTTTTGACCCCAGAGAGGATGGTGTGGGGTGCAGGAATCACCGCGTGCAATGTCAGTTGATGATGCAAACCCACCGGATTGATCGAGGTGTCCACATCCCCTGCCGCTAGCAGTGCCTGAATATTGGAGGCAAAACGTAAGCGCTGATGATTAAACGTGTAATACAGGGGCTTGATACCCATGCGATCGCGACCAAGAAACAATCGCTGTTTCGCCATATCCCAGATGGCGAAGGCAAACATGCCATGCAGACGTTCAACACAGGCCTCACCCCACTCCGCATACGCCTTTAGAATAACCTCGGAATCACCGGTAGAAAAAAAATGATAACCCTTATCCTGTAATTCAGAACGCAACGCAGGAAAATTATAAATTGTGCCATTGAACACCAGCGCCAGTTCTAGCTCCTGATCCACCAGAGGCTGATTAGCATGAGGAGACAAGTCGATTATTGCCAAACGCCGATGACCTAACGCCACGGGCCCGTCGGAATAACTGCCACCATGATCTGGGCCACGACGTTCCAGTTTCGTCATCATTTTATGCGTTAAGGCCAGATCCGGTGCTGCACCATCAAATCTAAATTCACCACAAATACCACACATGTTTCTGTAACCTTTTAGCTGGCCTTTTACTCATTCGTCACAAACGAATCAAGGCTGTTTATTCTTGTAATTTACTTTAAATCATACTACACATTGCCAGCTTTCGAGCCGATCACGAACAAGATGCCTGTATTTTTGTTTCGACGTTGACCTGAGTCATATAACACAACAAAACCGCGTCATTTAACACAGTTATACCTGCGCACCAGGAAAGCTTCCCAATACTTTCAATCACTTATCTATTGGCCCATTACCTGCTTATAAAGATAGATTGTCTATCTATATCCAATAAGAAGAGTCTAAACAATGAAAATAGCGGTATCAAAAAATAACAGAGGGCTAGTTACATTACTCAGTATGGGATTGCTCGGTTTAACAGCTACGACACAGGCTGAAGACCTGGGGCTGATTCAAGTTGAATCCAGCACCATAGCCGATCGCTTCGAAAATAAACGCTCGGAACCATCAAATATTGGAACCATTAGTGGAAAACAGGTGGACGAAGCACATACTCAGAATATCCAGCAGTTATTACAGTCAATTCCAGGGGTGACCACCGAGTTACAAAGCGGCGACTCACTCAAAATTCATATCCGTGGTGTTGAAAATCAGGTATTCATGGGCGAGAAACCTGGCGTCGCCGTAGTCATTGATGGCGTCCCGGTATTTGAGCGCACAGGTCGCGTCAATATCGATCTCGATAACATCGAATCCATTAAGGTCATTAAAGGTGGGGCCTCTTATCTATTCGGTGATGATGCATTATCCGGTGCAGTGATTATCACCACCAAACGGGGTGCACAGTATAAAGGTTATAAGCTTGCTGCTGAGGCTGGTAGCTTTGGTTACGATAAAGAATTAGCCCGCGCCGGTTTTGCTAACGAAAAAGCCAATGGTCATATCCAGTATACACACCGCCAAATAGATGGTTACCATGATGATTCGGATTCCGAGTCTGACTATCTCAACGGAAAATTACAATACTATGTGGATGACAGCAGCGATATCACACTCGGCTTTGAGGTGGCAGATCGTTTAAAAAATAGTCACGGCACCGTCACCGGTGTAACTGCTGCCGAGATTGATCCGAAAAGTGAAAACATTATCGACTACAATGATTATGCTAACAATTACGATGTCTCTTTACAGAAAATTTTTACCACCTATTCAAAAGATATTGCTGGTAATGACAACCTGATGGTTAACCTGTATCAGTTTACAGATGAAACTGATTACAATTCCTCACCCACCAGTGCTGACCCAACCCTGTACAATTACTTGAACAACTATGATCAGCTACAACAGGGACTAAAAACAGAATACCGAGCAGGTGGTGAAAAACTCGCCTGGATGCTGGCCGCTGATTTACGTGACAATACATACGACAATCAAGTCACCTTCCTGGATTGTGCTGATGCATGGGGCCCGTGCACAGTAGGCTCATTGAAAGAGGACAATGAAACAGATGAACAAGTACAGGCTGTGTATGGTGAAGTTAAATTTCAAACCTCGCAACAACTGACACTGACAGCTAATGGACGTTATGACAATATCGAACTCGATTACACTGACAACTTGGATTCAGCCAATAATGGAACCAAAGATTTTAATATCAGTTCATGGCGTCTGGGTGCTAATTATGCATTGAAAACTGATTTGGACCTGTATGGTAATGCCTCAACCGGTTTCCGTGCCCCAACTGTAACCCAGCTATTTATAGGCAGTAATTCACCCACCAGTCGAACGGCTGCTAACCCTGATCTGGTAGAAGAAACCGCTACCAACATGGAAATTGGTCTGCGTTCCAGCATGCATTGGGGCAATACACCGGTCGAACTCGACTTGGCCATCTTCCAGCTTGAGCGTGAAGATTATATTCAGGCTTCGGCAGGTCAATACACCACCGATGCAACCAGTACCTATGAAAATATCGGTGACATTCGTAATCGTGGTTTAGAAATGTCTCTACTCGGAACAGCGAGTAAAACCTTCACCTGGGAGCTGGCCTATACCTTCCTTAATGCCAAATACACTAACTACCCACTGTTTAACCTGCAAACGGAACCGGTTGCTGGTGTATGTCCACCGGGAGCAACAGAAGTTTATGGCGGCTTCCCATCAACGCTTATTAATTGCCTTACCCCTTATAACAATACAGGTAATGATGTTCCTCGCACACCTGATCATCATCTAAATTTAAATCTGTATAACCAAATCGGCAATCACTGGCTCATCACCACTGAATTTGATTACACCAGCAGCTACTATGTCGATGAAATCAACCAGGAAGAAGTTAGTGGGCATACCGTCGTCAATCTACTGGTGAACTACTCTCGTACCACTAAAAATTATAACTGGGCTGTATTTGCTCGCATCGACAACCTGCTTGACGAAGACTATTACAACACAGCTCGCGGCTACCGAGACAGTAATGAAGATGGTGTCTATGACGCCGAAGATCTCTCCATTGTTGTTAACCAGGGCATTACCTTTACTGCCGGAGCTGAGGTGAAATTCTAATGACATCATCAC
>JBFFSQ010000072.1:0-13107 GCA_041572275.1 Gammaproteobacteria bacterium
ATGCCCTCAAGCGCCGCCTGTCCGACACCTTTAATTGCACCCAGACCATACAGTACCTGACTATCAGTGGGTACACTGAATTTATAAATTGAACGATTGATATCTGGTGGCAACACTTCCATCGACATGCGATGACAGTCTTCGATAAGCACTACCACCTTATCGGTATTATCCATATCAGCAGACAACACCGCGGCCATAAACTCTGCCGGGTAATGATGTTTCAGCCAGCAGGTTTGATAGGACAGTAACGCGTAGGCAGCCGAATGAGATTTGTTGAAACCATAGCCGGCAAACTTTTCTACCAGATCGAAGATCTTCATAGCCAGCTCGCCGTCAATACCATTGGCCAGCGCACCCTTCTTGAATACGGCACGCTGTTCGGCCATAACCTCAGGTTTTTTCTTACCCATCGCACGACGTAACATATCGGCACCGCCCAGGGTATAACCTGACAACACCTGTGCGATCTGCATAACCTGTTCCTGATACAGGATAATGCCGTAGGTAGGTTCCAGAATCGGCTTCAGGGATTCATGCTGCCACTGGACATCAGGATAAGACACCGCTTCACGACCATGCTTACGGTTGATAAAGTTATCCACCATGCCCGATTGCAGAGGCCCCGGCCGGAACAGGGCCACCAGAGCGATGATATCCTCAAAACAGTCAGGCTGGAGCCGCTTGATCAGGTCTTTCATACCACTGGATTCAAGCTGGAACACCGCCGTGGTTTCAGCGGCCTTCAGCAGGGTAAACGCACCTTCATCATCCAGTGGCAGCAAATTGACATCCAGGTCTGCCTGATCTGCATGACGAGCCTTGATGTTAGCTACAGCCCAGTCAATAATCGTCAGGGTTCTCAATCCGAGAAAGTCAAACTTAACCAGACCAATGGCCTCGACGTCATCCTTGTCGAACTGGGTGACAATACTCTGCCCCCCCTGTTCACAATACAGTGGCGTAAAGTCTGTCAATAACGAGGGCGAGATAACCACTCCCCCCGCGTGTTTGCCCGCATTCCTGGCCAGCCCCTCCAGAGATAAGGCCATGTCAATTAATTCATGGACTTCCTCTTCATTGTTATAAGCACTGGCCAGATCGTCTGCCTCCTCCAATGCCTTGGTCAGGGTCATGCCGATCTCGAAGGGAATCATCTTGGCAATTCGGTCAACAAAGCCATAGGACAAGCCCAGCACACGCCCCACATCACGCACCACCGCCTTCGCAGCCATAGAGCCATAGGTGATAATCTGTGACACACTCTGGCGACCATAACGACCTGCTACATAATCGATGACACGGTCGCGACCTTCCATACAGAAGTCGACATCGAAATCCGGCAAGGATACACGCTCAGGGTTAAGAAAACGTTCAAACAGGAGATCAAACTCCAGTGGATCAAGGTCAGTGATCAGCATCGCATAGGCGACCAGAGAACCGGCACCAGAGCCACGACCCGGACCAACTGGTATATGATTATCTTTTGACCATTGGATAAAGTCAGCCACGATCAGGAAATAACCGGGGAAACCCATGCCCGTTATAACGTCGATTTCAGTTTTCAGGCGATCATAATAGAGCTGGCGTTTGGCTTCCGCATCAGGATCATCAGGACGGATAATGACTTCTAGACGTTTTTCCAGTCCGTCTTCCGCCACCCGTGCAAAATAGCTATCGATGGTCTCGCCTTCGGGGATCGGAAAATTGGGCAGAAAACTTTCACCCAGACGTACAGTTAAATTACATCGACGAGCAATTTCTACTGAATTCTCCAGGGCCTCTGGAATATCAGAAAACAGTTCCAGCATTTCCGCTTCAGAACGTAAATACTGTTGCTCGCTAAAATGTTTAGGTCTTCGGGGATCATCCAGGGCACGCCCCTCATGTATACAAACTCTGACCTCATGTCCGGCAAAATCTTTCTGCTCCAGAAAGCGCACATCATTGGTGGCCACCACTGGAGTCTGAGTAGCCAGCGCGAGGCTCACCGCTGCATGCAGGTATTCCTCCTCACCCTCACGCCCCGTACGCTGCAACTCCAGGTAATATCGATCAGGAAAAATACTCTGCCAGGCTCTCAGTAACTCTTCTGCCAGAATCTGGTTACCCGCCAGCAAAGCGCGACCGACATCACCATCCTTGGCACCGGACAAGGCAATGAGGCCATTACTCAATTCCCGCAACCAATCCACCTCGATGATTGGTATGCCTCCGTGCTGACCTTCCAGATACGATTTTGACACCAGTTGAGTCAGGTTCTGATACCCCTCATTGTTCTGACACAACAGCACCATGCGGAATGGCGGCTCACTCTCTACCGCGGGGCGAATCCAGACATCAACGCCAATAATAGGTTTGATACCAGCCGCCATAGCGGCTCGATAAAACTTGACCATCGCAAACAGATTACTCTGATCCGTGAGCGCCAGCGCCGGCATTCCCTGTTCCTGCGCTGTCGCCATTAAAGGCTTGATACGGACAATGCCATCAACCAGTGAATATTCAGTGTGCAGTCGCAGATGGACAAAGCGTGGATTCATATTGCTTCTTTAACTTTAATAAAGTAGGTTAACTAAACTCAATAAGTATATGTTTTTATTGTTATTAGATGGAATTTTAATCATCCCAAAACAGGGCTTTTTCGCCTCTGAAAGAAGTATTATCCTCCGTGCAACGAAGGGGCGCAAGACTCCATTTCAGCCAGACAAATACGGTAACCAAGCTGCTCATTTACCACTTTCAACCCGAAAACAGTCTGGTTACCCAGCTGTCATACCACTTTTGAAGAAAAAACCTGATTTCTGGCAAAATTTTAAAAACACATGTAAACATCGACCTACAATAGACATCAATAATATAATATAAACTATTGTTTTATTTGAATTTCTTCACTGGCCCAAAGGATTTTCGATGCTCAGGACAGGGGCCAAACTGATCCAGTAGCTCCCGGTGCAATTTGGTGGGATACCCCTTGTGTCGATTAAATTCAAAATGCGGATATTGTGCATGCAATTGATACATCTGATGATCACGATCAACCTTGGCCAGAATTGAAGCTGCCGAAATAGCAGCCACCCTACTATCTCCTTTAACAATCGCAACAGACTGGCAAGCTAACTCAGGACATCGATTACCATCAATGAGCGCCAGATCCACTTCAACATCAAGCCCCTCCACTGCCCTTTTCATTGCCAGCAAACTGGCCTGTAAAATATTTATTCGATCAATTTCGGCAGCCGAAACCGAAGCCACTGACCAGGCCAGAGCCTGAGTTTTGATCAACTCAGCCAGGTGCTCACGTTTGGCTTCTGTCAGTTTTTTGGAGTCATTCAATCCGGCAATTGGATTGTCAGGATCAAGGATAACGGCAGCTGCCACTACAGCACCTACCAGTGGGCCTCTACCTGCCTCATCCACACCCGCAATATATCGATACGGACTCAGGTCAAAATCAATGTCGTCTGTCATAGTTTCCGGTACAATATTTCTGGTTTAAAGGTCTGGCATCTTATAGAAACGCCGACCAATTGAGCAAGATATAACGCATCAACCGAGACCATCGGGTACAAAAAATTTCCGAAACAGCTCTATCAGATGCCACAATTAAAACAGATACTCAAAGATCCCCCATGCCCAAAACCATCATGATCAGTGCCGGAGAAGCCTCCGGCGACTTACATGCAGCCAACCTGGTAAAAGCCCTGCACAAAATCGAACCGGATATTCAAGTGAGAGGTCTGGGCGGTATCAAACTAAGGGAGGCTGGCGCCAGTCCCTTGATCGATTGTTCAGATATTGCCGTAGTCGGCATCGTAGAAGTACTGGCCAAGTATCGTAAAATCATGGGCGTACTGAACCGTTTACGGGAGGATCTGCGCCGTAACCCACCGGATTTACTGATTCTGGTCGATTATCAGGAATTTAACTTCAAGCTGGCCCAATGCGCCAAAGAATGCGGGGTCAAGGTCCTGTTCTATATCAGCCCGCAAGTCTGGGCCTGGCGCCCACACCGAGTGCATAAAATCGGCAAAATCATTGATATGATGGCTGTTCTCTTCCCCTTCGAAGAAAAATTCTATAAAGACGCCAATGTTCCCGTTCGCTTTGTCGGCAACCCGCTAGTCGATGAAGCCAAAGCTGAAAAAAGCCTCGATCAGGCCATGAACGACTACTCACTGGATATGGGCAAGCGCGTAATAGGTCTCTTCCCTGGCAGCCGCAAGGGTGAAATTAAGCGCGTGCTCCCAGTGCAGCTGGAATCAGCCACCTTACTCAAGCAGCAACACCCCGATCTGCAGTTCATTCTGCCCATTGCCAGCAGCCTCGAACTCAGCGATATCGAACCCTATCTAAAGGACTTCGAGTCACTCGAGGTCCATACGGTTAAAGACCGACCCTATGATGTAATGCAGGTCTGTGATGCCATCATCGCCGCATCCGGTACCGCCACACTTGAAATTGCCTTAATGGGCATCCCTAGTGCAATCACCTACAAAATCGCCCCGCTATCCTATTTCATCCTCAAGCGCCTGGTCACCATTGACCACATAGGTCTGGTCAATATTGTCGCGGAAAAAAATATCGTCCGGGAGTTTATTCAACATGAGGCTCAGCCTGATAAGATCGCCGCTGAAATCAGTCGAATCCTCACTGACAATGACTATCGCAAATACATGATTCATGAGCTTAATCAGGTCAAAGCCAAACTAGGCAAAGAAGGTGGCTCCAACAATGTGGCCCAGCTTGCCTATGACATGCTGATGAGTAAGATTTAGAACTCTGATTAGGTCAGGGTTGATGGTTGATCAGGATAATTGGCTTAAACAATTAACGATCAACCATCAACAAATAACTTTAATTAGCTAGAAGTGAAGAAACGCACCCAGGAAAATACCATCAAATTCCAGATCAGCATTCACACCATCGACATCATCCAGCTTGATCGATGTAGTCCGCACGCCACCCTCAAAACCAATTACACCCATCTCATAGATGGCTCGGATACGTAGATCCTCCAGTGTATTACCGTCCAGTCCGGAGTAGTTTAAATCAGCACCTACGGACAGGCCAGTAAACGGCATATCAAACTGAGCGGCAACATAGACCATCGGAATCGTTTCACTCAGAGGTTTCGTTTGAGCGCCAACAGAAAACTCACCATCCAGTTTACGGGCATTCAGGCCCAGGTCAAAATTAACCCAATTATCCAGCAAACGCCAGTACAGCACGGTATCAGTACTATCCAGTGAAATCACAGACGCTCCACTCACAGTCTGACCATTGAATGTAACTGATCCGGCATTGCCTTCGTGGGTCAAGCCAGTAGATTCAAAGCGAATATTCGGAATCAAAGGTACTGGATGCTCAAAAGCGATATAGCTGTAGGTTTCGCTCTCATCGCTCAGCGCAAGATCAGAGCCTAGATCGATGGACGCATCACCAACTGAATTGAAGCTCCCTGACGGATCATGACTCCATGAGCCTGCCCCGACATACAGCCCTAAAAAATCTGCTTGCGCAGTGCTTGTAACCAGACTCATGGCCGCAGCCATGGAGAGAACGACTTTATTCATGAATAACTCCAGGGAGATGTTGTAATAGTAGTTATTTTGGTATTTTTTTCACAAATTTTTTGTGAACTTTAGCGCACTATGCCACGTTGGCTAGTATTAATGAAATCAACAAAGGCTTTTACTTCAGCAAACTGCTCAACCAGTGGCTGTACGGCTTCGAGCGCTTCAGCTCTTGGTGTATGGGATCTGACCATGATTTTATAGGCATTCACGATGGCTCGGATCACCTCAGGTTCAAATCCTCGACGCCTGAGCCCTTCCTTGTTAATACCATTTGGTTTGGCATAGTTTCCTGAGACCACCACATATGGTGGTACATCACGATTCACCGCTGATCCCATACTGGTGAAGCAATGACGACCAATTCGGCTGAACTGATGAACCAGAGTAAAACCACCGAGAATGGCATGATCCTCAACCGTCACATGACCGGCCAGGGATGCCGAATTCGCCAGAATTATATTATTACCCACTGTGCAGTCATGAGCCACATGCACATAGGCCATTAGCAGGTTGTCATTACCTATGCGAGTCACGCCTTGATCTTCTACCGTGCCTCGATGTAGCGTTACATTTTCACGAATAGTATTTCTATCACCTATTTCAAGGCGAGTTGGCTGCCCTGCATATTTCAAATCCTGTGGTTGCTCACCCACAGAAGCAAACTGAAAAATACGGTTATCTTTACCTATGCGTGTCGGACCATTGATAACAACATGTGGCCCAACCCAAGTACCAGCACCAATTTCCACATCGGCACCGACGATTGTATATGGACCAATCTCAACATCATCGGCAATCTGTGCCGATGGATCGATAATAGCTGTTTCATGTATCATACTAGGCGTTCAATTACTCGGCAGGTTTTTCAGCGGCTGCACACATAATAATAGCACTTGCTGCCAACTCGTCACCGACTTTGGCTACACAATCAAATTTCCAGATATTTCTTGAGCGCTTGAGCAACTCTACATGCAAAGTAAGCACATCACCCGGAACGACCTGTCGTTTGAAGCGAGCATTATCAATACCCACAAACAGGTAAAGTACATTATCACTTGGACTCTCTTCCATGGTCCTGAAACCCAGTAAGCCTGTGGCCTGGGCCAGAGCTTCCATGATCAGCACGCCTGGCATCACTGGATAGCCAGGAAAATGCCCACCAAAGAAAGGCTCATTTATCGTGACATTTTTAACGGCTGTCAGCCATTTACCCACTTCATAATCAAGGACCTTATCAACTAACTGAAAGGGATAGCGATGTGGAAGTGTCTTAGCTATCTCATTTATATCCATTGTATTCAAAGTGGTTACCTCAATATTATTTACTTATTAACCAGTTTTTCCAGTTGCTGAACTCGTTTCGCTAACTCATCTAGCTGCCTGAATCGTACAGTATTTTTTCGCCAGTTCCGCGTATCATCAATCGGTGTCCCAGATGAATATGAACCCGGCTTATCTAGTGATTTTGAGACCAGAGACATTGCGGTAATCATAACATTATCTGCAATTTCAATATTATCTCGAATTCCTGCCATACCACCGACAATCACATTTTTACCAACCGTCGTGCTACCAGCCACGCCAACTCCATTCGACATGATTGAATGCTCACCAATTTTTGCGCCATGACCAATCTGGATATGGTTATCCAGTTTGACGCCATCTTCAACAACCGTGTCACTGACTGCACCACGATCAACCGTTGAACAGGCACCTATTTCAACCTGATTGCCAATGCGAACGATACCAATCTGAGGAATCTTCACCCAGCTGCCTTCATCATGCTCGAAGCCGAAGCCATCTGCTCCAATCACGGCACCCGAATGAATTATACAGTCATTACCGACATGACAATCAAAATAAACAGTTACATTGGCATGTATATAGGTATTTGTACCGATCCGGGCATTTCGCCCAATCACACAACCGGCACCGATGTAGGTATTCGCGCCAATGACGGCACCTGATTCAATCACGGCATTTGCACCAATATAAGCACTCGGATCAATCTTTGCCTGATTCTCGATCACAGCTGTGGCATGAACGCCAGCAGCAGGCCTGAATGATGGATAGAGCAAACTGGCAATTCGACCATAAGTAGCACGAGGATTAGTCACTACAAGAGCCGGCACCGGCAAATCTACAGCCTGTGCTTCTTTAACGATCACAGCCTCAGCTCTGGTATCAGCCAGGTATTTAACAAACTTTGGGCTAGAGACGAAACTGATAGCGCCTGCACCGGCATCTTCCACCGGTGCAACACAACTGATCACACAATCGCCATTCCCAACAATGGTACCGCCGACCTGCTCAGCTAGTTGTGAAAGGGTATATTCCATAACTCAGTCTTAGTTATTGCTTTTTGAGCTCAGCTAATATTTTATCCGTAACATCCAGTTTGGAATCCATGTAAACAACGCCATCGTTTAGAATCAAGTCATACTTATCCTTTTTGGCCAGCTCAGAGAGGATATTATTAACTGTGTCACTAAACACTGCTAGCTCCTGATTCCTTGCCACCTGGATTTCTTTACCCAGTTGCGCTTCTTGTTCACGGAATGATTGAACCTTCGCCACCAGATCCTTCCTGGCTGCAGTTAACTTGTCTTTCGTCATCAGCAGCTCATTCTGTTTTAATGTCTTTTCATCTGACTGAATGGTTTGTGCCAATTTCTCCAACTGCTCTTTCTGCGGTCCAAAGCGTTTCTGCAGATCAGCAACCATTTTCTGAATCTGAGGCGCCTGATTTTGCAATTTTTGCATATTCACAACACCGATCTTGAGACCTTCCGCAAATAATGAGGTAGACAACAGCAACATGAACACAACTAGTGAGATTTGTTTTTTCACAATAATTTTTCCTTAAAAGAATGAACCAATACTAAACTGGAAGCTCTCGGTCTGATCACCGGGCTCTTTATCAACTGGCCGCGACCAACTAAACTGTAGAGGCCCGATGGGAGCTAGCCAGACAAACGAAAGTCCTACAGAACTGCGCAACTGCTCGCTATCGAAGCCACCTTCGTCTTTCAGGTAGACGTTACCGATATCATAGTAGGCGCTAAAGCGTACAGAGCTCGGTGCTTTTTCCACAAAAGGCAGTGGAAAGATAACTTCTGCACCGGCAACGGTTCTGATGTCGCCACCACGGGGATCACCCAGTTCATTTAATTGACCCAACGAATTACTTTCAAAACCACGAACAGTCCGCAAGCCACCGGCATAATAACGCTCAAATAACGGCAAACTTGTGGTGTCACCGTAACCATCACCATAAGCCAGATCTGTCTTCATCAATAAAGTCAGATCATCTGTCATGCTAAAGTAAAACTTCGTTTTATAATTCACTTTATAGTATTCAAGATCACTACCTGGAGCCGCCACGTTCAAAACTACCGACTGTGAACTACCCGTATTAGCAAATACCGTTCGGTTACGGGTATCATGAGAATAACTCGCATTAAGTGTCAGCGCATCAAAGGAAGCTTCCAGGAAACCGTCTACATCAGTTGCGCCATCACCATAGAGATTAATGAAGTCCTTAACCTCCTGTGACGTCAGGCTGCCGATACCTCTCAAAATCTGCGTACGCTCGATACCAAAGCCTAGCTGAATACGGTCGTATTCGGTCAGTGGAATACCATAATTCACATTCGCGCCAAAATTATTCTCAAGATAGTTACTAATGTCTTCTTCTTGTGCATCACGCTTACGGTATGAGAAGCTCAGTGAACGACTGATACCGTCAACAGTATAATATGGATCAGTAAACGACAGACTGTAAACTTTATTCGCATCATCATTACTGAAGTTAACGGCCAGTCGCTGACCAGTACCTAGTAGATTTTCCATGGTCAGGCCCAGATTGAATACAAAGCCCTGCGACTGGGAAAAACCCGCTCCAACATTAAAGCTTCCAGACAAGCGCTCAGTAATCGAAATATTAACGTCTACCAGGTCATCGGAACCAGCTACTGGCTCCTGATTCACAGTGACCTCTTCAACAAAACTGAGGCGCTGCAAACGAATTTTAGAACGCTCCAGTTTTGCGTTAGATAATTCTGCACCTTCCATCAAGCGCATTTCACGACGTAATACTTCATCATGCGTTTTGTAATTGCCTGTGAAATTAATACGCCGCACGTACACTTTCTTTCCTGGCTCAAGAAAATATGTCAGATTAACCAGTTTCTTGTCGTCATCAATTTCAGGAATTACTCTGACACGAGCAAATGCATAACCTTCATTACCCAACCGCTTAGTCAGCAGGTTTTTACCTTCCGTCATTTCACGCCTGGAAAACACATCACCAGGTTTGATTAACAGCAAGAACTTTAACTCTTCTTGATTAACCACAAAGTCTCCAGCCAAATCAACCTTATTGACTGTGTACTGCTCGCCTTCGTGCATATTGACAGTGATATAAATATCTTTTTTGTCTGGGGTAATACTGACCTGAGTTGAATCAATATTAAAACGAATATAACCCCTGTCCTGATAATAAGATTTTAAAGTTTCAAGATCTGCAGATAATTTTGGCTTGGCATATTCATCCATGCTGCTGAAGAAGTTCCAGAAACCAGGTACACCCAGCTGTAACTCGGAAAATAACGTATCATCATCAAAGACCTGATTGCCGATCAAGTTTACCTGTTTGATATGCGCAACAACACCTTCAGAAATATCAATCTCAATATTGACCCGATTTTGTTCCAGCTCAGTTACTTTGGTATCAATGCGTACGCCATATTTTCCCTGACTGTAATACGCCTGTTGCTTTAAGCCCAGTTCTATTTTATCCAGTGCTGAAGGGTTAAAAACCCGGCCTTTAATAATTCCTATTTCTTTCAGGATATCTTGCAGCTGCTCATCTTCAATATCATTATTACCCGTGAAGGTAACATCAGCAATTGCCGGACGTTCAACAACCTGCACCACCAGGACATTACCATCACGTGCCAGCTTTACATCTTTAAAAAAACCAGTTTTGTACAATTGCTGTATGGCATATACACTCTGAGTCACTTCAAAGGTATCACCAACATGGACTGGCAGATAATTCAGCAATGTACCATCAGCAATTCGTTCTAGTCCTTCGATACGAATATCACTAACAACAAAATTCTCAGTTGCATGCACAACAGCTGAACTTAGACACAAAATCACAAATAACCAAAACCAGCGTTTATTCATTCTCATCTCAATTCATTAGTCGCTGGATATCATTGAATATAGCAAGCCCCATTAACATGAGTAATAATGCCAAACCCACTTGTTGCCCCAACTCTTCAAAACGTTCCGATACGGGAGAACCCTTAATTAACTCAATCAGATAATAAAACAAATGCCCACCATCCAGCATAGGCACTGGCAACAAATTTAGAACACCCAGACTCACTGAAATAATGGCCAGAAAACTTAAATAAGTCAGTAGACCAATACTGGCAGTAACCCCCGCATAAGTTGCAATAGTTATTGGGCCACTTATATTTTCCAGTGCCGCTTCACCGAGCAGCATTTTACCCAAAACCCGAAGAGTCAGCACCGACATTGTCCAGGTCTTTTCAAACGCTTTTATCATTGCATCTGAAACACTATAATCAATGTGGGTTTTGAGTTTGTTAATCACATCCTCTGGTACATACTGATAAACACCGATATAGCCTACAGGCTGATCACCATTTTCACGTATATCAGGCGTCACAGTTACAAACTGTTCACCTCCTTCACGCTGTATCAGAAATTCAAGATTACGCAACGGACTGGATTTGATAATCTCAACAAGCTGACTCCAGTCACTAATACTTTGGCCATCAACTGCGATGATGCGATCGCCTTTTTTAAGACCGGCTTTAATAGCGGCACCGGTTTCCGTAGTACCACCAATCACTGGCAATAACACGGGACGCCATGAACTAAAGCCAAACTGCTCAATAACATCGGCTTTATCAGCCAGGATATGACGCTCGCCTATCGCCAACACACGTTCAACCACAATATGATCGGCATTCTTAACCTTAATAACCAGATCGCCACCATCAATACCCTGATCAATCAAAGCCATCCTGAAAGCTTGCCAGGTTTGCACGTCTGTATTACCGACACGTAACACCAGGTCTTCTTCAGCGAATCCAGCCTGGGCCGCTACTGATTCGGCCACAGGTTGACCAATCAGTGGTTTGATGCCATCTTCCCCATTCAGGAACACCACCCAGTAAAGTGCAATTGCCAGTATAAAATTAAACAGCGGACCTGCTGCCACAATCGCGATTCGATTCATTACTGGTTGACGATTGAACGCGCGGTCAAGATCTTCAGAATCGACCGGTGCCTCTCGTTCATCGAGCATTTTCACATAGCCACCCAGAGGAATTGCTGCAATGGCATACTCAATCACATCATCGCCTTTCTGTTTTTTCCACATCAACAAAGGCTTGCCAAATCCCACAGAAAAACGTATCACTTTGACATTTAATAGACGTGCGACCCAGTAGTGCCCAAACTCATGAAAGGTCACCAGCACGCCTATCGCGATGATAAAAAAGATAAGATTATGGAGTAGACCACCAGCGCTCATGAAATCAGACCCAAACGCGAAACCTGTTCACGTGCCTCTATGCGAGCGCATGAATCTGCCTCCAGTATACTTGCGAGATCTGCAGCCGATTGTGTCGTCGTCGATTCCATTGTTTTCTCAATCACCGTTGCGATGTGGGTAAAGGTTAGCTGCCTGTTTAGAAAGGCTTCCACTGCGATTTCATTGGCCGCATTTAAAATTGTGGTTGCAGTACCGCCCATTTTTAGTGATTCGTAAGCCATTCTCAAACAAGGGAAACGATTAAAGTCAGGTATTTCAAATTCCAATCTTGCGACCTCGAAAATATCCAGAGGTTCCACGCCTGATTCAATTCTTTCAGGCCAGGCCATAGCATGTGCTATCGGTGTGCGCATATCAGGATTACCCATTTGTGCCAGCACCGAACCGTCGTTGTAACTCACCATAGAGTGAATCACACTCTGTGGATGTATCACGACCTGAATCTTCTCATGCGTAGTATTGAACAACCAGCAGGCCTCGATCACCTCAAGCCCCTTGTTCATCATGGTTGCTGAATCAACAGATATTTTTTGTCCCATGACCCAATTGGGATGAGCCACCGCCTGCTCCGGCGTTACGGTAGCCAGTTCCTGGATAGGTGTTGTACGAAATGGACCGCCACTGGCAGTTAACAGGATTTTTTCAACACCCGTTGACTCAAGGCCTTTGTAAAAGTCACCTGGCATGCATTGAAAGATCGCATTATGCTCACTATCGATGGGGAGCAATTCTGCACCATGCGCCTTAATCTCATCCATAAAGATGGCACCTGACATCACCAGAGCCTCTTTATTCGCCAGCAGTACCCGCTTGCCTGCGACACGCACTGCATCGAGAAATTCGCTCACGTGGGGGTGTACCGCAATGAGATGGTCGACCTCCTGCTTCAGTAGCGCAATATCCAGCCCCAGTTCGCGGGTCCAGTAGTCG
>JBFFSQ010000073.1:0-13070 GCA_041572275.1 Gammaproteobacteria bacterium
ATTTCTACGTTGGTATGCCAACTTCAAAATGCCTGCCAGATAAAGGAATACTCAAGTCGCATGAACTGGAGAGTCGACGATATGTGCGAGGCGTCCACCGTGGACCGTATCAACAATGTGTTAACACCTATAAGGCTCTCTCTGATTGGTCAAACGCGCAGGGACTGTCTCTGAAAAATGAGGCGATTGAGTGTTACGTCAATGATCCTAATGATGTTGACAAGGCCGATATTGAAACCGTGATTTTAATTCCTCTTCAGTAATTAGCGCTATGAGACTGTAAGATGTGTATGCACATGGTGCAGGTGTGAGTGATCGAGAAATTATGGTTTGTCATATGTCTGATTAAATTAGCATTGCCTCAGAAGTTTTCTATACTTATATACAGTACATTTTTATATATGCGTGTCTATGCAGCGATCTAACGAAGAATATATTCTGATATCCTTGTCATTTGGGGCCGCGCTAGCCGTTACCCCATTTGCGATTTTAAGGTTATTACAGGCAGATTGGGCTTTAGGTCTGATTGATACCCTGATTGTAATACTATTGTTGATCGTGGGTTCGGTTGTTTATATCAGACGAACAATAAAATACTGTAGCCTCGTAGTGAGTGTATTAGCACTAGTAGGTGTGACCTTGGCCATATATCTAAAAGGTCCTACGCTTATTTACTGGGCTTATCCAACAATGGTTGGGGTGTTTTTTGTACTCGTACCTCGCCTGGCATTATTTTTAACCCTACTGGCAGCAGCTGCAATTTCCTCCACCCTGATTCATCAAATGGAGATGATGGTATTTGTGGTGATGATGATGTCACTCGTGGTGAATAATTTATTTAGTTACACATTTGCATCCAGAATGCACTATCAAAAAGACCAGCTCTCTTTGCTGATCAGACGTGACCCATTGACAGAAACGGGTAATCGCCGGGCTTTATCAGAAAAAATGGATGAACTGATCGCCTCTTATCAGCGTTCTAGACAAATCACTTCACTTATAATGCTTGATATCGACTACTTTAAACATATCAACGACAAATTTGGACATGCCAAGGGCGACCAGGTACTTATCAGGCTAACTGAACTGGTTAATTCTCGAATTCGTGCAACTGACAGCCTATATCGCATTGGCGGGGAGGAATTCGTTGTTCTGGCTGTGGGTGCTGATTTACAGGCAGCGACCGGTATTGCCGAAGAACTCAGGTCTCTGATGGAGTGCAATACTCTAGTAGAGAATTATGAGGTCACCATTTCTCTTGGGGTCGCCGAAATTATCGAAGGTGAATCTGCTGACAACTGGTTAGATCGTGGGGATAAAGCTTTATATCAAGCCAAGGAGTCCGGACGTAATAAAACCGGTGTGGCGAACTAGGTTAAGACCCCTCTTCAAGGTAGCAACTGGTTGGTAGATTCTTGCGCAGTTTAAGTCCATTTCGTGCCAGTGTGACTTGGGCCCCAATTTTGGTAATTTCCAGGGCAGTCACCGCTAATATAGGCTAAACCTACACCCTATAAGCAAACCAACCTTTATACTATGAATTTCCTTGCATTAATAGATTATGAATATCTAATTTAGATGTTTATAATGAGTCAAATCTAGCCCCCCTGGTGGACATTTACATGAAAAACGGTAACCCAAACGCATTAGACCCACATCCAAAATTAATTGACCTGCCACCACTCGCTATGGATAAAGATGCTATCGCTGAAGGCTTTCGGCAATATTTTAACCGCACGCTAGGACGCGATGAGTCACATTGTACGAATCATTATCTGTATGAGGCGCTTGCATATACAGTGCGTGATCGTTTGATGGAGCGCTGGAAAAAGACGCGTATCACCTATGAACAAAACGATGCCCGCCGGACCTGCTACCTGTCATTAGAGTTTCTCATGGGGCGGACTCTGGGTAATGCGATGATGAATCTCGGTATTACTGATGCAGTACATAAAATGTTGTTTGATTTTGGTATCGAATTTGAGGATATGGAATCAAGTGAACATGATGCTGGTCTGGGTAATGGCGGTCTGGGGCGTTTGGCAGCCTGTTTCCTTGATAGCTGCGCTACCTTACAGTTACCTGTTCTTGGTTACGGACTCCGTTATGACTACGGTATGTTCCGCCAGCACATCGAAAACGGTTTTCAGGTAGAAGAGCCTGACCACTGGTTGCGAGATGGTAATCCCTGGGAGCTGGAACGTCCTGAATTCACGCAACGAGTTCAGTTTGGTGGCCATACTGAACATTACAGTGATGATAATGGTGACCTTCGTGTGCGCTGGGTCGGTACCCATGATGTGTTGGCCGTACCATATGATATTCCGGTTCCGGGTTATGAAAACGATACAGTCAATAGTTTACGCCTGTGGAAATCAACGGCCACTGATGAATTTGACCTGGAAGAGTTCAATGCCGGTGATTATTCTGAAGCCGTTGCAGCAAAGAATAATGCTGAAAATATTACCATGGTGCTGTATCCCAACGATGCCAGTGAAAACGGTAAAGAGTTGCGTCTTCGTCAGCAATATCTACTGGCCTCGGCCAGTTTACAGGACGTGCTACGTCGCTGGTGCAGAATCAATGACAATAATTTAGATCGTTTCGCCGAGAAAAACTGTTTTCAGTTAAACGATACTCATCCCAGTATCGCGGTAGCTGAATTGATGCGTTTATTGGTGGATGATCACCGCATGGATTGGGATCAGGCCTGGCAGGTTGTTAACCAGACCATGGCATATACCAACCACACTTTATTGCCAGAAGCGCTGGAAAAATGGCCGGTGCATTTATTTGAAAGGCTTTTACCGCGTTTATTAGAAATTATCTACGAAATTAATGCCCGCTTTATGGCCGAAGTGGCACAGCGCTGGCCTGGTGATACCGAGCGCCTGCGTCGTATGTCAATCATCGAAGAAGGTCATACTCCGATGGTACGGATGGCGTATCTGGCGATTGTCGGTAGTTTTTCTGTTAATGGTGTTGCCAAGTTGCATTCAAAACTATTGATTGAAGGCCTGTTTCACGATTTTTATGAACTCTGGCCAAACAAGTTCAATAACAAAACCAATGGTGTTACTCAGCGTCGTTGGTTGGCAATGTGTAATCCCGGCCAGTGTGAATTGATGAGCAGTAAAATAGGTGAAGGATGGGTTACGGATTTATCACAGCTGAAAGATCTTATCCCTTATGCAGATGATGACGCCTTCCATAAACAATGGCGGGAGATGAAAGCTGCCAATAAACAACGGCTGGCCAGCCTGGTTAAAAAACAAACCGGTGTTAAATTCGATACGGATGCTATTTTTGATATTCAGGTCAAACGTATTCATGAATACAAACGTCAATTACTCAATGTGTTGCATGTTATCCATCTTTACAATCGCATCAAAAAAGGTGATGTGGCGAACTGGACCAAACGCTGTGTATTAATCGGAGGTAAAGCCGCTCCGGGTTATGTTATGGCTAAACTCATTATTAAACTGGTCAATAATGTTGCCAATGTTATCAATAATGATCCGGATGTTGGTGATCGGCTGAAAGTTGTATTTCTCGATAACTACCGCGTGTCTGCGATGGAAGTTATTTGTCCTGCTGCAGATTTGTCTGAACAGATTTCCACTGCAGGTAAAGAAGCCTCTGGTACGGGTAATATGAAGTTCATGATGAACGGTGCTATTACCATTGGTACCCTCGATGGCGCAAATATCGAAATCCTTGAAGAAGCCGGTGAAGATAATTTTTTCCTGTTTGGCTTAACAGCGCAGGAAGTGGCTGAAATGAAAAAACACTACAGACCACGGGATATTATCGCTGCTGATGATGATTTGAAGGCTGTTATTCATTTACTCGAAAGTGGTTATTTTAACCAGTTTGAAAAAGGTCTGTTCGATCCAATCATTAGTTCAATCACCAGTGAATATGATCCCTGGTTAACCGCAGCAGATTTCCGTAGTTTTGTTGATGCGCAGGAACGTGTTGATGAGGCGTATCGAGATACTGAACGCTGGACACGCATGAGTATTATGAATGCAGCAACAAGTGGTAAATTCTCAACTGATCGTACCATGCAGAATTACAATGATGAAATCTGGAAGTTAACGCCGATTGCACCTGAATCTATGGGATAGTAGAAAAGGGGTATCGTAGGTAATTGTTTTAGTTTGTTTTGTTGAGCTTCTGGTTTCGCCATCTGGCGAAACCAGGGTAAACAAGCCCAACATCGTTCAAGTTCACGTGATGGAACTGTTTTAATAATCCCAGATATGGCGTGAAGTAAGCAAGTGATTACCTTGGATATTTCTTAAACTCTCGCTTAACTTCTGCGTTGAATTTCTTATTGATCTCATTAATTCTGTCTTTATCTTCCTGCGAGTGTTGTGTCAAAGGGCTTGTGTTTCGCATCCAGCCACATTTTGGGTGTTGTGGCTGGCGCTGGCAAAGAACCTGGGTGCCATTTCGGCGTTGAGCAGCATCTAAGTTGACCCTGAGTTTGGCCGCATCACGTTCACGTTGTTTATCAGCCAGACGCTCACCAATTTTGATCCTTTCTTTTGTACGTTTGTTGTCCTGTTCCATTTTTTTGCTGTAGTCACTTTGGCTTTGCTGGATTTTTTGATTCATTCTTGCCTTGATGTCAGCATGCATCTGGGCGCGACCGCTACGTATGTCATTGACTGAGGGTGTTGATGGTCTAGCTGTTGTTGGTTTCATTGTCCTGGTGTTTTTGTTTGGGGTAGCCAGTCGGTTATCACGAGTGTTGACACGTTTGGCCTTGTTACTGGATGCAGGTTTGTCACCGTAGTGTACACGACCATGTTCATCTACCCATTTATAAAACTCTGCTACAGCAGATGTATGGTGGATAAACATTAGGCAAAAGATGGAAGCAATCGTTAGTAGTTTTTTCATAGTGACAGTCCCTTGTGTAAATAGAAGGTCATACAGAATTTTAATTCATTAATGGGAAAATGCCATAATTAGATGTAAACGAGAAATGATTTGACCGTATAAGTCAGTAAATATTGATTAATGTCGAAAGCCAGGATGTTAAAATGGATACAGGGTCACGATCGGTTGCTCTTAAGGTAGAGGATTCTTGCGATGATGAAGAGGATTAGCACTACAATTCCGAATGGGTAAGCTAGGTATCCAGTCAGGAATCCTGTTATTGTCAATGTTAGCAAACTCGCTAGAATAAGCAGGATATTATCTGTTTTGGGCTTTGGAGTCATGCCATGGTCTCAGGCCTGGTTCGAGTCTCGTTATAGTTTAATCGATGCAGTTCAGAAGTGACAACACTGTTCTGCTGACATGTCTATTAACTAGAAAGTTTGGGTATGATTTATACTTGCGTGATGTTATCTATGGTTTAAATCTGTTTATTTAAAATACTGTTGTGGCCGTTAGAAGTCAGCGTTATATGCAAAACCTTCCCATTAATGAAGTTATAGCCGAAATTCAAAGCACCTTGACAACTCACAGTCGTGTGGTTTTACAGGCGCCACCAGGTGCCGGTAAGACGACAGCAGTGCCAATAGCCTTGCTAGATCAACCCTGGCTGGAGAAAAAACAGATCATTATGCTTGAACCCAGGCGACTGGCTGCCCGTAATGCTGCATCACGCATGGCGTATTTACTCAATGAAAAAGTTGGCCAGACAGTAGGGTACCAAATTCGTCAGGATCACTGTTATAGTGAAAAAACAAAAATCCTGGTTGTTACCGAAGGTATTTTAACGCGTAAGTTACAGGCTGATCCTGAACAGTCAAACACGGCTTTGGTTATATTTGATGAGTTCCATGAGCGGAGTATACATGGGGATTTATCTCTCGCGTTGTGTTTACAGAGTCAGCAGATTTTACATGAAGATTTGAAAATCCTGGTGATGTCAGCGACGCTAAATACCCCTGCTATATCGGAGTTGCTGGGACAGGCTCCTGTTATTCAAAGCGAGGGCAGGAGTTATCCTGTTGATATTCATTATCTCGACAAACCCGTTAGACAAGCTGGCTCTGGTTCGAGTCATCAACAGCAATTAATCTCGGCCTTGCTCAATGCAGTAAAAACTGTAGTGTATGAACAACAGGGCAACTGTCTGGTTTTTCTGCCGGGTGTAAAAGAAATTAATCAGCTTTCAGATCAGGTGAAGCAATTTCTTCAAACCGGTGGAATCGATAATATACTTGTTGCACCGCTACACGGCAGCTTGAGTAAGCAGCAGCAGGATCAGGCTATTTTGCCACCTGGCGAGGGTCTAAGAAAAATTGTATTAGCGACGAATATCGCAGAAACCAGTTTAACCATTGAAGGTATTAACTGCGTGATCGATTCAGGGTTGGAACGTATTTTACAGTACAGTCCAACGTCGGGTATGAATAGTCTACAAACACACTTCATATCAGAAGATTCTGCGGATCAACGTAGCGGTCGTGCTGGACGGTTATCAGCAGGAATATGTTACCGGTTATGGACTGCGCAGCAACAACAGCGCCTGGTTAAACACTCAGTGGCCGAAATTCTACACAGCGACTTATCCAGCCTGGTGCTTGAACTTGCAAACTGGGGTGTGCAACAAGTTAATGAATTACAGTGGATGGATTGTCCGCCCGACAGTGCTGTTACCAGGGCTAAATCTTTATTGTTGCAACTCAATTCTATAAAGGATGACGGCAAAATAACAACTCATGGTCGAGATATGCTAAGACTGGGTACACATCCCCGCCTGGCTCACATGATGCTATCTGCTGTTGTGCTACAAAAGGCTTATCACGCCTGTTTGTTGGTAAGTATACTGACTGAAAAAGATTTATTTTTGCCGAAGGCCGAAAAAAGTGTCGATATTCAGGATCGTCTTAATATTCTGTGGCAGTTAAAAACGTCTAATAATCAACATGCAGGGAAAGGCATCGATCTGCAACAGTGTAAACGTATTATTCAGACTGCCGATGATTTTTATAGACGACTCAAGCAGTGTACTCATCAGGCCAGTGATGATGAGCCTGATTATCACTTTAACGGCGTGCTACTTGCCTATGCATATCCTGATCGAATTGCTCAACAACGAAATAATCATGAAGCACGTTATTTACTCACTAATGGTAAAGGGGCTGTGATTCCAGCGCATTTACAGCAGTATCCTCATGAGTATGTAGTCATAGCCAATCTGGATGCCATGCAGGGTCGTGTTGGTCAGGGTGAAGCGGTTATATTCCTGGCTGCTGAAATCACGGAAGCGCAATTAGAGGAGTATTTTGCTGATCTTATTGAATATCAAGAAAGCATTGAATGGAACGAAGGACAACAACGGGTCGAAGCTAAACAAACCACTCGTATTGGAAAAATTATTCTACAGCAACAGCTGACAACCGCTGAAGATAAAGCGGCTGTATACCAGTGCCTGTTGCAGGCGATTAAGAATAAAGGGATCAATTGTCTTAACTGGTCAGCACAGGCGGTTAACCTGAAACATCGGGTGCAATGTATTAATTATTATATTGAGAGCAGTTCGACTCTCAGAAAACAATTGAATAATATTGAATTGCCTGATTTTTCTGATGAGGCGTTACTCAACTCCTTAGATCAATGGTTTCGCCCTCATCTTAGTAGTGAAAATAGTATAAAACAATGCCAGAAACTGGATGTGTTTAACATGCTTCAAAGCCAGCTTAGTTGGGAGCAACAACAACTTGTAAACCAGTTGGCACCTGAGAAAATCACAGTGCCTAGTGGTTCAGCAATTAAAATTGACTATATCGATCCAATTCAGCCTGTACTTGCCGTGAGGTTGCAGGAAGTTTTTGGTATGTTTGAAACACCCACAATATTAAATGGTCACTGTCAATTGATGATGCATCTGCTATCACCGGCAAGGCGGCCCATGCAGGTAACTCAAGATCTACACAGTTTTTGGAAAACCACATATCATGAAGTCAAAAAAGAATTGCGCGGTAAATATAAAAAACACTATTGGCCAGATGATCCATTTACAGCACAGGCAACCAGTAAAACGAAAAAAAATATGAACAGGCATTAATTGAACCTGGATGGTTGGTAGTCCTGGTTATTCATTTTCAAAGTTGATGTTGTTGAGTTAGACTCAATTATTCAGGTTTATGTCTAATACCATTGTTTGATTGATCGAGTTCCTTTTCGGCTAAGAAGAGGTGTAATCGCAGTGCTTAACATTGATGGTTCACAGGGCGAAGGTGGAGGGCAGATATTGCGCACGGCGCTGGCCTTGTCGATGTGCCTGGGAAGACCGTTTCGTATTCATAGTATTCGCGCAAATCGTCGACGACCTGGATTGCAGTATCAGCACCTGGCTGCGGTTAAAGCGGCTGCCATTATTTCACAGGCAAATGTTGAGGGTGCTGCTAAAGACTCACAGACGCTGATTTTCAAACCTGGGCCCATTACTGCCGGTAATTTTCAGTTTGATATTGGCACTGCTGGTAGTACCAGCCTGGTACTACAAACAATCCTGCCAGCATTAATACTGGCATCTGCATCCTCCTCCGTGGTACTGGAAGGTGGCACCCATAACCCAATGGCACCGACTTTTGAATTTCTAAATTATGCTTTTTTACCGCTGGTTAACCAGATGGGAGCAAATGTTGACGCATCACTCCATCGACGTGGTTTTACACCACAAGGTGGCGGACTATTGCATGTCAGTATCAAGCCAACAACCCAGTTACAATCCTTCGATCTAAGACAGCGTGGTAATATTATTCAGCGCCGTGCAGAAGTGATTCTGGCGAACTTACCATCACATATTGCACAACGTGAACTTGACGTTATTCGTCATCGCCTGTCACTTACCAATGAGTGTCTATACTCTATTATTGATAACAATACCCAGGATGTGGGCAATGTGGTTTCGATTATTATTGAAAGTGAAAATGTGACTGAATGCTTTACAGCCTTTGGTAAAAAAGGCTTACCGGCAGAGCGTGTGGCCGAACAAGTTGTGACCATGGCACAAACCTACTTGAATGTAGATGTACCAATAGGCGTTCATCTAGCGGACCAGTTGTTGTTGCTAATAGCTCTAGCTGGTGACAGTCGCTTTATCACCATGCAACCCAGTTTACACACACGTACCAATTTGGCAGTGATAGAAACGTTTATGGGGAGTGTGATGACAATTCAGCAAATTGATGATAATCGTTGGGAGATCTATAGTAAGGGATGAACCTGTAACTTTGCTTGCTCATAATCTGCTGTGTATTGTTAATAGAAATTATTCTGTTGCTGGTCTAATTCATAGTTAATAGCGAATATCAGGAGTGCTTATGCATGATGAAGCCTGTGTATGTTTTTTGCAGTGGGCACTGCCGCAACTGCATATGCGCTGGCCTGGTTTTCGTAAGGTTTATGGTCAGGTATGTAAACGTATTCGGCGACGCATACTTGAGCTCGATCTAAATGATGTTGTCGATTATCGCTATTATCTACAACAGCATGCAGAAGAGTGGACGGTGCTGGATGCTCTCGTACGTGTTACGATCAGCCGTTTTTATCGTGACAAGATGATGTTTGTATTTCTACAGCAGCAGGTGTTACCTGATTTGTGCCAGCAGGCTATTGATGCAGGTCATAATAGTTTAAATATCTGGAGTGTAGGGTGCGGTTCAGGCGAGGAGCCCTATACCCTGGCCATTATCTGGCAGTTACATTTACAGCAGCGTTTTCCTGATTTGAATCTACATATAGTGGCAACGGATGTGGATGCTGCTCTGTGCCAACGTGCAGAGGATGCCAGCTATAGCTACGGCAGTATCAAAAACCTGCCTTCAACCTGGCGAGAACAGGTATTTGTCCAGGTGGATGAGCAGTACTTGCTTAAGCCCGAATATCGACAAAATTGTGTATTCAGGGTTGAGGATGTTCGTAAAGTTGTACCAACAGATCGCTTCCAGCTTGTTTTGTGCCGAAATCTGGTGTTTACCTATTTTGATGAGATACAACAGGGTAATATTCTTGAGCGTATGAAAACAGTTATCAATAAGGATGGGGCTCTGGTGATTGGAATACACGAGTCTTTACCTGCCAGAATAAAAGGCTTTTCAACGTGGCACGAAAAATTACGTGTGTTTCGTAAAATCGAATAATATCAATGGATTACCCAATTTATGTCCCGCATATATGTGGGTAGGTTTGATTATTTAGAAGCGAAAAATAAGTCCAGCATTGGCTTCGAACTGGGTAAATAGATCACCGCTGAACCGAACGCTGCAAGTACCATTGCGGCAAAAAATAGCAGTATTACTATTGACCGTGGTTGCATATGCTCGAAATCCCAGGTGAATGCCCAGGTGATTATTCAGGCGGTGTTTAATACCACCGGTTAAACTAAATGATAATTTAGATTCTGATGAAAAACCGGAGAGGCCGGGTGAAAAGTGCGTGATGCCAATACCCGCACCAAAAAATGTCTGGGCACGTGAATTCATTGGCTCGAGCAGGATGCCACCCATATGCAAATATTCGATATCTATATCAAATAAAATCGAGCTGGGCACTGTGGCGCCAGAGCGTAATTGACTCGACTGCTTACTGTATACAAACTCATAGGCTTTGCCAGGTTCATCATCGATATTAATAATAAGCCCATAACTGGAGGTATCATCGACATCAACCCTGGCGCTTGTTGCAATATCTTCAAACTCGCCACTTGAACGAAAACCAGTAAAAGGGATTACCTCGACTTCGGCCCAGGCAAGTGGGCTAGACAGCAGGCTCATTAATGTGAGTAGCTTGAAAATACGGAATACTAAATGGATATTGGAGTCTGGCATATCCGGCTCTCCCTTATTTATCTATCATAAGGATCATTTAGTGCTGCAGCAACTTAAATTAACCAGGATTAAGTTAAGCGCGAAATAAAAACTGTGGTCTGAGCGTGGTTTATTTTAATATAAGTTATACGATCGCTTGTCTTCTCAACAAGAAAACAAGAGGTATACTTTTCTATCTTAATAGTTCATGTTTTTTAGGAGTTATGGTAATGAATTGGACAGTGTATTTATCGGGTGAAATACATACGGACTGGCGGCAGCAAATTATGCAAGGTGCAGCTGATAACAATTTACCGGTGATCTTTACATCAGCGGTGACTAATCATGAGGCCAGTGATGCGGCGGGTGATGTGCTGGGTGTAGAGAATGATGGTTTCTGGCGTGACCATAAGTCAGCAAAAGTAAATGCAATACGTACTAAATCCTTGATTGAGAAGTGTGATATTGCCATTGTGCGTTTTGGCGATAAATATAAACAGTGGAATGCCGCGTTCGATGCAGGTATGTGTGCAGCTTTTGGCAAGCCCTATATCACCTTACATGATGAAGAAATTATTCATCCACTTAAAGAAGTTGATGGCTCGGCCATGGCATGGGCACAAACGCCGCAGCAGGTAGTCGAAATTTTGAAGTATGTGACCAGTGCTTAATTATGAAATAATAAATCAATAGGGTTAGACTTGATTATAGAGACCTTTTAGATTGCAGGCAGTCATTTCCTGAACTTGCTCCCAGGTCTGGTGAGCTAGAGAGTGTGCTCATGAGGTTGCTTACATTTTTACTGCTAGTCTGTTTTATGCCCGGAGGCGTTATGGCGCAGTCGAGTGAAATGTTTGAATTACCGAGTCCTTCACTCAAGAGTGACAGTTCTCTTGAGCAGTTACTTGCTCAACGCCGTTCTATACGAGATTACTCAGATACGGCATTGTCGATTGCCGAAGTCGGCCAGTTATTATGGGCAGCACAAGGTATAACCCATGCCCGAGGTTTACGCACCGCACCTTCGGCAGGTGCTCTGTACCCATTAGAACTTTATCTTGTGACCGCTCGTGTTACTGGCCTGGCGCGGAGCGTCTATCACTATCAACCCAGACATCATAGGCTCGAAAAGACCAGTGATGATGTACTGGATGAGCTGTCACGTTCAGCATTGTCACAGAGTTGTGTCAAAGAGGCAGCAGCTGTCATTGTTTTAGCTGCTGTATATGAGCGAACAATGAAGAAGTATGGAAAAAGAGGGAGACGCTATGTACATATGGAGGTGGGCCATGCTGCACAGAATATCTTTTTACAGTCAACGGCCCTGGGTTTGGCAACAGTTACTGTCGGTGCATTTGATGATGTTTCTGTAGCCAGGGCGTTGCATCTTCCTGATGATGTACAGCCCTTACTGCTGATGCCTATAGGGAAAAAATAATGACCATCATGATATTTTATAAGCGGCCGATAAATACTGGCCAGATCAAAAATCTATAAGGCCATGTATCTTCACTTTCTTTTTGTTTAAGGAGTAAGGCCATGTCTATATCAACTCTCGATCTTGCTAAAGCGCGTGAGACTGCCAACACCATATTGGAAGAGTTGCAGCTGGATGCTTTTATATACGAAGTCGAGCCCCGGGATGATGTCTGGGAACTCACTATTGAGTGCGCCTGCGATATCGATGGTGTTTGGGAAACGATTAAACTCAAGGTTCCCAAGAGCCTATTGTTGGATAGCTTTGATAATGAAAAGGCAAAGCATGATCTTTTTGTGTACTGGAAAAAGATGCTTGCTGACTGCAAATTACGAAAAGCGTAATTTTATAGCTGCAATTTTTCTGTGAGGTATATGTATAGCGCTTGCCATATAACCATTTAGATGTAAGGGTAGAAGTACATATCCAGAAAACAGGGTTTCTAGTATTAAGAAATACTGTTCTTGGCTGATATTTGTTTTTATGATCAAAATCAACAAATGTGAACCAGCCATTGATTATGTTTGTAAGATAACAGTGGAGAGAAAGATTATGACTCTGACGACTGATATTTACGAAAACACGTCTGAAGACTTGTCAGATATTATTCAAAAAGTCCTTAATGATGAAGAAATTGCACAGCCTGCCACACTCGCCAGTGTGCGTGAGGAAGTGTTAAAGGATATTAAAACCATTACCATACCACTTAACAGTTTTTCTGATGAACGCTTGCAGGAACTGCGCAATGAAATCGATGCCTTGATCGATGAATTTGGTGATGATGCCTTAGCCATCCGTTTTTTTAAACCACG
>JBFFSQ010000074.1:0-13026 GCA_041572275.1 Gammaproteobacteria bacterium
CAAGATTTCCGTATTAACGGATTAGTATAATATGACGACCTGCTTATGGAGCAGGGTGGAGATAGTTTATATGTCAATTTCCAGACGTGAATTCATACAATTAATGGGCCTGGCCGGTGCTTCTGGAATGCTGCCCGGTTCTGTATTTGCTATGAGTCGCAAGCCTTCAGATATTTATGAATTACCCAAATATGGCAATGTTACACTGATGCATTTTACTGATTGCCATGCTCAGTTGAACCCCATCTACTTCCGTGAGCCCAATGTCAATATAGGGCTGGGTGGCGCATATGGCAAACCGCCTCATCTTGTGGGAGATCAATTCCTGAAGCATTTTGATATTGCGTCTAACAGTATCCACTCACACGCATTTACCTATCTCAATTTTGCAGAAGCTGCACAGAAATACGGTAAAGTCGGTGGTTTTGCTCATATGGCCAGTCTGGTCAAACGAATTCGAGCTGAACGTGGTGAAAGTAACTGCCTGCTACTAGATGGTGGTGACACCTGGCAGGGCTCGGGTACAGCCGTTTGGACACGTGGCCAGGATATGGTTGGCGCCTGTAATAAACTCGGCGTTGATGTCATGACGGGGCACTGGGAGTTCACCTATAAAGATAAAGAAGTTCTGAAGAATATCGAGGACTTCAACGGTGAGTTCGTGGCACAGAACGTTCGAGTGAAGGAAGATGCTTTATTTGAAGGCTCGCCAGCCTATGATGAAGATACTGGCCATGCTTTCAAGCCTTACACCATCAAAACTGTCGGTGGTGCCCGGGTAGCTGTTATCGGGCAGGCTTTTCCCTATACACCGATTGCAAATCCCAGTCGTTTCATTCCTGACTGGAGCTTCGGTATTAATGATGAGGCGATGCAGCAAATAGTCGACCAGGTTCGTGATACTGAAAAGCCTGACCTGGTCGTGGTGATCTCACACAACGGTATGGATGTTGATTTGAAGATGGCTTCGCGAGTCACCGGTATCGATGTCATTTTTGGCGGCCATACCCACGATGCCATGCCGAAACCTTCGGTGGTTAAAAATAAATCAGGCGAGACCCTCGTGACCAACGCCGGTTCAAATGGCAAATTCCTGGCCGTGATGGATTTCGATGTCCGTGGTGGTAAGCTCAAAGGCTATCGCTATCGTCTGTTACCTGTTTTTTCTAATCTGCTACCAGCGGATGCAGAAATGCAGACATATATTGATCAGGTGCGTAAACCCTATAATGACAAGTTGAACGAAAAACTTGGTATTGCTGACGAGCTACTTTACCGTCGTGGTAATTTCAACGGCACTTTCGATCAGATAATCTGTGATGCCCTACGTGCAGAAAGTGATGCGCAGGTATCATTATCACCTGGTTTCCGCTGGGGTACCTCAGTCATGCCTGGTCAGGCAATTACCATGGATCATGTTATGGATCAGACCGGTACCACCTATCCTGAAACCTACGTGCGTGAAATGTCAGGTGCTGATATCAAGCTCATTCTAGAAGATGTGTGTGATAACCTGTTTAACACTGACCCTTATTATCAACAGGGTGGTGATATGGTACGCCTCGGTGGACTTGATTATGTGCTTGACCCAATGCAAGGCTTTGGTAAACGTATTTCTAATATGACACTGGATAATGGCACTGCAATTGAAGCTAACAAAAAGTATAAGGTTGCAGGCTGGGCTACAGTAAACGAAAAGGCACCTGGACGTCCTGTCTGGGATGTCGTTGCAGATTACATACGCGCCCAGGACCGGGTTAAAATAAACAAGTTGAATACACCTAAACTGGTTAATGTTAAAGGTAACCCTGGAATCGCCTAACAGGTTTATGCATTAGTTAAACCAGACCCCTGGCCTTGTCAGGGGTTTTTTATTGGATAACGTAATTTCGAAGTATGAAGTTTGCAGCTGCTTTAACAGAAGCGCGTTTAATCAAACGTTATAAGCGTTTTCTTGCCGATGTTCAACTTACAAACGGTCAGATTATTACTGTTCATTGTGCCAATACCGGTGCAATGACAGGCTGTCAGCCTAGTCAGGCACCTGTTTGGTTAAGTCATTCAGATAATCCTAAACGTAAGTACCCGTACAGCTGGGAACTGGTCCAGCTGGATGCAAATACCTTAGCCAGTATCAATACGGCAATGACCAATAAAGTGGCTGAGGAAGCAATAGCCAGCAACGTGATTACTGAATTATCCAGCTATGAACGATGTCATCGGGAAGTGGTCTATGGAGAGGAAAAGAGTCGAATTGATTTCCTGTTGGAAACGTCAACACAACAGTGCTTTGTCGAAGTTAAACACCTAACACTAAAACTCGATGACAAGACGGGTGCATTTCCTGATGCGATTACTATCAGGGGGCAAAAGCACCTGCGTGAGTTAATGTCTCAGGTAAGAAACGGGGATCGGGCTGTACTCTTATTTATCGTTATGCGGACGGACGTGGATCAGGTTGTGCCTGCAGAAGATATCGATCCTGATTATGCTCGGTTATTACGACAGGCAGTAAACGAAGGAGTTGAGGTGTTGGCTTACGCCACACATATTGATCAACATGAAATCAAGGTTACTCACTCCATCCCAGTTCTACTATAAAAATAAAGTATTTAGCGACTAATTGTGTTTTAATCTGCCACCATGTTCAGACCTAAAGAGCTTTTCATCGGTTTACGCTATACCCGTGCCAAACGGCGTACTGGTTTCGTCTCATTTATTGCCATGATTTCTATGATCGGCATCGCGTTAGGTGTCGCGGCATTAATTGTCGTGTTGTCTGTGATGAATGGTTTTGGGAAAGAATTACGAGAACGAACATTGGGCATGACTGCCCACGCTACAGTTTCAGGCCATGATGGTTATTTGAACAACTGGCGTAAGATTCAGGACCAGATTCAAGGTCAGCCGCATCTGATTGATTCAGCACCCTATACTCAAACCGAAGCCATGCTAACCAATAGTCGCCGCGTCAGTGGTGCCATCATCAGGGGTATTTTGCCGTCTGAAGAACCACGTGTGTCTGATGTCGCTAATAATATGGTTTCCGGACGGCTTCAAGACCTGAAGTCAGGGGAGTTTGGAATCATTCTGGGGCGAGAACTGGCCAATGCACTGGGCGTGTATGAAGGTGAAAAAATTACTGTGATTACACCACAGGCCAGCATTACCCCGGTTGGCGTTCTGCCAAGACTGCGTCGTTTCACCGTGGTCGGTATCTTTGAAGCAGGCATGCATCAGTTTGATCGTACTCTGGCCTTGATGCATATGGATGATGCTCAGAAGCTGTTTGGGCTGGATACTCGAATCAATGGACTGCGCTTGAAACTGGATGACATGTTCAATGCTCGAATGGTGACCTATCAATTGGAGCAGCTTATCGGTGAAGACTATTGGGTCAGGGACTGGACCCGGATGAATAGTAATCTGTTCAAGGCATTGAAAACGGAAAAAGTGGTGATGTTTATTATTCTGCTGCTGATCGTTGCCGTTGCCGCCTTTAATATCATTTCTACTCTGGTGATGACCGTTAAAGACAAACAGTCCGATATCGCCATTTTGAGAACAATCGGAATGACACCAGGTAGTGTAATGGTGATATTTATCATCCAGGGTATGTTTATTGGCCTGATTGGTACTTTGCTGGGTGTTGCCATTGGCGTACCTGTGGCCCTGAATGTAAATGACATTGTGTCAGCCATTGAACAGCTATTTAACACTAAATTCCTACCAGCAGATGTTTATTACATTACTGAAATTTCATCCGATCTGAGAATTTCTGAAGTGTTTACCTATTCGATATCGGCATTTATGTTATCTGTGCTGGCCACTATTTATCCTGCCTGGCGAGCAGCTAAAGTACAACCGGCTGATGCTCTGAGGTATGAATAGGCAATGACTATGCATGAGCTATCATCAGTATCCACAGTTGCACCCCGGAACCACAATGGTGAACCGATTGTGCTGGAAGGCGTCAATCTGTCTAAATCATATGTAGAGGGCAGTGGCGCTCAACTGGATGTATTAAAAGATATCAACCTGACTATCCGTGCTGGAGACAAAGTCGCAATTGTCGGAGCTTCGGGTTCTGGTAAAAGTACTCTGTTGCACTTGTTAGGTGGACTGGATAAACCTACAGCGGGTCGTGTTTTCATTAATGACCATGAAGTTTCACGGCTCACGGAATCTAAGTTATGTCGACTGCGCAACCGTAATCTCGGTTTTATTTATCAGTTTCACCACCTTCTTCCTGAATTTACTGCCCAGGAAAATGTCGCCATGCCTGCTCTGGTGCAGGGGAGCAGTCCGGCACAGGCACTTAACAAAGCTAAAATACTGCTGGAAAAAGTCGGTATGTTGCGGCGTCTCGATCATAAGCCCTCAGAACTGTCCGGTGGTGAGCGCCAACGTGCAGCCATTGCACGAGCACTGATTAATGAACCCCGCTGTATCGTTGCTGATGAACCCACGGGTAATCTGGATAAGGGTACAGCTGATCAGGTTATTCAGGTCATGCTCAGGCTCAATCATGAATTTAACAGCAGTCTGGTTGTTGTTACTCATGATATGGAGCTGGCAAAGAAAATGGATATTATCTATACCATTGAAAATGGACGATTAATGCCCAAATAAACCCTCATGAACCTGCAAAATCAGATTCCGGCACTTAACGATCGCGCCCGCCATCTGCTCAAGACCCTGGTTGACTGCTATATGAAAGATGGTCAGCCAGTCGGCTCAAAAACTCTGGCCGATGCCTCTGGCCTCAATATCAGTACTGCCACTATTCGTAATGTGATGGCAAGTCTGGATCAACTGGGGCTCGTGAGTGCACCGCATACGTCAGCTGGGCGCATCCCCACCGATCAGGGCCTACGCCTGTTTGTAGATTCCATGCTCGAAATCAAACGCCTCGATGAGCACATGTTAAACCGTCTCAAGGCTCAACTAGACCCAGACCAGGATCGTGACGCACTGTTAGGCACGGCCAGTTCGTTACTTTCTGAAATGACCCAAATGGCGGGAATTATTACCATACCTAAGGGTGGGCAGCTGACACTCAGACAAATAGAGTTCTTATCCCTGTCGGATAACCGGGTACTGGCCATACTCGTGATTAATGAAAAAGAAGTGCAGAATCGGGTCATTCATGTTGAACGGACCTTTAGTCAGGATGAATTGACCCGTATTGCCAATTATCTGACACAGACATTTACTGGTCAGGATATTTTTAACGTCAGAAGCCGCATTATGGAGGAGTTCCATCAAGCGCGTTCCGACGTGGATGATCTGATGAAGGCGGCAGTCGAAATCGCCAATCAGGCCTTTAGTCAGGATGAAGGGAAAGAAAATGATTATTTGCTACAGGGACAGAGTAACCTCATTCGCTTCAACGAACTCGACAACGCCCGCAAACTGCAGCACTTATTCGAGATGTTTGAACGTAAACGCGATATGCTGAGTTTACTGGACCGCTGTATCCAGGCTGAGGATATCCAGGTATTCATCGGGCGTGAGGCCGGCCTGGAGGGATTTAGCGATTGTAGCGTGATAACGGCACCCTATACAGTCGAAGGTGAAATCCTGGGCGTATTAGGGGTAATCGGTCCGAGTCGTATGCAATATGACAAAGTCATCTCGACTGTTGATATAACCGCACAATTATTAGGATTGGCCTTGAATCCTAAAAAATAATCCCCATATTCCCTGTCAGCTTATATTTCATCTGGAGATTTGACCATGGCTGACGAGGACATCCTCGATCAAAACGACGTAGAGACCCCTGAGCAGCAAACTGCAACAGAGGCCGAAACTGTTGAGCATTCAGCAGAAGAACTGGCACTAAAACTTGAAGATGCCGAGAAAAAAGCGGCTGACAACTGGGAGCAATTGCTCAGAACCAAGGCAGAAATGGATAATTTACGCCGCAGAACCCAGAAAGACCTGGAAAATGCCCATAAATTTGCATTAGAGAAGTTCGTATCTGAATTACTCCCTGTACTCGACAGTATGGCATTGGGTCTAGATGCCGCCAAACAGGAAAACAGTACAGTAGAAAGCCTCCAGCAAGGCACAGAACTCACCATGAATATGCTGAAACAGGTATTTGAGAAGTTCAATGTAACTGAAGTGGATCCACAGGGTGAAAAATTTAACCCGGATCACCATCAGGCCATGTCAATGCAGGAAAATCATGAGTTAGAGCCCAATACGGTGATGGCAGTGATGCAGAAAGGTTACCTGCTGAATGACCGTCTGGTCAGGCCTGCAATGGTGATGGTGTCGAAGGCTCCGGCAACCAGCGGTGAAGAAAAATAACTGTTTGAAATTTAAAAACCTGTCCCCATGTAGGGTAGTAAGTTAAGAATTTAATAGATTTTAAGAATCTGGAGTAAATAAACATGGCAAAAATCATTGGCATCGACCTGGGTACCACTAACTCATGTGTGGCTATCATGGATGGTGATAAACCCAAGGTAATCGAAAACAGTGAAGGTGATCGCACCACTCCCTCAATCATCGCATTCGGTGAGGGTGATGAGGTAATGGTAGGTCAATCAGCGAAACGTCAGGCAGTCACTAATCCTGCAAATACACTGTTTGCGGTTAAACGACTGATCGGTCGTCGTTTTGATGAGGAAGTGGTTCAGCGTGATATCAAGCTGGTTCCATACAAAATCATCAAAGCTGACAACGGTGATGCCTGGATTGAAGCCCACGGTAACAAAATGGCACCACCTGAAATTTCTGCACGTGTATTGCAGAAAATGAAGAAAACCGCCGAGGAATACCTGGGCGAGCCAGTGACAGAAGCCGTGGTTACCGTTCCCGCTTACTTCAATGACTCTCAGCGCCAGGCGACAAAAGATGCCGGTAAAATTGCGGGTCTTGAAGTTAAACGTATTATCAATGAGCCGACAGCTGCAGCACTAGCCTATGGTATGGATAAAAACCGTGGTGATGCCAAAATCGTTGTTTACGATTTAGGTGGTGGTACATTTGACGTTTCCGTCATTGAAATCGCTGAAATTGATGGCGAACACCAGTTTGAAGTTCTGGCCACTAACGGTGATACCTTCCTTGGTGGTGAAGACTTTGACATGCGCTTGATCGACTATCTGGCCGATGAATTCAAGAAAGATCATGGTATGGATTTACACAATGATCCTATGGCCCTGCAGCGTTTGAAAGAAGCTGCTGAAAAAGCCAAGATCGAACTGTCTTCAAGTCAACAGACCGATATTAACCTTCCATACATCACAGCTGATGCTTCAGGTCCTAAACATCTGAACATCAAACTGACCCGTGCCAAACTGGAATCTCTGGTTGAGGAACTGGTTCAGCGTACGATTGAACCTTGCCGTGTCGCTCTGAAGGATGCCGGTCTGGGTGTCGGTGATATCGATGACGTCATCCTGGTGGGTGGTCAGACACGTATGCCTAAAGTTCAGGAAGAAGTACAGAATTTCTTCGGCAAAGAGCCGCGTAAGGATGTTAATCCTGATGAAGCCGTTGCTATTGGTGCTGCGATTCAGGGTGGCGTACTGAGTGGTGATGTGAATGACATCCTGCTGCTGGATGTTACCCCTCTGTCTCTGGGTATTGAGACCATGGGTGGTGTTATGACCAAATTGGTTGAGAAGAATACTACGATTCCTACCAAGGCATCACAGGTATTCTCAACAGCTGATGACAATCAGTCGGCTGTTACCGTTCATGTTCTACAGGGTGAACGTGAAATAGCATCGGGTAATAAATCACTGGGACGTTTTGATCTGAGTGATATTCCACCAGCACCTCGTGGCGTACCTCAGATTGAGGTTTCGTTTGACATCGATGCTAACGGTATTCTTAATGTGTCTGCTAAAGACAAGGCGACTGGTAAAGAACAATCCATCGTGATTAAAGCCTCTAGTGGTCTGTCAGATGATGAAGTTGAACAGATGGTAAAGGATGCGGAAGCACATGCTGATGAAGACCGCAGAATGAAAGAACTGGTTGAAGCTCGTAATACAGCTGACAACATGATTCATGCCACTGAAAAATCACTGAAAGATCTGGGTGATCAGGTTGAAGCTGGTGAAAAAGAGAGCATAGAAAAAGCCATCGAAGAGCTGAAAGAAGCTATAAAAGGCGATGACAAGGAACTGATTGAACAGAAAACTCAGGCGTTGACAGAAGCTGCTGGTAAGGTAGCTGAAAAAGCATACGCTCAGTCACAGCAGGCTGAAGGCGCTGGTGCTGCAGGTGCAGAACAGGCCCAGGCATCTGGTGATGATGAAGTTGTAGATGCTGAGTTTGAGGAAGTAAAAGAAGATAAGTAATCTTCTCCAGGCAGGTTCCAGGAAGCCAGTTTAATCTGGCCTCCTGGATACAACAGTTTAAATTTTGAATGCCTGGCTTTGTCGGGCATTTCGTGTGTTTGCATGTTGAATTTTCAATTCCGCCAACTATGGTTGACAGGATTATAAAAAGTGACCACTGATACTATGTCAAAAAGAGATTATTACGAAGTTCTGGGTGTTTCCAGGGATGTTAATGAAGCTGATCTGAAGAAAGCCTATCGTCGTCTGGCGATGAAATACCACCCTGACCGTAATCAGGACAATCCTGAAGCTGAAGACAAGTTCAAGGAAGCCAAAGAAGCCTACGATATCTTATCTGATGCTCAGAAACGGGCGGCTTATGATCAATATGGCCATGCCGGTGTTGATCCATCTGCTGCAGCCGGTGCTGGTGGCTTCGGAGGTGGAGCTAATTTTAGCGATATTTTCGGTGATGTCTTTGGTGATATTTTTGGTGGCGGTGGTGGAGGTCGTGGAGGCCGAAGTCGGGCTTACCGTGGTTCTGACTTGCGCTACAATCTTGATCTGAGCCTGGAAGATGCCGTATTTGGCACCACAGTAAAAATCAAGATACCGACCCTGGTCAGTTGTAAGACCTGTGCGGGGACGGGCGCTAAAAAGGGCACCGATCCTGTAACCTGTACGACCTGTGGTGGTACAGGTCAGGTGCGAATTCAACAGGGCTTTTTCTCTGTACAACAAACCTGCCCTCATTGTCATGGCGCCGGTAAAACGATAAAAGACCCTTGTGGGGACTGTCATGGTCAGGGTCGAGTTGAAGAGCGCAAGACGTTGTCAGTTAAGGTCCCTGCCGGTGTTGATAATGGTGATCGCATTCGTCTATCTGGTGAAGGCGAGGCTGGAGAAAATGGTGGCCCATCAGGTGACCTGTATGTTCAGGTGCATGTGAAACCGCATCCTATTTTTGAACGTGATGCCAGTAATCTGCATTGCCAGGTTCCGATTAGTGTAACCACTGCCGCACTGGGCGGTGAACTGGAAATCCCAACCCTCAATGGCCGTGTTAAACTAAAAATACCTGCTGAAACCCAGACAGGTAAGTTGTTCCGCCTCAAGGGTAAAGGCGTAAGCCCTGTACGTGGCGGCCCTACTGGTGATTTGCTATGCAAGGTTATTGTGGAAACACCCGTTAAGCTTTCTGCCAAGCAGCGAGAACTGCTACAGGAACTTGAAAACAGCATGAGTGGAGATAACAAGCAGCATAATCCTCAAAGCCGTAGCTGGATGGATGGGGTGAAGAAGTTTTTTGACGATATGAAATTCTAAAGGATCACTACATTGAATAATCGACGTCGTTTACTCACGGGTATTGTTTCAGGTCTTACTGGCATTTTAGCCCTAAAAACAGTTAAAGCTGAAACACAGGAAACCACCGAGGACACTGGATCTATGCGTTTTCCAGGTGACCCAACTGATCATAATGTCGTTTTTCAATTTAATAAGGCCGATCAGGATTATCATAATGCCGTGCTATTTGCAGTTGGTGAAATGTTGCGAAAGTACGGTGATAACATTACTGTTGTTGTAACCGTTTTTGGTCAAGGTATTCATATACTGGCTAAAAATCCGGTGCGTCATGTCTCAGAGCATACTCGACAAAAAATTCAAAGCCTGGCAGATTATGGTGTAAAATTTCACGCCTGTGGAAACACTATGAAGTCATTAGGCTGGACAGAAAGCGATATGCTACCGTTTGCTGAAGTTGTCCAGGTTGGTGCTGCTGACCTTATGGAGCTGCAGGAGCAGGGCTATTCTTACCTCAGTTGGTAATCGATAGCTGTGTTAAAATCTTCCCTCATCATCAATATTCACGATAATAATAAGGCAATTTAATGTTAAATATCGCAGTAACAGGTGCTGGTGGTCGCATGGGGCGCACCATTATTGAGGCTATCCAGAACTTAGACGGCTGTCAGGTTACTGCTGCCTTTGAATATCTAGGCAGTACACTTATTGGTTCTGATGTAGGTGAACTTGCAGGCATCGGAAAAATCGGTGTTGAAGTGACTGGTGACATCGATGCTGTACTTGATAGTTTTGATGTCATGATCGATTTTACTTCCATTGATGCTACGCTAGATCATCTCGAAATCTGTAAGAATAATGGAAAAAAACTGGTCATAGGCACCACCGGTTTTGATGCTGGTCAGAAAGCATTCATTGAAGCGGCTGCACAGGAAACGGCGATTGTGTTTGCACCAAATATGAGTGTAGGCGTAAACCTGTGTCTAAAATTATTACAAACCGCCGCTGCTGTACTTAATGAAGATTACGATATTGAAGTTGTTGAAGCTCATCATCGCCACAAAGTGGATGCACCATCAGGTACTGCATTACGTATGGGGGAGGTTGTTGCCGAAACGCTGGGTCGTAAGCTCGAAGACTGTGCTGTCTATGGTCGTCAGGGCCAGACTGGCGAACGAGATCCCAACACAATTGGTTTTGAAACCATAAGAGCGGGCGATATTGTTGGCGAGCATACCGTCATGTTTGCAGGCATAGGTGAACGCGTCGAAATTACACACAAGGCTTCCAGTCGAATGACCTTCGCAAAAGGAGCTGTTCGCGCAGCTCGATGGTTAGAAGATAAGGATAAGGGTCTGTATGATATGCAGGATGTATTAGGCCTGTAGTAACACATTTATCGACACTATTCTGTTTAAATCTATATTAAGAATGAATTAACTCGAAATAAAACCATTACTTGCGTTAGAAGGTTTCAAAGTAGTGTGTAATCTCTGTGGCAAATAATGGTTACAAAATAACTAGGATTATCGAATGAAATTTGCATGCGTATTTCCCGGTCAGGGCTCACAGTCTATCGGTATGATGACTGAATTGGCAGAACAGCACCCAGAAGTGAAGGAGCTTTTTGCTCGAGCCTCTGAAGTTCTAGGGTATGATTTATGGGCAATCGTATCAGATGGTCCTGTTGAGGAACTAAATAAGACTGAATGCACTCAGCCCGCTATGCTAACTGCAGGTGTCGCTGCCTGGACAATTTTGCAAAAAAGCACGGATCAATTGCCAGCTGTTATGGCCGGCCATAGCCTTGGCGAGTACACCGCTCTGGTTTGTGCCGGTGCTATGAAGTTTGAAGATGCCGTCAAACTGGTCGCTGAACGTGGACGTTTAATGCAGGCTGCCGTACCCGAGGGTGTTGGTGCAATGGCGGCTATCCTGGGACTTGATGATGATACGGTCAAATCCGTGTGTGAACAGGCGAGTCAGGATAATCTGGTTGTCCAGGCTGTGAATTTCAATTCTCCTGGTCAGGTCGTTGTTGCTGGACACAGTGAAGCAGTCGACAAAGCCATGGAATTGGCTAAAGAAGCTAAAGCCAAACGAGCAGTAAAATTACCAGTGAGTGTGCCATCCCATAGTTCGCTAATGACTGAGGCTGCTACTCACCTGGGAGAGCGCCTGGCAGCAATTGAAATTACTTCGCCTGAGATTCCTGTGCTGCATAATGTTGACGGTCAGGCCCATAGCGACCCTTCTGAAATTACAGAGTGCCTTAAAAAACAGTTACATAACCCTGTATTGTGGGTTGATACTGTGAAAAACATCATTGCAGATGGCGTTACCGCAGCAGTAGAATGCGGGCCAGGCAAAGTACTGGCTGGTCTAAACCGCCGTATCGATAAATCAGCGACAAATTATACGATTGATAATATCGATAATTTGAATACATTCATCGCCGCTTTAGAGGAATAAAATCAAGATGAGTTTACAGGGTGAAATCGCACTGGTTACCGGTGCAAGTCGGGGTATTGGAAAAGCCATAGCTGAAGCACTGGTGGCTCAGGGTGCAACTGTTATCGGCACTGCCACATCTGAAAAAGGTGCGCAGAGCATCAGTGATTATTTGGCTGCTACAGGTGCTACAGGCAAGGGCATGTTGCTGAATGTAACCGATGCTGATTCTATCAAAGAAGTACTTGCATCCATTACTGAGGAATTCGGTGCAGTGAGCATTCTGGTCAATAATGCCGGTATTACTCGTGACAATCTGCTGATGATGATGAAAGATGATCAGTGGAATGACATTATCGACACCAATTTAAGTTCTATTTTCCGCCTGTGCAAGGCTGTTATTCGACCTATGATGAAGGCCCGTAAAGGACGTATTATTAACATCGCATCTGTGGTTGGCTTAACGGGTAATCCAGGACAAACCAATTACTCGGCTGCCAAAGCCGGTATTATTGGTTTTAGCAAATCCCTGGCTCGTGAAATCGGTTCACGTAATATTACTGTCAATACTGTAGCTCCGGGCTTTATTGATACAGACATGACCAAAGCTTTACCAGAAGAGCAGAGAGAAGCGCTCATCAAGCAGATTCCACTGAATCAACTGGGTCAACCAGAGGATATTGCTAATGCAGTTGCCTTCCTGGCTTCGCCTCAGGCAAGCTACATTACCGGCGAAACGATCAATGTAAATGGCGGCATGTACATGCCGTAAGTTTGTAATTACTTAATATATATAATGTAAGTTACTGTTTAATAAGTTTTTTTATTTATTTTACTAACCTTAAAGAATTTAGTGGCATGCTGTGCCGGAATTAACTAAAATACCGCCCAGCTCAACTTATTTGAATCAAGAGGAAAATCACATGAGCAGCATTGAAGAACGCGTGCGTAAAATCGTTGTTGA
>JBFFSQ010000075.1:0-12969 GCA_041572275.1 Gammaproteobacteria bacterium
TAATTCATCAGCAAGTGCTATGAAGTTGTTTTTAGAATTAATAAATTCAACGGTTTCCAGCCATTGTTGATCACCCCAGAAAGTACATTCGTTGGGACCAAAATAAAATACCGAAGGCTGGTAGCCAATATGGGCGCCGAGATGATTCAAGTCTAAATCCCAAATGACATGATTACTGTGTCTCAGGCCGATTTTTTGATAGTGAGCAGTGATGTCATTCCAATAAGGTTTGAGTTCAGGATGTAATTGAATAATGTCCCAGGGTTCGGAAAGACCAAGCGCACGACCAGAATATAAATCGTTGCCGATAACGCCATCGGCAGTACAATTCATGATGTCGAGGTTAATGATATATTTACCAGACTGTAAATATCCATGATCCAGTGCAACTGACATGATTGACTCCTTTATCTCAGCAAGAGATAAATGCATATGTAGTCAGTACATGGGCTGCAATTAGCAGGCCAGAAAAAATCGGCTTAAATGAGGGTAAATGCGGCTCTTGCGCACTATGGCAGAGCAAATGAGGGCAGGTGTTTAATAAATGCGCTCATAAACAGTGCGGGATTTGGTGTGTCTTTCAAGTAGATAAGTAAAATTTTACAGAGTCGAATGACGATATTGTCTACTGAATGTTTTGAAATGATTGCGTTCTTCATTTGCCATCCAGCAGTTTAGCTCCCATAAATCAGCAGCAGGTGATCGTGTAAATGGTTGCTCTTGCAGGTAACCATCGGGTCCAAATTCGGGTGTCAATGTGGTGGATTTAAAATTACGCTTCATTTTAGAGTTCCAGATAATTTCCCACCAGTCCTGATGGGCACGTAAGGCATATTTATATTCAGGTGCACGTGGATCAGGTACCTGTGGACCCTGTTCGTAACCAACACGTGCGTGAATATGCTGCACATTGTCAGCTATAGCCTGAATGACCTCGAGCTCGGTATCCATCAGGCGCTCACAAACAACACACCAGTGACTGAAATCAACCGTTAAGCGGATATCCGGCAGTTGTTCGACAATACGTTGTGTAATCCAGGGATTAAATAAGGATCGACTCCGATGAGTTTCAAAACTGATTGTTATTTCATATTGCTGGGCCAGTTCCATGGCGCGGTGAAAAAACTCGACACTTTTATTTTCAGGCCAGGCATCACAACCGCCCAGGCAAGTGACGAATAAAGGATTCATCGCCGCACTATAGTCTAATTTAGTTTCGAGGGAAAAAAGGTGTTGTAGAAGCGTGGCCTGTCGATCGGGTACATAGGTGCCGGCCGTTGTAATTTCGGCGATAAATTGAAGATTATAAGCTGACAACAGTTCAGCCATGTTGTGTTGAGCACTGGTTGTTGCGGGTGCAGGACCTTCAATACCTTGCATATTGGCAGCAAGCGCCTGGTTGATTGCTTCACGTGTAGAGCCATTAAACCCCCACATGGTTTTGAATATTTGTAATTGCATATGTAGAAGCCTTTAAGAACATAGTTCTATCTCAGCAATTGTCATACCAGTCACCAGTTCGATAAGAACGTGTGTTTGAACTTATCTCTGACCTTAAATGGAGCGTGAAGCCTGAATGCGCACATTTTGTGTGCGTAAAGAGAATGCGATTAAATTTAAGCTGAGTATATTTTTTGTAGATATAACAATAACTTAATTGTTTGTTTTTGAATGGCACAGTGATTGCAAAGATGGGTATTACTATTTTTGTGTTTAGTAATACTCGGAGCTCTCAATGAAAAATCTGTTTAAAAACATTACAAGGGCGCTGGCCGCTGTATTAATGGTCAGTGTTTTTAGCAATGCAGCAGCTGAGCCTTTAAGAATCGGTTATAGCGACTGGCCAGGATGGGTTGCCTGGGAAGTAGGTATAGAAAAAGGCTGGTTTAAGGAAGCAGGTGTCGACGTCAAGTTTGAATGGTTTGACTATGTGGCATCTATGGATGCCTTTGCGGCAGGCAAGCTGGATGCAGTGGGGATGACCAACGGCGACACCCTGGTAACAGGTGCTACTGGTGGTAAAGGCATTATGTTCCTGATGAATGATTACAGTAATGGTAATGACATGATCATTGCGAAACCAGGTATTACTTCAATCAAGCAGTTAAAAGGCAAAAAGATCGGCGTTGAGGTCGGCTTTGTCAGTCACCTGTTGTTACTTAATGCGCTTGAAAAGAATGGTCTGAAAGAAACAGATGTGGAACTGGTTAATGTGCCGACAAATGAGACACCTCAGGTGCTGGCATCAGGACAGGTCGATGCAATTGTCGCCTGGCAACCAAGTTCAGGTATTGCATTGAGTCTTGTTCCTGGTTCTAAAGCAATTTACACCAGTGCTGATGAACCCGGTTTGATCTATGACCTGTATGTTGCTTCACCCCATAGTTATGCCAAGCGTAAAGATGACTATAAAAAAGTGATGAAGGTGTGGTATCAGATTGTTGATTATATAAATGATCCTAAAACATTTGATGATGCAATTAAGATCATGTCATCTCGTGTCGGATTGAAGCCTGAGGAATACAAGAACTTTGTGAAAGGAACCAAGATTCTAACTTTGGCTGAATCAAAAGAGTTCTTCAAGAAAGGTAGCGGTTTTAAATCGATTTATGGTTCTACACAGATTTCTGATGACTTTAATGTAGCTAATAAAGTTTACGATAAACCAGAAAAAGTAGATTCATATATTGATCCTTCTTTAACACTGGGCATGTAATAGTTAATTTTCAGAGTCAGATAGCAGGAATGACAAGGCGTATATGATGATTTCCAGTCTTTTTGCAGTGCGAAAGAAACTTGATTCAAAGCATCGTATTTATGTTTCGATATTAAGCTTTATCGTGCCTCTGGTGATCTGGAGTCTGATAAGTTATGTGCCATTTTTATGGCATCCAAAAGTTGAAATATCTGCACCTGGTGATGTTGCGTATTTTAACGAAGGGATGTTGATAGATCGTGAAATTTTCGACAAGGAGGTCGAAATTGCGCGTAGTGAGTCGAGAATAATACCAGAAGGTAGGCCTGCAAATCCTGTTTACTTGCCTGCACCTCATGAAGTGGCAACCGCTCTATATACTGCATTTACAACCGAGCCAAAACGCCGCAATGAAAAATGGTTGCATGAAAGTTTGTGGGACAGTATTCAGGTGATCTTCTGGGGTTTTTTTATATCGTCGCTCATAGGTGTGCCCTTAGGTATTCTTGCGGGAACCTATGATGTGTTTTCTAAACTGTTTGAACCATTTATAGAATTCTTTCGTTATCTACCAGCGCCGGCCTTTGGTGCACTGGCAGTCGCCATACTGGGTATTCATGAGGCGCCGAAGATAGCCATAATATTTATTGGTACTTTTTTTCAACAGGTGCTGATTGTCTCCAATACGACACGTAAGTTAGATCCATCCTTGCTGGAAGCAGCAATGACGCTAGGTGCGAAGCGGTTGTCGTTATTGTTTCGTGTCGTGATACCGGGAATCATTACGCATCTATATAAAGACCTGCGCATTTTATTGGGATGGGCATGGACGTATTTGATCGTTGCTGAACTAATTGGTACCAGTTCAGGTATTACCTGGTTTATAACCCAGCAGGCACGCTATAAGAACTTTGAGAATGTATATGCGGCTATCATTATCATTGGGATTATTGGTTTGAGTACCGACATTGTTCTGGCTATGTTGGGTAAAAAGTTATTCCCCTGGAAAAAAGGCATGGCGAAAGCCTAGGTAAAAGAACTAAGCATATGAAACATTTAGAGCTACCGAGTTATCTTGAGCAGAGCGAAGATGTTAAAGATCGCTTTGATCGTATGAAAAAACGACCTGTGGCATTGCAGGTGAAGAATCTGCAAAAAGAGTTCGATTCACCGCAGGGTCAAGTAACGGCTTTAAATGACATTAATTTCGAAACTTATAAGCGTGAATTTGTTTGTGTCATTGGGCCATCGGGTTGTGGTAAGTCGACGTTAATCAGAATTCTGGCAGGCCTGGAAACGCCAACATCAGGCGAGGTATTACTGGATGGTAAAGCCGTGCATGGACCGGGACCTGATCGTGGCATGGTGTTTCAGGGCTATACCCTGTTTCCCTGGCTTAGTGTCAAAAAAAATGTCATGTTTGGGCTGGAAATGTCAGGACATGGTAAGGCGGTATCTGAAGAGCAGGCCTTGCAATGGATTGACCTGGTTGGATTGAGTAAATTTGCCAATGCCTATCCGCATCAATTATCCGGCGGTATGAAGCAACGTGTGGCTATCGCACGAGCACTGGCCAATCAGCCTCGTATATTGTTAATGGATGAGCCATTTGGTGCGCTGGATGCGCAGACTCGCGCCAAAATGCAAAGTTATCTGCACGAAATCTGGAAAAACATCGACGTTACCATTTTATTCATTACCCATGATCTGGATGAGGCAGTGTATCTGGCAGACAGGGTGCTGGTATTAAAGGCTCATCCAGGTGAGGTGCAGGAATTGATTGAGGTTCCCGTACCACAGCCGCGTTCACCTGAACAACTACTCAGTCCTGAATTCCTGGCTACGAAAAAACGGCTTGAAGATTTGATTCATCCGCCTGAAGTAGATACTGGGCTGAATGGTGACCATTTAAACATGGTGCGCATGGTTGATGTGAATGATGAAGTTGAGAGTGTGTTCTAAGTGCGATGAATATAAAGCAGAATGTGAGTCGTATTAGTGTGTCGCTGCCGGAGAATCTTCTTATGGAGATGGATCAGATGGTAGAGCAACGTGGTTTTGAGAGTCGCTCACAGGCACTGGCGAGTATGATACATCAACAGTTGACTGAGCATCGATGTGAGTATGGTAAGGAAATTATGGCCGGAACCATTAATCTGGTATATGAACATTCCACACCGGGATTACAAAAACAGCTGTCAGATATACAGCATGAATTTATCGATGAGGTTATCAGTTCATTGCATGTGCATTTGATGGATGCAAAAACAATGGAAGTAATTCTGGTTCAGGGACCTGCGACAAAACTTAAAATGATTACTGATAAGCTGGAATCATGTAAAGGTGTGTTGTCAGGAACATTGCAATTGTCTGCAGCATTGTTACCGCCTGTGCATCCTTTACCAGAGCAGGAATTGCTAGAAGCCTAAATTAACAAAGGTGTTTGGGCGGCAGAGTCAAAACACATGAAAGATCACGTAATCGTGATAATTGGAGATTAAACATGACAACGGCGTCATTAATTTCAGAACCAGGCACAGTTCTTTTTGAAGATCGAATTGCGCCAGCCTGTCACTGGTCACTGCGTATGCGCAAAGGCACGGTGCTCAAGCTGATCGATGAAGACGGCGGAGCTAATGTCGGTATGTTGTTCTACAACCCGGATAACTTGCTTGAACGATATAACGCGCCTGATACTTTAAAATGTCAGCACACATTCAAACTCAGCAAAGGTAACTGTCTGTACTCTGATATGGGTCGTATATTCTGTTCGATCATCGAGGACAGCGTCGGTTGGCATGAAACTGTTTGTGGTAATACCAATAAGCAGTTGGTGAAGGAGAAGTGGGGCGAGAAGAGCTATCAGGACTACCATAATGAATGGAATCAGAATGGCTATAACAGTTTTCTGGTTGAATTAGCTAAATATGGTCTGGGCAAGAAAGACATGGCTGCAAATGTTAATTTTTTCAGTGCCGTTGGTGTCGATGATGAAGGCAATATGCAGTATCTGGAGAATAATAGTAAGGCAGGTGATTCTGTTGAGCTGCGTTTTGAAATGGATACGTTGGTGTTATTGCATACCTGTCCACATCCGTTGAATCCTGTAGAGGAATATCCACGCAAAGCGATTAAGTATCAGATCATCCAGGGTGAGCCAGTCACCAATGATGATTACTGTATGAATTTTCGGCCAGAGAATGAACGCGGTTTTAAGAATAATGAGATATTTCACCTGGGTGGAGGTTGTTGCCATGATTAAGGAAAGCAAGCTGAACTCAGAAAATGCAATATTTCGTGAACAGGTTGCTGCTGGCGACTATTTTATGAAAGTCGTAACTCAAGGACAGACCTTTCGAATCCTGGATCTGGAAGGCAATCAGGCGGCAGACACTTTGTTTTATAATGCGAATGATCCTGCCGAGCGTTACAGTGCCGTTGATACGATTCGAGAGCAGGGTAATGTGTATCTAACTGCAGGCACGCAATTGTTATCAAACGAATGTAATGTGATGTTAGAAATCGTCGCAGACACCTGTGGCCGACACGATACCCTGGGTGGTGCCTGTGCAACGGAGAGTAATACTGTACGTTATGCGCTGGAAAAAAAGTGCATGCATGCCTGTCGCGATAGCTGGATGTTGGCGGTGGCAGAGCATGAAGAGTTTGGTATGAGCAAGCGGGATATTACGCATAATATAAATTTCTTTATGAATGTGCCGGTTACTAAGGAAGGTGGACTTACCTTTGAAGATGGTATCTCGGCACCCGGTAAGTATGTCGAAATGAAGGCACATATGGATACGATCGTGCTGATTTCAAACTGTCCGCAATTAAATAATCCCTGTAATGGTTATAACCCAACGCCTATTGAAATACTGGTCTGGGATTAATGACTAAATCTGTTTGATAGGACGACCTGTCGAACTTGTATATAACGGTAGGACGACCTGCCACATATCAATGAAACGACTATGTTTACTAAAGTTCTCATTGCCAATCGTGGTGCAATAGCAACCAGAATCATCCGAACGCTAACGCAAATGGGATGTCAGTCGGTTGCTGTATATAACGAAGCAGACGTTGATTCATTACATGTGCAACATGCTGATGAAAGCTATAGTTTGGGTGAAGGTCGCGCAGCAGATACCTATCTTGATCAGGATAAGATTTTCGAGATCATTAATAAAAGTGGTGCGGAAGCGGTACATCCCGGTTATGGGTTTTTGAGTGAAAATCCAGAATTTGTCGAACGATGTGAACAAAACGGTATTGTCTTTATAGGCCCAACCTCGGAACAGATGCAGGCTTTTGGCCTGAAGCACACGGCACGTCAGTTGGCAGAAGATAATAATATTCCACTGTTACCGGGAACGGGCCTGCTCGACAATGTTGAAGATGCAGTGGATGAGGCCAGTAAAATTGGCTATCCCGTTATGCTGAAAAGTACTGCCGGTGGCGGTGGTATTGGCATGCAATTATGCTGGGATAGCGAAGAGCTGAAAAAATCTTATGCATCAGTGCGTCGGCTGGGTGAAAATAATTTTTCCAATAGCGGTGTATTCATTGAGAAATTCATCGAATATGCACGCCATATTGAAGTACAGGTATTTGGCGATGGCCATGGTCAGGCAGTAGCGATTGGTGAGCGAGACTGCTCAACTCAGCGGCGTAACCAGAAAGTTATTGAAGAAACGCCGGCACCTAATATTCCTGACGCCGTGCGAAATGAATTACAGGATACTGCCGTGCAGCTGGTTGAGGCGGTGAATTATCGAAATGCAGGTACAGTCGAATTCGTATATGACCAGGAGTCAGATCGATTTTATTTTCTTGAAGTGAATACGCGGTTACAGGTTGAACATGGTGTCACCGAGCAGGTATACAATGTCGATCTTGTTGAATGGATGCTCAAACAGGCGGCTGGAGAGCTTGAGGATATAAATGAGCTGGCAGTTAGAATAAAGCCTCAAGGTCATGCGATACAGGCGCGTGTCTATGCTGAAGATCCGAATAAAGATTTTCAGCCCTGTGCAGGATTACTTAGTGAAGTCGTATTTCCTGAAAAGGATTGTTTACGTGTCGATCACTGGTTGGAAACAGGTATAGAAATCTCGCCTTTGTTTGACCCAATGCTGGCAAAAATAATAGCTACTGCTGATGATCGTGAGACGGCTATTCGACAACTGGATAGCGCGCTGGCAGAAACAAGCCTGTATGGCGTTGAGACGAATATTGGTTATGTCCGTGAAATTTTGAACACAGACGTATTCAGCAAGGGTCAAATTTATACGCGCTATCTGAATAGTTTTGTCAGTCAGCCATGTACGATTGATATCATCAGCTCAGGCACCTTAACGACAATACAGGATTATCCGGGCCGTTCCGGCTATTGGGACATTGGCGTGCCGCCATCAGGGCCCTTTGATCAGTATTCATTTAATCTGGGCAATCGATTGCTGGGTAACTCACTGAATGCCGCTGGACTTGAGATTACCCTGAATGGACCCAGTTTGCGCTTTAATAATGATACGCAAGTCGTGCTGACTGGCGCTGATATGGATGCACATCTGGATGATGATGCCATCGCTTTCTGGCAGGTCATCGATATCAAAGCCGGTCAAACATTAAGGATTGGAAAAACCGCATCTGCAGGTGCGCGATCATATTTGTGTATTAAAGACGGGATCAACTGTCCGAATTATCTTGGATCAAAATCAACCTTCACTTTGGGTCAATTCGGAGGGCATGCCGGTCGCGCTGTGCGCGCCGGTGATGTGCTGCATTTCAATGCGCTAGACAATAAATCTGCAATTACGGCATTGCCTGCTGAGCTGAAACCGGCAATCAGTAATAGCTGGCAACTACACGTGATTTACGGTCCCCATGGTGCCCCGGATTTTTTCACCAATAATGATATAAAGACTTTTTTTGAGGTCGAGTGGGAGATTCATTATAACTCCAGTCGCACTGGTATCAGACTGGTTGGGCCAAAACCTGAATGGGCACGCAGTGATGGCGGTGAAGCCGGTATGCATCCGTCTAATATCCATGATAATGCGTATGCGATTGGTACCGTGGATTTTACCGGTGATATGCCGGTTATCCTGGGGCCAGATGGTCCTTCGCTGGGTGGGTTTGTGTGTCCAGCTACGGTGATAACTGCAGATCTATGGAAATTGGGTCAGTTAAAAGCCGGTGATAAAGTTAAATTTGTTCCTGTAACCATCGAAGATGCCGTTGAACTTGAAAGTGCACAACTACAATCAATTGATCAGCTTGAATACGTGGTAAAAGAAATTGATGCAACGGCCATCACTACTCCGATTATACAAACCATTGATGAAACCGAGTTTGGTACACAGGTAGTGTATCGCCCCTCTGGGGATAAATACCTGCTGGTTGAATTTGGCGAATTGAAACTGGATATTGAACTGCGTTTTCGAGTGCATGCGTTAATGCTTTGGCTGCAGGAAAATTCATTAGACGGGATCCTTGAATTAACGCCAGGGATTCGTTCATTGCAGGTACACTATGATAGCCAGACCTTATCAATAAACAAGCTTATTGCGTTATTGAATAATGCTATCCGATCATTGAAGAATGTCGATGAGCTGGACGTACCTGCCCGTGTGGTTAACTTGCCGTTGAGTTGGGACGATGAAGCCTGTCGTGTGGCTATTGAAAAATACATGCAGTCAGTACGACATGATGCGCCCTGGTGTCCGAGTAATATTGAATTTATTCGTCGCATCAATGGTCTGGATGATTTGCAGCAAGTAAAAGATATTGTGTTCAATGCTAGTTATCTGGTCATGGGGTTGGGTGATGTTTATTTAGGTGCACCAGTTGCAACACCGATGGACCCTCGGCATCGACTGGTGACCACGAAATATAATCCAGCAAGAACATGGACGGCTGAAAATTCAGTGGGTATCGGGGGTTCCTATTTATGCGTCTATGGCATGGAAGGTCCCGGTGGTTATCAGTTTGTCGGTCGTACCCTGCAGATGTGGAATCGTTACCACAAAACCAAAGAGTTCAGTCAGCCATGGTTGTTACGCTTCTTTGATCAGATTAAATTTTATGAAGTGAGTGCAGATGAACTGAAAACCATTCGGCAAGATTTTCCGAAAGGCCGTTACAGTATTGAAATTGAAGAAACGCGATTTAATCTGAAAGATTACCTCAGGTTCTTGCAAACAAATGAAGCAGATATTCAACAGTTTACTCAGAAGCGTGAGCAGGCATTTGATGAGGAGTTGCAGCGCTGGATAGCATCAGGTCAGATCAATTTTGAATCCGGTCAGGATCTTGCTAGCAACATGGGTGATGAAGAAATGTTGCCCAGTAATTGTGTGGCGATAGAAAGTCCAGTGGCGGGTAATGTGTGGAAGACATTGGTCAAGCCGGGTGACGTGATTGAAAAAGATCAGCCTATGGTTGTCCTTGAGTCGATGAAGATGGAAATTGAAATCGTTGCACCTCACTCTGGAACGGTTTATGCCATTAGCCGCGATGAAGGTAGCCAGGTGAATGCCGGGCAGCCGCTGTTGATATTAGAAGAGAATTAAACATGAATTTAACGATTAATTATTTACATGAATCTTTTAGAAATAAATCACTGACACCGACACAGCTGATTGAAAATATTCTGCAGCGTTGTGAACAGTTTGTTGAGCATAATATATGGATTCATCAGTTAACTCGAGAAGAACTACAGCCTTATCTCGATAACCTTGAACATCAAAACATAGATGATTTACCGTTATATGGTATTCCATTCGCAATAAAAGACAATATTGACCTGGCCGGTGTTAGCACAACTGCTGGCTGTTCAGCCTTTGCCTATACACCTGATCATTCGGCGTTTGTGGTTCAGCAATTGATCAATGCGGGTGCAATCCCTATTGGTAAAACCAATATGGATCAGTTTGCGACAGGGCTGGTAGGTACGCGTTCCCCAGAACCCTGGAATGCCTGCAGAAACTCATTTAATAAAGAATATATTTCAGGCGGCTCCAGTTCCGGCTCATCGGTTGCGGTTGCTCTCGGACTGGTTAGTTTTTCACTGGGTACCGATACCGCGGGTTCGGGACGTGTGCCAGCATCATTCAATAACCTCATTGGCTTAAAACCATCAAAAGGCTTGCTGAGTATGACCGGTGTTGTGCCAGCCTGCCGTAGTCTGGATTGCGTGAGCATCTTTGCACTGACTACCGATGATGCAGATAAGGTGTTTGAGCAGGCGGCGGTATACGATGAAGCGGATCAGTATGCCAGGTTCAATCCCTTTGCCAACAATCACCGACATTATGGCCTGCCACAAAAAGCATTTACCTTTGCGGTGCCGAAACCTGATCAGCTTGAATTTTTTGGCAATACGTCAGCTCAGGCTTTGTTTGAGAAAAGTGTGCGCAGTATGCAAGACCTGGGTGGTATGAAACAGGAAATCGATTTCACTATTTTTCTTGAGGCTGCACGGTTGCTGTATGAAGGGCCCTGGGTGGCCGAGCGTTATGTGGCTATCGAGGATATTATTCAGCAGCAGCCTGAACAATTGTTGCCGGTGATTGAAACGATTATTGGCAGTGCTGTAAATAAAACAGCCACCGATGCCTTTAAGGCCGAATATCAGATGCAGGTTTACCGTGCTCAGGCCAAACAGCTACTGGCTGATATCGATTTTCTAATGACGCCGACAGCCGGTACGATCTATACCGTTGATGAAGTTAATGCTGATCCCATCAAACTGAATAGCAATCTTGGTTATTACACAAATTTCATGAACTTACTGGACTGTGCTTCTGTAGCTGTGCCGGCTGGTTTTTTAGACAACGGACTGCCCTGGGGTATCAGTCTGGTCAGTACCGCGATGCATGATCGAAAATTATTGTCCTATGCGAATAAGTGGCAACAATATCATAAGCTAAAACCCGGTAATCTTGATCTGGAATTGCCAGCGACAGTGGCTGTTGGTGTGGAGTTCTCAGAAACTGTTTCAGTCGCTGTTTGTGGCGCACATCTCGACGGGCTGGCATTGAACTGGCAATTGCGTGAGCGTGGTGCAAAATTGCAGGAGACGTTAACAACGGCTGAAGCTTACCGGATGTATGTGATTGATGGTGCGATACCACGGCCGGGATTAATCCGTGATGATGAGAAGGGTAAGGCTATTGAGATTGAGGTCTGGAACATACCTGTAACCGAGTTTGGTAGTTTTGTCGCGAACATTCCAGCACCATTAGCGATTGGTAAGGTTGAGACTAATGATGGCCGCTGGTTATCAGGTTTTGTCTGTGAAGAATATGCTATTGAAGATAGCAGAGAAATTACTGAGCTTGGGGGGTGGCGACAGCATCTTTCAGTGTGAGCAGGCCAGGGTATTTATAGTTAACGAGACCACACCAATTGTGTTCAATTTAAGTGCAGTAACACCTGATCGTGCCTTATTTAAAGGCATGGTCAGGTGTTAATCAACAGATAGCGATAGTCTACCGGGTGGCCGATGTCAGATTAGAAATAGTTATTGATTCAAGTGGGTCGGATTGATGGTGTTAAAGTTAAACCGATCTTGAGGGCCGTAATTATTGTAGACATTGCCTTGTTTTGTTATTTCAACAAAACATATTCGTTTGTGATGCTTTGAGATCGGATAGTACTCAATCGATACTGATTGCCCTCTATAGGCTTGTAAACGCAATTCAAGTTCATCAAATGATGTACAGATCAGTTCATTGTCAAAATTACATATTTTATACATAGTCTGTTGCCCCTGTTAGAGATGGTGGATTTTCTGAAGCGCTCCTATATGCGTAGTTAAGATCCTTTCCTGTTCAGGAACCCGGTCAAAATCAAGCCAGATACAGTAGACATCGCATTGGCATAGTGACTACCAGGGAGTTGCAAAAAATAAACCAGTTTTTCAGTCAAATAATTCTTTTAATCGATACAGCTGAGGTTGTAGTTCCAGAATGATCTGAAGAATGAAGAGCAGCTATCATATTCTGTAGATATGTGGTGAGTGATTTCGAAATGTAAAATGAATTTGACGCGGGATGTTGTCGAATGAGTTTCTACTCAAAGCGCTAGGACACTTCATATTAAAAAGGCCCACTAAAAATAGTGGGCCTTTTTAATATGGCGCGCCCTGGAGGGTGAAGCCGTTAAAAAATTGCGGTTGAGCAATTTTAGGCTGAACGCCCGTAGGCTATGCCGAAGGGCCGGAAATCCGAAAGGAGTGACATTGAAAATGGCGCGCCCTAGAGGGTGAA
>JBFFSQ010000076.1:0-12847 GCA_041572275.1 Gammaproteobacteria bacterium
TCAATAGACTTAATTGCAATTGCATTTACAGGACATATAGATACACATTCACCACAGCCGCTACAGTCAGCTGTATTCAATTCCAATAAGGCTGAACCACCCACCACCAGTTTGAATTTAATCGAGCGGGTTTCACAAACATCACCGCAGGACCGGCAAACTACACCGCGTTCAGATAAACAGTTATCTTGAACATGTGCTACATATGGCCAGGGTGTTTCATGGTTCGACTGATTCAGATTCAAAGCCTGGGTCGGGCAGATTACGACACAGGCCTGACAGAAATCACAACCACCTTTAGAAAAATTGATTTCAGGAAATCCAGCTCCGCCGCGATACAGGATATTGCTCGGGCAGGCCTTGATACATCGATCACAACGGTCACAGGTATCAACAAACACATCCTCAGCTATGGCCCAGGGTGGCCGTAACGCGGCCTCACCTTTGAAATCACCACGTAAGAACTGCATTCGATTTAAGCGTGTAGCCATCAATTCCTGCCAAAAACGACACCATTGCCGCCTGTAGATTTAAGCATCATTACCCGTGTCAGGCATTTGACCTTCGTCAAAAGCGCCAGGTAAAAGTCTCCAAGCACCTTGCAGACCCGACACTATAGGTTTTTATTGTTATTAATCCAGGTGCCTATATGTAGAGCTCTTTATTAATAGAGTTTGCACATACAGGCAATGATCAAGAATGGTCCTGAATCGGAAAAGACGCAACATCAAAACTTGAGATTAATCAACTTGAGCACAGCAGAAAAAAACTTAATCATACATTGTTGATCAGAAACAAATTAAATTTATAAATTTGTAACAGGCTTGCGGTCGACAGAGACCAGACATTAAGAATCATCACAAACAGAGTTAGTTTATGCTGAATTAATAATATAAATTTGTGATGAACAATTACCAGACAAAGTGTATGAAACAAGGACGCACGAGTGGCGTCCTTGTTATGAAGATAAAGGCTATTTAATCTGATTAATGACGATATTTATTGTCTGTTTAGTATTCACATCAACAGAACTGACTTCACCAAATAAATCACCGGGTTGCATACCCGCCTGTCCCGATTTTGAAATAATGGCTGCCACCTTAACCGTTTCAAATTTGGATAATTTCATGTCAGGCATCATCGCCATCGCGTCGTTCAACACAACGTCGACCGGCAGCGAGCCCGCCTGCTGCCTGACAGCGGCCAGTGGCATCGGTGGCCCCTGCATGGCCTTGGCGAAAATAAATAAAGTATCGTTTACTGAGACTTTTTCATAAAGAGCCTCATCAAGACTCACATTGACCTTAATACCAACATCATTATCCGCCAATGGTTGAGCCACAGGAGCTGGTGCCGCTGATTTAACTGCTGCAACTTCAGCAGGTGTCATATTGCTTTCGACATTGCTGATCATGCTGCGCAGCTGTGTCTGGCCTTCGATATTATTATTTAACAAAGGGTACAACTTGTACCAATGTGTCAGTGCCTGTTTAAAGTCCCCAGTCTCGGATGCAGCCATTCCTGCCATCCACAGTCCTTGCATATTATCTGGCTGGATGGATAACGCCTGGTTAATCACTGTATAAGCCTTACCGCTCAAACGACGCCCTTCGCTCATGGCAAGCGCATCTGCATAGCTGAGCAATAAGTCTGCATTCCCCGGAAACAGCTCAACAGACCTTTTATAAGCAGCCACGGCTTCATTATATCGCTGCACCGCCATATACGAACGTCCTAGCATATACCAGCCCTCAGCATTATCAGGCTCCTGTTCCAGGCGAGCGGATAATTGCTCGATTGCTTGTTCGATACTCATGGATTGATCGTGACCAGACGATTCAGCCGCCTGCTGCGCGGCGATCTTACCGGTAATGGCATCAAACTCGCCGAGCTGGGCATAGGTTAAAATCGCAAGGAAAGGCACCAGTACGAGTAAAATTATGGCAAGGCCTTTTGAGTTCTGAGCAGGCTCCGTCTCAGTGCCAGCAATCGTCTGACTGGTCACTGAAAGATCAGCGGCCAGAGTGTTCTCCAGATCCGCACGCACCTGCTCATATTCCTGAGCCTCAATTGTCCCCGCTTCCAGGTCCTGCTTAAGCTCTTTCAGTCGCTGACGAGCGATCAGTATATTCTGTTGATCAAATGTATCGGCTTCCAGTGTGTTTTTTCGAAACAACGCGGGTACAAAAAATGCCAGTGCCAATAAAATTAATGCAATAACGGTGGTAACAAATGCCAACATAATTCATTCTCAAAAATATTCTGCTACAGCCACTCTGCCTTTCACCCATGATTGATGCATGTGGTGGCAGCGTTGAATCACTGTGAACGGTTAGTATCTACAGACTTAGTCATCCAGCAGGCTGTGGGCTTTTTGCTGGTCCTGTTCGGTGACGGTTGCTGTGGGTAGTTGCTTTTGTCGACGACTAAACATGACCAGCACAATGACAGCAATCAGGAAAATAACCACGGGGCCAAACCATAGAAAAAAGGTAGTCGCTTTCAAAGGTGGACGATACATCACAAAGTCCCCATAGCGGGTCACCATGTACTCGACCACTTCTTCACGACTGGCGCCTTTTTCTAGCAATTCATAGGTTTGTTGACGTAAATCCTGTGCCAGTTCGGCATTCGAATCAGCCAGATTCTGATTCTGACAGACCAGACAGCGTAACTCCTGGATCAGGACTTTGTAGTCCTCTTCCATTTGCTCATCAGAAAATTCGATGCTCTCGATTTTGGCCTGCGCTGGTGCTGTTAAGGCCGATAACATTATACCTATCAACGCCAACCAGCCTAAATGCCAGACTGAAAACCTGTTTCTCACGACTGTCACCCCTGCTCTCCCTGTAATTTTTTCACCAAAGGCAGTATGGTTTCCTGAATAACTTGAGGGTAGACAGGTCCGATATGTTTATGACGGATAATCCCTTTTTTATCGATGATAAAAGTTTCAGGCGCACCATATACACCCCAGTCGATACCAACACGGCCGTCCTTATCAACAGCATTCACCACATACGGATTACCCAATTGCTGCAACCAGCGCTGGGCCATCTCATTTTCATCCTTGTAGTTCAGACCCACAATCGGAACCGCCCCCATTTTTGACAGCGCCACCAGGGTTTCATGCTCAGCACGGCAGGCATTACACCAGGTCGCCCATATATTGAACAACCACACCTGCCCTAGCATATCTTTAGGTGATAGCGTTTTATCCGCTTCACCCAGTACCGGCAGGTTAAAGTCTGGTGCTGGTTTATCAATAAACGGAGAGGGCACTTCCCGCGGATCCAAGGTTAAGCCAATGCCCAACAGGATGATCAACAAAATAAAGCCCATGGGTACTATAAACCGTGACATTAGGCAGCTCCTGCAGTGGCAACACGACTTGCCTGTTCTGATTTAATGGCCATTCGGTAGCGTCTGTCAGTCGCTGCAAGCAGTCCACCCAACCCCATAAACAGCGCACCTAACCAGATCCAGCGTATAAAAGGCTTGTGATATAAACGTACACTCCAGGCTCCTTGATCATCCAGCGGCTCACCCAGCGATACATAAAGGTCTCGCCATAAACCTGGATCTATACCAGCTTCTGTCATCGGCATGCCACCGGCATTGTACAGGCGCTTCTGGGTATGTAACTGTGCCACTATGCTGTCGCCTTTGCTGACCACAAAATCGCCCTGTGTAGCTTTAAAATTTGGTCCAGTCTGTTGCGAAACAGATTTAAACTGGAACTCATAACCGGCCATGCTATAGGTTTGGCCTTCGACCAAACGCACATCTTTTTCCTGGCTGTACATACTGGTCAAGGTGACACCGATGATAAAGACCGCCACACCAAGGTGAGCCAAGGTCATACCGTAAAAACCACGGGGAACGGAAGTCAAAGCAGCCCATTTTTTCTGTTTGGCAGACACGCGATCAAATAGCGATTGCAGACTGGTGAATGTAATCCAGACCGCCAGGGTTACCCCCACAATGGCACCAAAACGCAATTCAGGTAAAAAGATAACAGGAAGTGTGATACCCAATATGAGACTAACAATCAGGGCAGCAACCAGCTTTTGAGCTATCCTCGATAAGGAATCCTGCTTCCAGCGCACCATAGCTACAACACCCACCAAAACCGCTATAGGAATGGTCAGCGGCACAAACACCGTATTAAAGTAAGGAGGCCCCACTGAGATTTTACCCAGATTCAGGGCATCCAGTAACAGTGGGTACAAGGTCCCTAATAAAACTGAAGATGCCGTGGTTACCAGTAGAACATTATTAATCAATATCCCGCCTTCACGAGACATCATATTCACTTTGGTTGTGCTTCGAATATCGGGTGCTCGCCACGAATAGAGGAATAATGAACCACCTACAACAATGCCGAGGAAAATCAGAATAAACACACCGCGCGCAGGGTCTGTGGCAAAGGCATGCACAGAAGTCAGCACACCTGAACGCACCAGGAATGTACCCAGCAAGCTTAATGAGAAGGCAAATACGGCCAGTAGGACTGTCCAGGCTTTAAACACACCACGTTTTTCAGTCGCCGCCAGCGAATGAATCAGCGCCGTACCTACCAGCCAAGGCATAAAGGATGCGTTTTCAACAGGATCCCAGAACCACCAGCCGCCCCAGCCCAATTCGTAATAAGCCCACCAACTACCTAAGGCGATACCCAGAGTCAAAAACATCCAGGCAATATTGGTCCAGGGGCGTGACCATTTTGCCCAGGCTGAATCGAGTCGACCACCTAGCATGGCCGCGATGGCAAATGCAAAGGCGACCGAGAAACCTACATACCCCATATACAACATTGGAGGATGGATAATTAAGCCGGGATCCTGCAACAATGGATTCAAACTACGGCCTTCCATTGGCGCTGGAAACATACGTTCAAACGGGTTAGACGTCAGCAATAAAAATAGCAGGAAACCAATGCTCACCAGCCCCATCACTGCCAGCACACGGGCACGCATGATTTGTGGCATGGTACGACTGAATATACTCACCGCAGCTGTCCAAAGTGCCAGCAACCAGGCCCATAACAGTAGTGAGCCTTCATGACCGCCCCAAACAGCCGATATGCGATAGATTAATGGTAATTCAGTATTTGACTGACGGGCGACATAGGACACCGAAAAATCATTTTGAATAAACACCCAGGTTAAACAGATAAAACTGATGGTGATAAACAGTGCCTGACCTAATGCCGCCGGTTGAGCCACTGCCACCCAGGCAGGCTGGCGCCTATGGGCCCCAACCAGAGGAATAACGCCTTGAATCAACGCCAGAAACAGCGCCAGTATCAGCGCAAAATGCCCTACTTCTGCAATCATTTAAGTTCCTTTCCATTGTGCTCGGTAATACCGGCCTCTTTCAGAGTATCGGCGACTTCTGGTGGCATATAGTTTTCATCATGCTTTGCCAGCACCTCGTCAGCGATAAATAGATCATTCTGCATTTTACCGGTCGCGACTATACCCTGACCTTCACGAAATAAATCGGGCAGGATGCCTTCGTACTGAACAGTAATAGAGTCAGCTGTATCCGTCAGATCAAAAGTAATCTTCAAACTGGCCGGGTCACGTACCACGCTGCCATCGACGACCAGACCACCCAAACGGAAACTGTGATCAGCCGGTGCCTCACCCGCTTTCACCTGTTTAGGTCCATAAAAATGATTAATATTTTCATTCAATGCCAACAAAGCAAAGGTAATGGCAACACCAACACCTAAGATAAGGACGGCAACCAGGGTCATTCGTTTCTGACGGGGATTCATAGCTAATCTCTACTTAAATATCTCAATATGTATACAATACGGGCCGATTAATGTGACAAACACTTCTGGCAAAAGTTTAAAATATCCTTATATACAGGTCCTGTTGGCATTAATTCCCGTTATCCAGCTTCTCCTGCTGGCGATATTTCATGCGTAATTCTTTTAATATCTGTTTCTTAGCGATCATCGGGCCAAAAAAGATGGCCAGAAGAACCACCAGCGCCAGACCATAGGACATCCATACGTAAAACGCATAGCCACCCATATGAAAAAACTCACTTAGCGTCATTTTCGACCACCTCTTTCACCCAACGGCTATTCTGTTCACGTTTCAACACTTCACCCCGTGCCCGCATCAAAAGCGAAGTGGCATAAAATAATTTGAATGCCACCGCCATCATCAATAGCGGAATCAACATGCTCAGATGTATAGAAGGCTTATCAAACTTGGTTACGGTAGGTCCCTGATGCAAAGTACTCCACCATTCCACTGAATAATGAATAATCGGAATGTTCACCACACCCACCAACGCCAGTACTGCACCGGCACGTGCCGCATTACGAGGGTCTTCGATAGACGCTTGCAGCGCAATGAAGCCTAAATACAGGAACAGCAGGATTAATTCTGAAGTGAGTCGAGCATCCCAGACCCACCAGGCACCCCACATAGGCTTACCCCAGAGGGCTCCGGTGGCCAGTGCCAAAAAGGTAAAGGCTGCGCCAATCGGCGCACTGCTGTATGCCACGATATCAGCCAGTTTGATACGCCAGATCAGGCCAATTGCACCTGCACTGGCCATCACCATATAAATAAACATCGACATCCAGGCGCTGGGCACATGAATAAACATGATGCGATAACTTTCACCCTGCTGGTAATCCGGTGGCGCATCAATCAAGCCGTAGTAAAGCCCCGTCAATGTCAATATCAGACATGACCAGCCCAACCAGGGAATCAGGCGTCCGGCCATAAAATAGAAATTACGCGGTGAGGAGAATTTATGAACGATTGCAGGTAATTTCATGCTGTTTCTTTATTAATCACTCTAAGTACTATTAATGGGCTCTAGGATGTATCGCCTGAATACTATTCAAGGCTGATCCTAAGTGCTGCTGCCGTTGCCACCGGTGCCAGTGTTATTGCCAGTACCAACATAGCTGAAAGAAAGTACAACTGACCTTTGATGGTCATATCGGCCATATCAGCACCCACAGTGTTGGCGGAGAATATCAGAACAGGTATATATAAAGGAAGCACCAGCAACGATAACAACATCCCGCCCCGATGCAAACCCACAGTTAAAGCCATACCGATGGCACCAACCAGACTCAGCACCGGCGTCCCTAAAATCAGGGTAAGCATCAGTGTCACGATGCCTTCACCCGGTAAATACATAAATACACCCAGCAATGGTGCCAATAATATCATCGGAAAACCGGTAACCAACCAGTGGCCGATGATTTTTGCCAGCACCAGAACCGGTAATGGATGTGGACTCAACAATATCTGTTCCAGGGTGCCGTCTTCATAATCCGCTCTAAACAGGGTATCCAGCGACAACATTGAGGCCAGTAGAGCCGCTACCCAGATCACGCCTGGTGCCATGGTCATCAGCAGCTGTTTTTCAGGCGTGGTTCCCAGAGGAAACAGCATCACCACCAGAATAAAGAAGAACAGCGGATTCAGTAGTTCATTTCGATGCCGGTAAGCCAGCATTAAATCACGCTTGAGCAGTGCCCAGAAGGCTGAAGACAGGGTAGTTTCCATATTCTAGTGCACCTCTTCCAGCTGTGTGGCGGGTAACGCCAAACGCCTTAATTGACAATCGGCGATTTCGACTGGTTGATGCGAGGTAATAATTAAACTGCCACCGTTATGTACATGTTTTTTAAATAAACCTTCAAGAAACGCAATAGCAACCACATCAAGCGATGTATAGGGCTCATCCAGAATCCATAGTTTTGCGCGCGTTAATAACAACTGGGCAAGGGCCACACGGCGTTTCTGGCCAGCTGAGAGAAATGCACAGGGAATATCTTCAAAACCGTAGAGGCCTACCTGATAAAGCGCATCTTCAATACCGTTGTCCCTGGCAAAACCAAACAATGACCTGGCCATACACAGATTCTCAACAGGTGTTAACTCGTATTTGATCCCTGGTTTATGACCAAGGTAGAACAGGTTCTGGAAATAACAGGCTTCAGGGGACTTGATATCCTGCCCGTTCCACAGGACCTGACCATCTACAGGCTGAGCCAACCCCGCCAGAATACGTAATAAACTGGTTTTACCACTGCCGTTTTTACCTTCAACCCGCAAAATATGGCCAGGCTCAAGTAAAAAGTTCAATTCTGAGAACAGCTCACGATAGCCCCGAGTACAGCTGATACTATTGACACTTAAGCCTGAGGGGGACTCACCCATTAAATTTTCACCTGCAATTAAACTCGGCTGATTCTACCGAGATTTTCTTATTAATAAACAACCCTTATCACATGGAGATATAAATATTGCTACAAATCAAAGATTTGTCTAATTAACCATATTTCCAGGAACTTAGCCCAAAAGCCTCCCTGACTGCACACTCTTTGACCAAAACCTTAAAAAAAACCCGGAAAAATCAGTTATTACTTATTTTCTTAAATAAATAAAACCCAGTCATGTATCAAATTTCTTTGTTGGACGGGGCAAATACATATTCGCTATAACATCCGCAACAGACTTGACTACTTCAAGCGACACACGTCGAGTAACCCCAGGTACTGGAAGAAATACAAGACATTTTAACCGTACCCATTCCTGAGGAGGAATATTAATATGATCGTCAAAGACATTATGAATACTTCGGTTAAAAGCGCCACATCCGAAACATCTATCAAAGAAATCGCGTCCACCATGTGCTTCAATAAAATTTCAGGTGTACCTGTTGTAGATAGTAACGACAAACTTATCGGAATCCTGTCTGAAAAAGACATCCTGCGCTCCATGTTCCCTGATGTAAAAGAACTTATGGAACAGGGAGGAAACGTTGATTTCGAAGGCATGGAAACCGAATATAAAGATGTTATGGATAAGAAAGTCGGCGAAATCATGACCGATGCCGTGGCATCTGTGAAAGCAGATATGCCTTTATTAAAAGCAGCATCGCTCATGTGTTCAAAACAAATTCGTCGTATTCCTGTCACATCTGAAGACGATAAACTAATCGGCATTATCAGTATTGGTGATGTACACAAAGCCATCTTCCAGCAAAACCTGGTACAGAATTAAGCAACTATAAAAAGTTGTATTTTCAGGGCGATGCTGGTCATCGCCCTTTTTTATACCTTTGTTTTTACACTCTCACTCGCCCCCGCAGTAATTTAACTGGAAAATAACGATAAAAAATCACCAAATCGAAGCGTCATCCCGAGTAAAACTTAAAGTAATTTATCAACTGTTACTCTATACTCTCTGAATATTTCAGATTTTCCGGTACATCCATGACTCGACTCAGTAAACACCTGCTGGCTTTTGTTGTTTTTCTGATGCCCGCAGCCCATGCCAGTGAAGCATTTAACCTGCAGCACCTACAACAACTGTTTAACGCCTACCAGCGCCAGGCAGCTTATGAATATGCCTATCGCCACATCAAGGAAATGGAAGGCGACCCTTACTTTGATTATTTATATGGTGTTTCCGCGATAGACACAGGACATGCCAGCCAGGGTGTTTTTGCCCTGGAGCGTGTACTGTTGGTTTTCCCACAGGATCATGTGGCTCGCCTGGAACTTGCCCGTGGCTATTTCATCCTCGAAGAATACTCACGTTCACGCAAAGAATTTGAAACGGTGATGAAAACTCAACCACCACGGGCTGTTCAGCAAACGGCCCAGGGCTACCTGGATCAAATTCGCCTGAAAGAAGCCCGCTACCGAACCACCTCCAATGGTCATATTGAGCTGGCTATGGGCACAGATTCTAACGTCAATGGTGGTGCCGATGATGATGCCCTGGTACTGATTAACCTATCCACAGAAAGTCTGGAGCAAGATGACAGTTTTAGCGACTTATCTGCCGCCTGGCAACTCACACACCCGGTGGCGCCTGGACTGATGATCGATGGTGCCATCACGGCCAATAGCCGCATGAATAGCGAACTGGACCAGTACGACACCCTCACAAGCACCGTACAACTGGGAATGACAAAAATCACCAAAAATAGCCGCTATAAGGCAGGACTGATATTTCAACAATTTGACCTGGACGGTGAAGACTATCGCAGCCTGAACGCACTAAACCTGGACTGGCACTATGCCCAGACACAAAAATCCCGCTACACCACGTCATTGCAGTATGCGCAAATGGAATACCCCGACCAGCCGGTTAGAAACTCCGAGCTAGTTACTATGAGCCTGGGCTACCAGCATTCGTTTTCTGGCGCCTTGTCGCCTTTACTCTTCAGCAACCTGAATGTGGGCATGGAAACCGCCGAAGATGGCAATGACCCGAACGCTCTGGCTGACACGGAACGGGATATTCTGGGGGTGAAATTAGGTACGATGCTCAGTTTTACGCCCAAACTGGCTCTACAGGCGACTGCAGGCTGGCAAAACAGTCAATATGCTGGTGAACAAACCTTCGTTAGTTTTTCAGGAATTACCAGAGATGACGACTACGTCACAGTTGATGCTAGCCTGATTTGGTTATTCTATAACCAATGGCGTCTGGATACGAAATTCGCGTATTCCAGAAACAGCTCAAATGTTGAAATTCATAACCATAACAGACAGGTCATCAGTCTGAACCTGAATTACGCATTCTAGCTGGTCGTCAGCTGATGCGCGGACGAGACATGAGGTGCGTCATGAACAAGAACAAATCAATCACCGCAATGGCTATGGGGCTAGCTCTCAGCCTCACGCTAACTGCACCTGCCCGGGCTGACATTGTCAATAACAGCCACTGGCTCGTCAAATCCGGTGACACCGTCTATTCTATTGCCCGACAGGTCTATCCGGGCAACACCAAACTACAGGCCCGCTTTCGTAAAGAGCTGGTGAAAGCCAATCCTGACATTTTCAGAGGCAACGCCAATCTAATGAGTGTTGGCTCAAAACTGAACTTGCCCGTGTCTGTCATCAAATCCCGGAAAGTCGTACCTGAGAACAGAATTGCCAGCCCGGTTAAACGCCCCGCACCCCGCCCCAAACTAAAACCGATTCAAGCACCGGTGATGGTCGCCAAGGCGGTAACCCCGGACCCTACGGATGATGTGGGCAAAGTTGTAATCAGCATGGGCAAACTGGAAGCTACCAATCGTGGTGCCACACGGCCGCTGACCCGTAATTCCAGAATTCTCAAAGGTGATACCCTGAGGACTGCACACAACACACATACTCAGATCCGCTTCAAGGATGGTGCATTAGTGGCACTGCGCCCTGATACTGAATTTCACATTTCCGACTATAACTACAATGGCGCCGAAGACGGCACCGAACGCGGTATTTTTGAGCTCATCAAAGGTGGCTTTCGTACCATTACCGGCGCTATTGGTCATCGCAACAAACAAAATTACCGGGTCAACACCACCGTGGCTACCATCGGTATTCGCGGTACCCACTACGGCCTGATGTTATGTGCGGATGGCAGTTGCCAGAATAACGAAAACGCCAACCTGCAAGACGGTCTCTATGGCGGCGTTGTAGATGGCGCTGTGGTTGCTAATAATGACAATGGTGAATTCCGTTTCGATAACGACCAGTATTTTCATATCGAATCAGCAGCCACCAACCCGGTCGAAGTACTGATCCCACCACCGGTGTTTGAAGATACCCAACCCCAGCCTACAGAAGCCGGCCTGGCCACCAGTCAGGATGCTGAACAATTCCAACGTGATGTCAACGGACACACACCACCGCCTGCATTTGCGACAGGTGAAGTCACCAAACCGCTACTGCCTCTGATACTCAGCGAGCAGTCTGATCAGATAATCGCTCCCATTCGTCCGGCTCCATCGGGCTCTGGCATGATGGTGGCCTTTACCCAGGATTTGGCACCGCTAGCTGGCTTTAGTAATGTCAGCGCACCGGTTAATGTCAGCGACACCAATAACAATGCCATTTTCCTCATGGATCTGCCCGAAGGCCCGACCGTACCCGTCGGTGCCCATGAAGAAGGCCCCATATCAACCCATGAGATTGCGCTGGGTACAGCGACTATCGTGCCTTCCAGCCTGGGTGGTGACCCGCTGGGTGTCAACTGGGGCCGCTGGCAGGGTAATTTTGTTGCCACTGAAGATGGTGTACCTCTGGCTCATACCCAGAACCTGCATTTTATCTATAGCGATAAAATCACTGATCCAGCGACTCTGAGTAATTTGGGCAACTTAGGCGGTATCTTTGGCTCACCGGTTAACTATTCGAGCACAACTACAAGCGGCACACTGGCAACCGACCAGTTAGGTGTAACCGCAACTAGCGTAGCTTCTGTCAATATGGTTGCCGATTTTCAGAACAACCTGATCACCAGCTACACTGTGAGCACCAACTTTGGCGGGCTGACTTACGATGGCCAGGCAACCAATATTGCCTTTACTGCCTTGAATCAGGATTTTGCCCTGATTGGAAGCACTTGCAGCACATGCACAGGTGCAGCCAGCCTGCAATTCGTTGGCCCCCAGGCTGAAGGCGCTATCACTTCCTACGCCATCAGCGATACCACGAACGCCATCAGCGGAACCGCACTGCTGAAACGTTAAGATCATTGCAGGCAACTGCAAGCCCTACCCACGCCAACCGGCGTGGGTATTTTTTTGCCCCTATGAAAACCGCCCCTTTTTGATGTATTCTCCCCTGCTCAATCGATTTTTCTCTGGATAGATATATGGCAGGCATCCCTGATTTCACCGAAACCGAACTATGGACCCTTGATTCCACCCTGAAAGAGCGCTGGGGCGATGATAATGACATCAAACTCCAGCTAGCCGATGCCGATGTCCGACTCAGCCCCAGTGACCGCGAAGCCACTGAATGCCCAATGGTGGTGTGGAATTATCAGGGCTGTAACTTCGTAATTTTTAA
>JBFFSQ010000077.1:0-12389 GCA_041572275.1 Gammaproteobacteria bacterium
ATATTGTGTTCTCTGAGTAAAATACCACAAGATATTGTGTTTTTGAAAGTCGTAATCACAAGAAAAATAACTTGCAAATAGATAAACCGCGACAGAATGGGGTTTACAGAGAGATATTTTTTTTGTCTCACGGATGAGCGGTATTAATTTTGTTACATAGAGGAAATGCTGTATCGACAATCAACGCAATCTGACAGGGGCTTTGATAGAATTAAGTTAAATGGACAACCACAATAACAAGCTCAAGCGTAGTCTGTCATTACCGATGATTACCTTCTATGGTCTGGGCAATATCCTCGGTGCAGGGATTTATGTACTGATTGGCAAGGTCGCCGGTGAGGCCGGGTATTTCGCACCGCTGGCTTTTCTCATCGCCTCTGTTATTGCCGCACTCTCGGCGTTTACCTATGCTGAATTATCTGCCCGTTACCCGGTGAGTGCCGGTGTTGCTGTATTTATTTATGAAGGTTTTAACATCCAGCAGCTGTCGGTGCTGGTTGGTGTGTTGATTACCCTGGCCGGTATTGTTTCTGCCGCTGCCCTCGCGCATGGTTTTGCCGGTTATGTGCAGGTGTTTGTCGACATGCCATCGTGGCTGATTATTCTATTGATACTCAGTTTACTGGGTACCCTGGCCATCTGGGGTATTAGTGAATCGGTGGCTGTGGCCTCGGTGTTTACCTTGCTGGAAATAGCGGGTTTGGTAATGATCATCGTCGTGGGTGCCGATCGGCTGCCAGAGATTACCACGATCATACAACACCAGCAGGCATCCATGGGTGTGATTCCCTGGGCCGGTATTTTTTCGGCGTCTTTCCTGGCGTTTTATGCCTATATCGGTTTTGAGGATATGGTCAATGTGGCGGAGGAGGTCAAGGACCCGCAGCGGAATATGCCGCGAGCCATTTTGTTATGTGTCGTCATCTCTTCGATTCTGTATGCGGCCGTCACCATCGTCGCCATTCTGGTGATACCACCGGAACAACTGAGCCAGAGTCATGCGCCCCTGGCTGATGTCTATGTAGCGGCCACCGGCAGAACCCCGGTGGTGATCAGTTTTATCGGTATCTTTGCTGTGATAAATGGCTCGCTGATCCAGATTATTATGGCCTCACGCCTGGTATATGGCATGGCGCGAAAACGCTGGTTACCCGGAGTGTTGTCTCGGGTACATGGAAGAACTCAGACCCCAATCAATAGCACGCTGCTGGTTGTGTCTCTGGTGCTCTTCTTTGCTCTGGTGCTAAACCTGGTGGCGCTGGCTGAACTCACCAGTTATCTGGTGCTGGTGGTGTTTTCGCTGGTTAATTTATCACTGATTCGAATTAAGGATAATCACGTGCATCCTGAGGGCGTACGCGTATATTCAAAGTGGTTACCGGTTGCGGGTTTTATATCGGCGTTTAGTTTTTTATTGATTGAATTGTATGCCTTGATTATTTGAATACAGATTGAGTAAAGGACCTAGCATGATTAAGCGCAATAGACATTTGCTGATATTTGTCGCCATTGTGGCGGTGATTGTGTTGATATTGTTATTCAGTACACGGGCCAAACCGGTGAAGGTACTGGTTCAAGCGGTGGAGATGGGTTCAATAGAAGAAACCGTGGCCAACACCCGGGCCGGTACCGTGAAGCCCTGTCGCCGAGCGCAGATGTCGCCAGCCATGGGTGGCCAGATCGCCAGTTTAATGATTAAGGAAGGCGATACGGTTGAGCAGGGCAGCGTATTGTTAAGTCTGTGGAACGATGATTTACAGGCCGAAGTGGTGCTGGCCCGCTCGGAAGCAAAAGCGGCCAAAGCTCGGGCTGAAAGCGTCTGTGTGCAGGCGGATATTGCCGAGAAAAATGCCCGGCGTAAAACTGAACTCAGAAAAACCAAAGCCATTTCTGAAGAACTGGTGGAGCAGGCTGTTGGCGCGGCAAAATCCCAGCGGGCTGATTGTGTGGCCGCACGGACCTCGGCTCTGGTTAGCGATGAACGTGTCGGTGTCGTCGAAGCGACTCTTGAACGTACGCTGTTAAAAGCCCCGTTTACTGGCGTGATTGTCGAGGTGAATGGTGAAATCGGCGAATACGTGACGCCATCTCCACCGGGAATCCCGACTTTGCCGGCCGTCGATATGGTGGATCGTTCCTGTTTCTATGTGACCGCACCTATTGATGAAGTTGATGCGCCGGAAATTCAAGTCGATATGCTGGCACGTATCAGTCTGGATGCGTTCAAGGATCGACGTTTTCCAGCCCGGGTTCGTCGTATTGCAGATTATGTTCTTGATCGTGAAAAGCAGGCACGTACTGTTGATATCGAAGTGATGTTTGTTAATCCCGAGGATATGGCAGACATGCTGCCAGGCTATAGTGCTGATGCTGAAGTGATTTTACGAACACAGGATCAGGTGTTACGGGTGCCGACTGAAGCGGTCATCGATAAACAACAGGTGTATATTTTTAATACAGCCGACTCGACACTGGAATTACGCGATGTGGTTACGGGTTTATCGAATTGGGATCTGACCGAAATTACCCAGGGCGTTGAGCAGGGTGAACTGGTGGTGACCACGGTTGATCGCAAGGGCGTGGAAGATGGCGCGCTGGCTGTCATCGAGCAAGCGACAGGCCGATGATAAAACTGAATCATATTAGTCGTACCTTTAAAGTCGGTGATGAGCTGGTGCATGGCCTGGATGATGTTAGCCTCGAAATTCAGGATGGGGATTATCTGTCGATCATGGGGCCTTCCGGTTCCGGTAAATCTACTTTGTTGAATGTACTGGGTTTGCTGGATCGACCGGATGCCGGTGATTATTTTCTCAATGGCGATAATGTTACCCAGTTAACTGAACTGGAGCAGGCCCGGGTCCGGCGTGAAAAAATTGGATTTGTATTTCAGACCTTTCATCTGGTGCCACGATTAACAGCTGCTGAGAATATTGCATTACCCCTTACCCTTGCAGGCGTTGACCACGACGAACGTGATCAACGGGTGCAAGATGTGCTGGCTGCATTAAACCTGACAGATCGCAGTCACCATCGACCGGATCAGTTGTCCGGTGGTCAGCGTCAACGGGTGGCTATAGCCCGTGCAGTCGTAACAAAACCGGTTTTGCTGCTGGCCGATGAACCTACCGGTAATCTCGACCATGCTTCTGGTATTGATGTTATCAATATTCTGGAACAGCTGAATGAGCAGGGCATTACCCTGTTGCTGGTGACCCATGACACTGAACTGGGTCGTCGTGCAAGCCGTATCATTCATATGGTCGATGGCAAGGTACTGCCGTAATGCGACTCAATGACATCGTGCAATTTGCCTTCCATGCCATGCAGGGCTATCGCACGCGAACTTATTTAATGTTACTGGCGATGGCTATTGGTGTGGCATCGGTGGTGTTACTGACATCACTTGGTGAAGGCGCGCGTCTCTATGTGACTCAGCAGTTTTCGTCTCTGGGTACCAATTTATTAATTATTTTACCGGGACGTTCAGAAACCACCGGTGGTGCGCCGCCGATGATGGGAGAAACGCCCAGGGATTTAACATTACAGGATGTTCAGGCTATGCAGCGCAGTCGGCATATCCGGCAATTGGCACCCATTGTAGTGGGCGCAGCACCGGTGTCCTATCGTCAACTGGAACGCGAAGTGATGATTCTGGGTTCGACCGCTAGCCTGTTGCCAGTGCGTCAGTTAACTCTGTCCCGTGGTCAGTTTTTACCCGAACTGGAAATAACACGAGCCTACCCTGTCTGTGTTCTGGGCTACACACTCTACAAGGAATTGTTTGGTATAGCATCGCCTCTTGGGGAGTGGATCAGGGTTAATGAATACCGTTGCCGAGTGATTGGTGTCTTAGATGAAGAGGGTATGTCTCTGGGTATGGATATGGGGGATGTCCTGATCATGCCAGTGGCTTCAGCTCAAACGCTTTTCAATGTGAATTCAGTGTTTCGTGTGCTCATTGAAGCGCGTGGTGCTGATGTGATGGAAAAAGCAAAGCAGGATGTACTTGAGACAATTCGTGCCCGGCATGATGGCGAAGATGATATTACGGTATTGTCACAGGATGCCCTGTTAAGTACGTTTGATCGGATTTTTTCGGCATTGACCTATTCACTGGGAGGAATAGCCGCTATTAGTTTGCTAGTGGCTGGCATCATGATCATGAATGTGATGCTGGTAGCAGTAGCCCAAAGAACTTCAGAAATTGGTTTGTTGAAAGCATTAGGCTCACCTCGCCAGCAGATCTTGATGTTGTTTCTAACTGAGTCTGCCTTTTTGTCCATTATTGGGGCTATGTTCGGGTTACTCATTGGCCTGGGCGGAAATTGGGTCTTGCAACAATATTTCCCGGACTTTCCGTTTCAAGCGCCGAACTGGGCCTTATGGGCTGCAGTAGGTGTTGCTGTAACAACCGGTTTGGTGTTTGGTCTGTTACCTGCCCGACGAGCAGCTGAACTTGATCCGGTTCAGGCTTTATCAGGTCAGTCGTAATGTTTATTAAGGATCTAATTAACTTGTCTTTCAGTGCCGTTCGCTCAAGGCGCTTACGTAGTGGTCTGACTGCGCTGGGTATAGCCGTGGGTATTGCCGCGGTGGTGTTACTGACCTCTATGGGTGAAGGTCTGCATCGTTTCGTACTGGCCGAATTCAGTCAGTTTGGGACTAATCTGATTGGTATTACACCGGGTAAGGCTACCACACATGGCATGTCTGGAGCGGTGATGAGTAATGTTCGTCCTTTGTCACTGGATGATGTGGAAGCAGTGCGTCAATTGCCCCAGGTTATTGCTGCGTTTCCTATGATTCAAGGTAATGCGGCTGTAGAGGCGAAACGACTTCAGCGCCGGACAACCATCTTTGGTGTGGGACCCGATTTACCTAAAGTCTGGAAGATCAAACTCGCAGCAGGTCAATTTTTACCCGATGACGACCCACGTAGCGCACGCTCTTTTATAGTTCTTGGCAGTCGTGTGAAACAGGAGTTGTTTGGCGCAGCTATCCCGTTGGGAGAATTAGTCCGAGTTGGTGGCTCACGGTTTCGTGTTATTGGCGTTATGGAATCCAAGGGGCAGATGTTGGGATTTGATCTGGATGATGCGGTCTATATTCCGGCAGCTAAGTCCATGGAGTTATTCAATCGTGAAAGCCTGATGGAAATCGATGTGCTGTACAAAAGTAATGTCGATGCTAATTTAGTCAGCGAAAAACTTAAACAAGTTTTAATGGCGCGTCACGGTGAAGAGGATTTCACCATTGTCACCCAGGAACAAATGCTGGAAGTCTTAAATTCAGTGCTGGATGTGCTGACATTTGCTGTAGGTGCGCTGGGAGGGATTTCCCTGGTTGTGGGTGGGGTAGGCATATTGACCATCATGACGATTGCGGTGAAAGAGCGGACTTCTGAGATTGGGTTACTTACAGCGCTAGGTGCCGAGCGCCATCAGGTGTTGGTTCTGTTTTTAAGTGAAGCCATCTTGTTGTCAGCTTTAGGTGGCGTATTTGGCCTGTTTCTGGGCTGGTCGATTGCTGAGTTGATACATTTTGTCGTGCCGATGATACCGGTACACACCTCATGGTATTTTGTACTGCTGGCCGAGGCACTGGCGGTACTGGTGGGTTTGTTAGCGGGTGTCGTTCCTGCCAGGCGTGCAGCCAATATGAACCCGGTTGATGCGCTTCGTTCGGAATAAGCTCACGGCTTGATTGCAGCCCTGTTTATCACGAAAATGACGGATGTCATAAAATGGTCATAATTTCGTAATCTAATACCGGGTATTGGCAATACATGAGATCATAGTGATATGAGTGGAAAAACGGTCCTCGTTGTAGAGGATGATCATGATATTCGGGATATGCTGGTGTTTTCTTTACAGAGAGCAGGCTATGTTGTTATTGAAACCGAAGACGCTGAAACTGCGTTAGATAAGTTAGGTGCATTGCTGCCAGATATTATGCTGGTCGACTGGATGCTGCCGGGGATGGATGGGCCTGAGTTGGTGCGTCGTATTCGACGCGATGAGCTGGTGCAGAATATTCCGGTAATTATGCTCACCGCGCGTGGCGAAGAGACCGATAAGCTCCAGGGTTTCGACACCGGTGTCGATGACTTTGTGACCAAGCCTTTTTCGCCCAAAGAATTGCTGGCCAGAATGAAGGCTTTGTTGCGCCGCAGCGGTAATGATGAAGGGGAAATCCTGCAGATTAAAAACCTGTGTTTGAATACTCAGGCCCATCGTTTGACGGTGGCTGATGAGTCGATTCAAACCGGGCCGACTGAATTCAAACTGCTTGAGTTCTTTATGAAGCATCAGGACCGCGTGTATAGCCGGGAACAATTGCTCGACCTGGTCTGGGGACGCAATGTATATGTTGAAGAGCGAACTGTGGATGTACATATTCTACGCCTGCGAAAACTGCTTGCGCCCTATGGCTATGATAAGCTTGTGCAAACGGTTCGCGGTGCCGGTTACCGCTTCTCAATCACGTAAGCTGTTGATTTAGGTAAAAACGACTCCTCATGTATCAATTCTGGAATACTGAATTCTGGCGACTCGCCGCCGCTGTTGCGGGCTTGTGGTTTATTGGATTGTTACTGGGGATACCGGTATGGGGGATCGTGGCCGGACTGTTGTTGTACATTTTCCAGCTGGTGCAACGTTTTCGTAAATTTGCCGACTGGGTTAGCCAGAAGCTGACAGAACCCGAAGAGTTCGGTGGCGCCTTCGATGAACTGGCGTTTCGCATCTATCGAATTCGTATGCGTAGCCGAAAGCGTAAAAAACGCATGTCTGAGCTGCTCAGGCGTTGGCAGGACACCTCAGGTGTACTACCGGATGCCGCTGTGTTGCTGTCAACGGATGGCAATATCGCCTGGTTTAACCAGACCGCTTCCTCAATGCTGGGTCTGAAGTCTTCAGACCAGGGCAAGCATATTGGTAATCTGCTCCGCAATCCCCGATTCATTCATTACCTGGTACAGGGCGATTATACTGAGCATCTGGAAATTGTTTCTCCGCTGGATAACACCAAAACCTATAGCATACGGATAACCCCGTATGGCTCCGGCCAGCGTCTGATGCTGGTGTCCGATGTCACACATATTCAGCGGCTGATGACCATGCGGCGCGATTTTATTGCCAATGTGTCACATGAGTTACGTACCCCGTTGACGGTGATCATGGGCTATCTGGAAACACTCAAGGATGACGAAGAAGCTGACCTGGAGACACTGAAAACCTACCTGAGTCGTATTGAAACGCCGGCTTTAAGAATGAAATCCCTGGTCGAAGACCTGTTACTGCTGTCTAAACTCGATACGGGGGCACCTAGTGCCGTTGATACCAGCTCCCGCATTAATGTGGCGGCCATGCTCAAGAATATCCAGACTGAGTCAGAGCAGTTAAGTCAGGGCAGACATGACATTCGTCTGGAGGCTGATTCGAATGTATTGCTTAAGGGTTCAGAAAAAGAAATACACAGTGCGTTTATCAACCTGGTCACCAATGCCATCCGCTATACACCGGATGGTGGTCATATTGTAATTCGCTGGTCAGCTGACAACGATGGTGCTCGTCTGTGTGTCAAAGATGACGGTCCGGGTATTCCTATCGAGCATATCCCGCGTCTAACTGAACGTTTCTATCGCATAGATGTGGGTCGTTCCAGATCAAGTGGTGGCACTGGGCTGGGCCTGGCTATTGTGAAACAGGTATTACGTCGCCATGATGGTGAATTTACCATTGAGAGCGAAGTCGGCAAGGGTTCCGAGTTCTGTTGCGTATTTCCCATGGCTCGCATCATTGTGAATAATCAGGCGGATACTGCCCAGGCGGTATCAGGCTAGGTGCTGGCCTGAGTCAATGAGTGTATTATTTCAAGCGTCATAGTTCCGTAACAACTGTTTCATAAAACTGTCATATTACATGCTCATAATTCGCCTCAGTTAATCAACTGGAGTTTAATTGAATGAAATTTAATCGTATTTTAGCTGCTGCCGGTGTTGCAGCTGCACTGTTTGCAAGCAACGCTTCAGCTGAGCTGAAAGTAGATTCTAATCTGGCTGACTACAAGGCTGTTAGCGGTGTATCCGGTAACCTGTCTAGCGTAGGTTCTGACACTCTGGCTAACCTGATGACTTTCTGGGCTGAAGAGTTCAAGCGTCAGTATCCTAATGTCAATATCCAGATTCAGGCAGCGGGTTCTTCAACTGCTCCACCAGCATTATCTGAAGGTACTTCAAACCTGGGGCCAATGAGCCGTAAAATGAAAGACAAGGAACTGGCTGCGTTTGAAAAGAAACACGGTTACAAGCCTACACCAATCCGCGTAGCTATTGATGCTCTGGCTGTTTACGTCAATAAAGACAACCCAATCAAAGGCATGACAATTGCTCAGGTTGATGCAGCTTTCTCTGCAACTCGTAAATGTGGTGCAAAAGCTGATATCACTACCTGGGGTGATCTGGGTCTGACGGGTTCATGGGAAAAACGTCCAATTCAGCTGTACGGACGTAACTCTGTATCCGGTACTTACGGTTACTTTAAGAAGAAAGGCCTGTGTAAAGGTGACTTCAAAAATAACGTAAATGAGCAGCCCGGTTCTGCTTCAGTTGTACAGTCTGTATCATCTTCACTGAATGGTATTGGTTACTCAGGTATCGGTTACAAGACGTCTGGTGTTAAAGCAGTTGCTCTGACCAAGAAAGAAGGTACTGATTTTATTGCAGCGACACCTGAAAATGCGCTGAATAAAACATACCCACTGTCTCGCTACCTGTATGTTTATGTAAACAAAAAGCCAGGTCAGGCTCTGCCTCCTCTGGAACGCGAGTTTGTGAAAATGGTACTGTCTAAGGCTGGTCAGCAGGTTGTCATCAAAGATGGCTATATCCCACTGTCAAGCAAGGTAGCTGCTAAAGAACTGGCTAAACTGGACAAATAAGTACGGCGTCAGATCTGTATAAAAGGCCACCCCCTCTGGGTGGCCTTTTTTTATGGACGCGCCAGAGCGATTGCTAACAGCTAGTCGTATAGGCCGCTTATCTGGTTGTTATTCTGAGATAAGTTGGCAGATTTCAGGTATATTTGCCAGTCTGTGGCGAAAAAATGCCGTTTGTAACAAAACTGTCATAAAACAGAAATAAAATACTGCCCATGAGTTATTCCAGCATTACAGAACAGTCCTGGCATCAGCGCCGTCGTGCCCTGGTCGATAAAGTTGCCCGCCATACTATTGGACTGGGTGGTATCAGTATCATTTTTGCTGTGGTATTGATTTTCTTCTATCTACTCTGGGTTGTGGCTCCTATATTCAGTTCACCTGAAATTAAGCCAGTTGGAGAGTTTCAGGCGCCTGCAACCAGTGTGTCACCTGTGTATCTCGCGATAGAAGAGAGCGGTCATCTCGCCTTGCGCGTAACGGCAAACGGTGATTTCACCTTCGTGGATTTGCTGAAGGGCCAGGTTGCAGCAACCGAGTCGATTGATCTGCCGGAATATTCCAGTGTTATTCAGGTCGTTGAAATTGAACCGACAGGACGAGAGCTGGCGCTGGCGCTGGATAATAGCCGTGTGCTGTTTGTGAATGTGAAGTATCGGGTCTCGTTTGTCGATGATGAGCGTGTACTGACACCGGTGGTTTCATTTCCGTATGGCGAAGAGGCCCTGGAACTCAATTATATCGATCAGCTTACTAAGCTGGCGGTAGTCAGACAGGAAGAACGACTGCGACTGGCCGCACTGGCTATGGACGGTAAACTGCTGTTGCAAGAATTCGAGGTTGAGGAAGACGAGGAACTGAGTGCGCCAGAAACGGAAGTAGTCTTCGATGTTGCACTTAATCCTAAATTTATGATGCTCGACCCGCAGGGTGAATGGTTGTATGTGGCCAATGAACTCGGTCAGGTTAATTACTACAATGTTAGTGATTTTGAAGAGGTCGAGCAGGTCGATCAGCTCATATTGATTGAGCCGGACCGTCAATTAGTTTCATTGAGTATGTTACTTGGCGGCATTTCACTACTGGCCGCGGATGATATGGGGCGTGTGGCACAGTGGACGTTACAGCGTGATGACAAAAACCAGTATCGACTGAAAGAAATCCGAGCTTTCAAAACAAGTGCTCAAGCCGCTTTTGTGATGCCAGAAAAACGCCGCAAAGGCATGATTAGTATAAACGATAATGGTGAAGTCATCATTTATCACACCACAGCTGAACGGGTACTACTGGAAGAGCCATTACTGGACTTCAAACCGATTAATGCTGTTATTGCGCCCCGTGCAAACTATCTGCTGGTAGAGTCTGCAGATAATAAACTCTACAGCTATCATGTTGAGAACCCACATCCTGAGCTATCCTGGAAGGCGCTTTGGCAGGAACTGATGTATGAAGGTTATGATGAGCCTAAATTTATCTGGCAGTCATCTTCCGCTGATAATGATTTTGAGCCTAAGTTTAGTCTTGCACCTTTAGCCTACGGTACGTTGAAAGCGGCATTTTATGCCATGCTATTTGCTATTCCACTGGCCATTATGGGTGCTATTTATACAGCTTATTTCATGGCGCCAAAAATGCGAAACTGGGTCAAGCCAAGCATTGAGATTATGGAAGCTCTACCAACGGTTATCCTGGGTTTTCTTGCTGGTCTCTGGTTTGCTCCTATCGTTGAAGATAATTTACTCGCCATCTTATCGTTATTAATTGTCTTGCCAGTTGGCTTACTGGGTTTTGCCTGGTTGTGGACGCACCTTCCAAAGCCCTATCGTTATCTAGTACCAGAAGGTTGGCAGGCAGCCTTATTGATTCCTGTCATCATTGCTCTGGTGTGGATTGCATTTGCTGCGGCTCCCTGGTTTGAAGAAATTCTGTTTGCTGGCAATATCCGTGGCTGGATGAAAGCAGAATTTGGTATTGGCTATGATCAACGTAACGCACTCGTTGTAGGTATTGCCATGGGCATGGCGGTCATACCCACTATTTTTTCAATTACCGAAGATGCAATTTTCAGCGTGCCCAAGGCGCTCACCAATGGTTCACTGGCATTAGGAGCTACACCCTGGCAGACGTTGACACGTGTTGTGCTACTGACGGCTAGCCCCGGTATTTTCTCGGCCGTGATGATTGGTTTTGGTCGTGCAGTGGGTGAGACCATGATTGTGCTCATGGCAACCGGTAATACCCCGGTTATGGATATGAGTATCTTTGAGGGTATGCGTACACTGTCTGCCAATATTGCCGTTGAGTTGCCGGAGTCTGAAGTCGATAGTACACATTATCGTATTCTGTTCCTGGCAGCACTGGTACTTTTTGTCGTGACCTTTATGTTTAATACCATCGCCGAACTCGTAAGACAGCGTTTACGTAAACGCTATGGCAGTCTGTAATTTAACTGGATTGAACTGTGAGTAATAAATCTAAATCAACTTTTAAAGACTGGTGGAAGAGCGGTACGCCCTGGATCTGGTTAAATGCAGCTGCAGTCAGTGCCAGTATCGTTATGGTATTTGGTCTGCTGGCAATGATTGCCATACGCGGTATGGGGCATTTCTGGCCATCTGATATACAACAGTTAAGTTATACCGAAAATTCAGAGCAAATTACGCTGATTGGTGAACTGATTGAATCAGAAAATATCGATGCCGAACGCTATCATGAATCAGGATTGGGTATAGCACCCGACGGAAATGAGTATGTTAAACGCTGGTTACTGAAAACCGGAAATCGTGAAATTCTCACGTCTGATTTTCGCTGGATTGATGATCATCAGATAATAAAAACTGAGACCCCTGATGACTTAGTTCTGGTTGAACGCGTTGAGTGGGGTAATTTTTATGGTTACGTACAAACGGTAGAACAGGATGGCAAAGTAATTGCCGAGGCTGATACGGCCTGGCCAGAACTGGTCGCACGATTAAATCGGGTGAATGATCTCCATGATCAAATCAAGGATCTCGAAAGAGGCGCCATCGGAGCCATTAATTATAAACTCGAACGCTTGCGCCTACTGGGTAAGAAGCAGGAGATTGAAGGTATAGCCACGAAAGAGTCGCTGGCAGATATCGAAGCACAGAAACAGGTTTTATTCAGCGATTATGAGGTTCTGAGAACGGAGCTCTCCGCATTACATACTGCGATTAAGCGCGATAGTGCCACATTCAAAGTCATGGATGGCCGTGATGTTAAGCTCGAGCTGGCGAATATGATTTCGGTGTTACAGCCAAATAATCTGAATGTCTTTGAGAAGCTGGGGCACTATGTCATTAATTTTTATAATTTCATGGCTGAGGACCCGCGGGAAGCCAATACTGAGGGCGGTGTTTTTCCAGCAATTTTCGGCACCGTTATCATGGTTTTGCTGATGTCGATTCTAGTTACACCATTAGGTGTGG
>JBFFSQ010000078.1:0-12152 GCA_041572275.1 Gammaproteobacteria bacterium
CGAATAGAGTGCTAAACAAATAATTGAGGATATTAAATCGATGAATATTCGCCCATTACAGGACCGCCTGGTCGTTAAACGTATGGAAGAACAACGTACAAGTGCCGGTGGTATCGTAATTCCGGATTCAGCAACTGAAAAACCTTCACGTGGTGAAGTGTTGGCATTGGGTAATGGTCAGGTTTCCGAGAATGGTAGTGTTCGTCCCCTAGACGATAAAGCTGGTGACATTGTGTTGTTTGGCAAATTTGCCGGAACTGAAATCAAGGTTGAAGGTGAAGAAGTCCTGATTATGCGTGAAGACGACATACTGGGTGTTATCGAAGGCTAAGAAGTCTGTAGCTGCGTCCGTGGTGAAGGTAACCGATGGTTGCTTATCATGACCGTGATGCGTGAAGAGTTCTAGAGAATTGAATTTAAGAGGATATAAATAATGTCTGCAAAAGAAGTACGATTTGGCGACGATGCTCGCAGCCGTATGATCAACGGCGTTAACATTCTGGCTAACGCTGTAAAAGTAACCCTGGGCCCTAAAGGTCGTAATGTGGTTCTGGAAAAAGCCTTTGGTGCACCGACTGTGACTAAAGATGGTGTTTCTGTCGCTAAAGAAATCGAACTGGATGACAAGTTCGAAAATATGGGCGCACAGATGGTTAAAGAAGTGTCATCACAGACTTCTGATGTAGCTGGTGATGGTACTACAACTGCAACTGTTCTGGCTCAGGCCATCGTTCGCGAAGGTATGAAATCAGTTTCTGCGGGTATGAACCCAATGGATCTGAAACGTGGTATCGATAAAGCGGTACATGCAGCGGTTGAAGAACTGAAGAAAATTTCCAAGCCTTGTGCCGATAACAGCGCGATTGCCCAGGTAGGCACTATTTCTGCTAACTCAGATGCTGATGTAGGTAACATCATTGCCCAGGCTATGGACAGAGTGAGCACAGAAGGTGTCATCACGGTTGAAGAGGGTACGTCACTGGAAAATGAGCTGGATATCGTTGAAGGTATGCAGTTTGATCGTGGTTACCTGTCACCATACTTTGTGAATAATCAGCAGAACATGACGGCTGACCTGGAAGAGCCATTCATCCTGCTGTTTGATAAGAAAATTTCCAATATCCGTGAACTGCTGCCAATCCTGGAAGGTGTGGCCAAAGCCGGTAAACCTCTGTTGATTATTGCTGAAGACGTTGAGGGCGAAGCCCTGGCGACCTTGGTGGTGAACACGATGCGCGGTATTGTGAAAGTTGCAGCGGTCAAGGCACCGGGTTTTGGTGATCGTCGTAAAGCCATGTTACAGGATATTGCTGTGCTGACAGGTGGTCAGGTGATATCTGAAGAAGTCGGTATGTCTCTGGAAGGTGCTACGCTTGAAGATCTGGGTAGTGCGAAGAAAGTCACTGTGACTAAAGAAGCCACTATCATTGTAGATGGTGCCGGTGCACCCGCCGATATCGATGCTCGTGTCCAGCAGATTCGTACGCAGATTCAAGATGCAACGTCAGACTATGACATCGAAAAACTTCAGGAACGTGTCGCCAAGCTAGCCGGCGGTGTTGCCGTGATCAAAGTAGGTGCTGCCACTGAAGTTGAGATGAAAGAGAAGAAAGATCGTGTGGACGATGCTTTGCATGCAACCCGTGCTGCAGTAGAAGAAGGTGTGGTACCGGGTGGTGGTGTTGCACTGATTCGTGCCTGTACTGCTATTGAAGGCTTGAAAGGTGATAACCATGATCAGGACGTAGGTATCGCGATCGCTGTTCGCTCGATGGAAGAACCTTTGCGTCAGATCGTCACCAATGCTGGTGAAGAAGCGTCTGTGATCCTCAACAAGGTAAAAGAAGGTAAAGGTAACTTCGGTTATAACGCCGGTTCTGAAGAGTTCGGTGACATGATCGAGATGGGTATCCTGGATCCGACTAAAGTGACTCGTTCAGCCCTGCAGAATGCAGCGTCTGTTGCCGGTCTGCTGATCACTACTGAATGCATGGTTGCTGAGCTGCCGAAGGAAGATGCAGCAGGTGGTGATATGGGTGGCATGGGTGGCATGGGCGGTATGGGTGGTATGATGTAACCGCTGAGCTTCCATAGCTAAAAAAAAGCCCGATCAGAAATGGTCGGGCTTTTTTTATGAATAAAAAAATCAAACGGTATATTGCCGGGTTGTTTTTTTGGAGTAGAAACATGGATTTTAATTGCAGTCTGCAACCCTGCAATTTGCAAACCCAATGCAAAATGCAATTGTTATTAGAGAGTAATTCAGGGTGATTTTTATAAGTATTTGATTTTTCTGAGGTTACTAGAGCTGGCACAGTGAGTGCATTTATTGACGATAAGTTTATAGAGTTATTAACTGAATCTTAACGATTTTAATAAAGCAACCACGCTGATGCTTAGATGCATGGAATAGCATCGCTCTTTTTATTCAGGCTGACAGTTTAAAATTGTCGCCAGCGAAGTTGAACTTCGCAGGATTTATATATAGCAACCACGCTGATGCTAGGAGCAGGGAATAGCTCCACTCTTTTTATTCTTATTCAGGTGATGTTGTCATCTGATGTACAGACACTGAAATCGTATACATGTGTCTGTGTCCGTATTCAGAGTGTATGAACGAGGTTGTTCATGACTTTGGTGATTGAAGGCTGTGCGCAATGTGCAGTAGTGATTGATTGCGAGTTGTGGGACAACTCGTAGATCATCAATCTACATAACATGTTTCCTGAACAACTATCCGCAACGCGTAACCACCTGGAGTTACGTTCTACCTGTGTTATGGCAGATTGCTGCTTGGCCTGGCGATTGATGCGTTAGTCTCTATTCTGTTTGTATCGAATGTTGTTGGCTCATACAGTTGTGTAGCTGTTGGGCAATGTTGTGCATGAGCTGAAAATAGAGTTCGCTGCCGGGTATCAGTTCGCTGCCCACTGGGTCCAGAGGGTGTAGTTTGAGTGGTTGATCTTCCATGATAGTCTGAATGATTTTAGGTGCCTCAGGTGGTTCATAATAAACGCAGTTAATGTTCTGCTGTTTTATTTGTTGCTTCAGGTAGCGAACCCGTTGGATGCCAATTTTATGCTCCGGTCCGGTGGTGACGAAAAGTGCATGGTTGAGACCAAATTCTTTTTCAAAATATTGGAAAGCATCGTGAAACATTAAAAACGGCTGCTCACGTACGGCATCCAGTTGTTCGTGCATCGTGTTGTCTAACCCCTCGAGGCGCGTGAGTAGGTGATCCCGGTTTTCAGTGTAGTGAGCCTGCTGTTGTGGGTCCATCTCACAGAGTATCCGGTGCAGGTGATTGACGATTGCCCTGGCGTTATTGATTGAAAGCCAGATGTGGCCATCATGACCCATGTCGTGGGTATGGTGGTCGTGGTCATGTAGTTGTCGTGCCGGGAGTAAATCCAGGCCTGGGCTACGACTGAGGTCGATGATCCGCTTGTGTGTGTTCAGTGGCTTGAGGATGTCCGGTAAAAAGCCTTCAATGACCGGGCTGCTGTAGACGATGAGATCGGCCTGGCTGATTAGTCGACGGTCTGATGGTCGTAGACTGTAATCATGCGGTGATTGAAAGCCTTTGATCAACAGTTCAGGTTCAGTCAGACCCTGGGTGAGCCCGCTCACCAGAGAGTGAATTGGACGTATGCTGGTCAGTATTTTCGGTGTTTCTGCATAGCTGGCGGGTAGTGGCAGGAAAACGAGCAGAAGGTAGAAACAGCATGAGATCAAAAAGGTTTTCAGGTTCATTGGGTATTCTATGGTATCTTTAGCCCCAAATTTTACGTTTCATTGCGGCTGTTTCACAGTGTTTTTTTAGGGGGCAATTTGCTGGAAAATCTTGTTTTGCAGAGATCTGAAGTAATATCCTATTGTACCGGCCTGTTGTTAGTGAAAAATCAGTAATGCATGCATCGACCACAGAGTACCTGATCGAGGCTCAAGATTTGTGCCTTGAAATAGCCGGCCGACCAGTGCTGGATCACGTCGACCTGGCGGTTAAGCCGGCAGAGATTGTGACACTGATTGGACCCAATGGTTCGGGTAAAACCTCGTTGGTTCGGGTGTTATTGGGATTGCTGAAAGCCGACCAGGGTAAACTTTTACGCAAGCAAGGTTTGCGTATTGGTTATATGCCACAAAAGCTCCATGTCGATCCGGTGTTACCGTTAACAGTAAAACGTTTTATCGAGCTGGCTGGTGCAGGAACTGCATCGCAGTTGAGCAAGGTGGTGGCACAGGTAGGTATTGAGGCCTTGCTGGATAGCCCGATTCAGAAAATTTCGGGTGGAGAATTTCAATTGGTATTACTGGCCCGGGCTTTATTACGCAAGCCGGATTTGCTGGTTCTGGATGAACCGGCTCAGGGTGTTGATATCAACGGGCAGCAACAACTATATCAGCTGATCGAATCAATCCGTCATGAGTATGGTTGTGGTGTGTTGATGGTTTCCCATGACCTGCATCTGGTAATGGAAGCGACAGACCAGGTTCTATGTTTGAATACACATATTTGCTGTACCGGTCATCCTGCTGCGGTGAGTCAGCATCCAGAATACCTGAAATTATTTGGTGCTTCGCTACCGGGTATGGCGGTGTATACCCATCACCATGACCACGCCCATGATTTACACGGTGATGTAATTGATAAACAGGATTGTAATCATGGATGAGTTTATTATCCGGGCCCTGTTGGCGGGGATACTGGTGGTGTTGGTGTCAGGGCCGCTGGGCTGTGTTGTGGTCTGGCGTCGAATGGCCTACTTTGGCGATACCCTGGCGCATTCTGCATTATTGGGTACGTCGGTGAGTTTGATATTTCATATGCAACCCCTGATTGGTGTGCTACTGATCGGGGTTACCATCAGTGTATTGCTGGTGTTTTTCCAGCGCAGGGTCGATATCTCCAGTAATACACTACTGGCTATATTGGCTCACGGTGCCTTGGCCACGGGTCTGGTCTTGTTTGCCATGCTCCAAAATCAGGGTATGCGGGTTGATTTAATGGCTTATCTGTTCGGCGATATTCTTGCTGTGAGCTGGTTTGACCTGGCATGGATGAGTGTGGGTTCGATCCTGGTCATAATCGGTTTAAGGACGCTTTGGTCATCCCTGCTGTCGATTGCTATACATGAGGAGTTGGCTCGCAGTGAAGGGGTGAATGTGGATCGTGTGCGGTTGTTGTTTATGTTATTAATGGCGCTGGTCGTCGCAGTGGCGATGAAAGTGGTGGGTATTTTATTGATTACCGCGCTGTTGATAATACCGGCGGCCAGTGCGCGCTTATTTGCACGTTCACCCGAAGTGATGGCGCTGGTGGCCATTGTTTTTGGTGTGTTGGCCGTGTTGTTAGGAATGTCCGCTTCTATGCGATGGGACAGTCCGGCAGGCCCATCGATTGTGGTGGCTGCCGTTATCCTGTTTTTTATATCACGTCTAAAAGTTTCTAGATATTAGGAGCTTGATGAAATGTCTTCGTACATGTGAGTGATGTCGTTCATCTGTCCGAGTAATTTATCGGCGGACATTTTTACAATGAGCGGAAACGCTTCTTTTTCTTTTGCTGACAGCGTGCGCTGCAGAATTTTGAACTGCTTATTCGCATTCGCCAGGGCCGCATTGATTTGAGACGTATTTAGTGGGGAAGCCGCCAGTTCACTCAAGGCACCTTTGAATTCATTTATGGCGGTTGAGTAATCAAAGTTATATTCTGAACTCTTGAATCCCCAGCTTTTAAGCATATACAGATTAGACATGCGCTGTGACAGCATACGTTGGCGACCTGCGATATTCACCAGTCGTCCTGCCTGGGAACCTGATTCATCCTGTAACATGATGACGACACGGTGAGAATTGCGGAGAACGTCTTCAGCCAGGAGTCGTAGTTTTTCGGCCTGAGTACGATTAACCGTCGCTGATGCAATTTGTTTCATCGGCGCCCAGAGAGTGGATACCTTATTCAGTTGTTCATGGATGGGACCGGTGGGGCGATATTCCTTAAGTTCGTTGAGTTGTTGATCAAACAGAGCGATGGCATCTTTTAGCTGGTTGTTGCTGGTGCTGGTTTTGATATCCAAGCCGATCTGGCAATAAGTGGCGACAATGCGCTGAGTGAGCATACGTTGTCGGCCGGCTTTATTTATGGCCGAGGAAATTGTGTTAATTTCAGCTTGAACGCCTGTTGTTAAAGTCATGCCGATTAACAGTAATAGAATGAGTTTTGAATAATGTCGTATCTGTGTATTCATAGCGGCCCGTCAGCTTATGATGTATTAATTAAATGGTGATCAAATTGCTGCTGCTGAAATTAATGACAGGGTGCGAGACAATCTTGGAGGCATAGTGAATTGGTCCAGGAAGGGATTTGATTCAATTTATCCAGTTTGTTCTAAACAGTGTCTTGAATGATTATTCAAGTACGTCACTCCCCAATCGCTTCGTGTTGAATTGCCAAATCAAGGTGTGCAGCATTAATTTTTTTACCGCTATGGTTTTAGCACTGATCAGGTGTTAACACTAGTTGCTAATGGCTGGGTTAATAACATTCAGGATTTTTTCCCGACAAAGTTGTGCCAGTTCATCACGATTGCGTCCTTTGGGCATGACAGGAGGCAGGAACTGCAGTTCAACGTCCATCGATGGTTCGGACATCATATCTAGCGTTGAATCCAGAAACTGGGTGTCACCAATAAAGGGGGCACTGGGATGGACACCGTCGGGATGCGGGTAGCGAAGTGCCACCGGTTGTACCGGGGCATCGGCATCAATGGCAGCCTGGAACAGGCGGCTGTGAAAACGAGCAACGGATTCACCATTGGTGGTGGTGCCTTCTGGAAACACAATGACATGGCCACCATTACGCAGTGCTTGGCTAATATCCTGGATGGACTGCTCGGCTGCTCCCCGGTGACCGCGCTTGATAAATAGAGTACCGGATTTTGAAGCTAGCCAGCCAATGATCGGCCAACTGTTTACCTCGTCTTTGGATAAAAAATGCACCGGTAAGACCGAGCCAAGTGCCGGGATGTCGAACCAGGAAATGTGGTTAATCACAAACAGTGTGGGGACCGGGCTAATAGCACCGTGGCTTTGCAGGCGAACCCCGAAGATCTGGCATACACGACGATGCCACCACAGGCTGAGCTGTGCGACCAGGGTGCCCGGGTGAATAAACCGGCGCAGGAACAGCAGGGCGAGAAGTAGGCCGATCAGGATGTGAATCAGCAGACGCAGAAAACGCCAGCTGATTCGGAAAGGTTTAAGATGGTGTAACATGCTGGCATTCTTTGGCAAAATTAAGCTGAAAAACGCATGGAAAGGTCAATCGCCTTGATGTCCTTGGTGATTGCCCCGGTCGAGATGAAGTCAACGCCGGTTTCGGCAATGCCACGAATACTGTCGAGGGTCACATTGCCTGATGCTTCTAGTTCGACACGTTTCTGATTCAGCGCGACAGCCTGAATGAGTTGTTCATTATTAAAGTTATCGAGCATGATGCGGTCGACACCCGCATTCAGTGCCTGCTGCATTTCATCCAGATTTTCGACTTCAACTTCAACACTGAGTTCGGGGCTGTTAAAGCGGGCGGCTTCGACGGCTTCTTTGATACTTCCTGCTGCGAGAATGTGGTTTTCCTTGATGAGAATGGCATCGAACAGGCCAATACGATGATTTTCGCAGCCGCCACATTTGACGGCATATTTCTGTGCGACTCTGAGGCCCGGGATGGTTTTTCGAGTATCAAGTACACGGGCCTGAGTGCCTTTAACGGCTTCGGCATATGCGTGGGCCAGGGTGGCGGTACCGGACAGGGTCTGTAAAAAATTCAGCGCGGTGCGTTCGCCACTGAGTAAAGCACGGGCAGAACCACTGAGGCTACAGAGTTGTTGGTCAGCGACAACTGCTTCGCCATCATCAACATCCCATTCAATAAAAATTTCCGAATCGAGCTGATTAAAAACTTCTTCGAACCAGTCGACGCCGCAGATGATTGCAGGTTCACGGGTAATGACGCTGGCAAAGATAAATTCATCTTCAGGAATGAGTTTACTGGTGACGTCTTCAGGACCGATATCTTCCTGCAGCGCGATCTGCACAGTGTCTTCTATATAACTTTGAGGTACATGCATGGTGCCTGAGTATAAAGCGCTCTATCTTAACTGCAAAGTATTAAACAGGTGGAATACCTGCAGAAATGACATTGTTATTCAAGTACAAGACGCAGCCCGGCGAATATGTGGCGTTTGTCTGGGTTAAAAAAGTTACGAAACGAGGCACGTCGGATTTCGGGACGGGTAAACTGGCTGGCACCGCGTAACACAAAATGTTTACCGTCGAACCAGGGCTTTGAATAACCATCATAGGGGAAAGCCTGAAAACCCTCGTAGGGGGAAAAAACATTATTACACCATTCCCAGACAAGGCCACTATGGTGCAGTTTGTTTTGGCGGGCACTGGTTTCCCATTCATATTCGTGAGGTAGGCGAGCCTGGGCCCAGTGAGCAAAGGCACTGGATTCATAATAGCTGATACCATACACCGGTGCATCGGCGACTAGATCAATAGCTTCGGGATAGCTGGCGGCATACCATTCGCCACGTTCGTTCTGTTTCCAGTGTTCCGGTTGGTGGATGTTATTATCGAGACGCCATTGCCAGCCCTCGGTGCTCCAGTACGCTCGGTTTTTGTAGCCCTGGTCTTCGATAAAACGCAGGTATTCAGCATTGCTGACCGGTTTATTGGCGATGCTGAAACTGTCTAAATGAATCTGTTGCCGAGGTAGTTCATTGTCATAGGCAAACGGAGCCTCTCCACCAATTTCAACTTCGGCAGCCTCAACGGCCTCAAAAGTGTTGAGCAGGGGTTTTGAATGTAAGGGTTGTTGTGGGCGATACTGGTTGTCGTCGCTTTGTATAGCAATCTGGTTGAAGACCATCTGCATGGTTTCATAATGTTGAGCATAATGCTGGATAATAAAATTTTGTAAATATTCATCCTTAAGTAATGCGTGTTCACTGAGTGGCGGGACCATCTCGATCAATAACAGGTCATTGTCATCATGTTGTTGATGAATGGTTTTAAGTTGTTGCTGTAATGCAGGTAGTCGAACGCCTCGTTCTGGTTTCGGGCAGTTCTCGGGAACAAAAAGATCCTGTTGATCAGCGGTTAGGCTATCGTCTCCCTGAAGCACTTCATGAAGCCAGTAATTCTCGATGAACAGGCAGTGACCTAGATGCCAGCCCAGTGGGCTGAGATCAGGATGATACTGGTCGCGATAGGTTTCATCGTTCATGCCTTCAAACAGTTTGCGCACTTTATTCTGGATGCCGCGAAGACGAATCAGAGTGGAGAGAGAGGTACTCATAGGGGTAGTTGCTCTAACGGCTGGTTGGGGTGAAGAATAAGCAGACTGTTGTCATCAATACCGACCCAGTGATCATCTTTGCTCAACGCTTCGGAAGCCAGACATTGACTACCTGTTGGGAAGTCGTTGATGGATTGTCCATAGTACAGGCTGGGACATGCACAATGGATGGCATAGCGTGTGGCGATGATGCGTTGGCCATCACTGAGTATGATATTGAGCATGGCTCGCTCCTGACCAATGATATCGGCAATAGTATGGAAACAGCTACGTATAGCCTCTACCGGGTCGGCGTGCTGCTGGAGACAGTGAAGCAGCAAGGCGAAAATATATTCTGAATCGGTACTACCGGTAATGTTGACTTCAAATTCATGGTGAAGCATGCGTCGGAACTGTGGTCGCGCGGAACGGGCAAAGTCATTGATATAGCCATTGTGTAAAAACTGCCAGTGCTGATAAATGAAAGGCTGGGTGTTGGCGTGATGGATGCCGAGTCCGGGTGTGGCACTACGTACCATGGCCAGCCATAAGGAGCGTTTCAGGCTGTGGCTGAAGTCCGCTAAGTTTGGGTCATTCCAGATTGGAATTGGCTGCCGGTAACGAGCCGGTTGCCGGTCGTCATTATACCAGCCGATGCCGAAACCATCGGCATTGAGTTTGGCTTCCATTAGTTCCCTGGGTTGCCATGCCTGTTTTTCCAGACTATGTTCAGGTGACAGGATAAGATCATAAAGGCTGATTTCGGGACCCAGATAGGCTAGTAGTCTACACATAGAAACTTAAGTGTTGAGTCAATGTCCCATTTACCATAGCAAAAAACACATGGGAGTGATACGAATGTATGCTGCAGATAATAAGCCGTCACCCTGCCGTTATGTCCCTTGTTCAAAATATGTTAATGATCTGGAAGAAGATGTATGCGAAGGTTTGTTGATTCCTCCCCGCAGTTTACCGCCTAAATATTTTTATGATGAAACAGGCTCGCATTTATTTGATCGCATTTGTGATACCCCAGAGTATTATCCAACCCGAACCGAATCAGCCTTGTTGCAGACACATGCTGCCGAACTGATTAGCCACACAAGCCCGGAACACATTTTAGAGTTTGGCAGTGGCAGCAGTCGAAAAACACGACATTTGCTCCACGCCTGCGAGCAGCAGAATATAACCTGTGAATACCTGCCGTTTGATGTCTGTGAAGACATGTTGCATCAGGTTCATACACGCTTTACTGATGATTATGACTGGTTGGATGTGAAGCCGCTGGTGGGTGACTATACGGCGGGTCTGGATCATTTGCAGCCACAGCCAGGTAAGTGCCTGTATCTGTTTTTGGGTAGTAGTATCGGGAATTTTTCAGTATCCGAGGCGCAGTCGTTTATTGCTGAAATTCGTCAATGCATGAAGCCAGGAGATTGTTTGTTATTGGGTGTTGATCGAGTTAAGGCGCCTCATATCCTGCACGCGGCTTATAACGATGCCGAGGGTGTTACCCGTGCTTTTAATCTCAATGTATTAAATGTATTGAACAAAAAACTGAGTGCTGATTTTGACAGTCGCCTGTTTCGACATGAGGCAATTTATAATACCGATCAGCAGCGTGTTGAGATGTATCTGGTGTCTGAACAGAATCATTGTGTGCAGCTTGCGTCTCTGGGTGAGTGTATTAAGTTTGAGAAAGATGAAAAAATTCTCACCGAGGTTAGTCATAAATATACCCGTGATGAGGCTGAAACTCTGTTAACTCAATCTGGATTGCATATACTCAGGCATATAGAACCGGATAACGCCTGGTTTTCTCTGGTGCTCGCAGGACTTTAGGTTAAACAAATATTATGTCATCCAAACTCAACAACTGGCTGGAGCGTTTGCTTCCCAGGCCATTGCCTTTACTGGATACAACCCGTGTTGAGCTGAATGATTTGATATCCCGGTCTCAGTTATCAATGAATCAGTATGCTCAGCCTATACTGCATGATCCGGGCTTTTGTGTGCAGGTGTTGAAGAAAACTAATGCCCAGCGATTACGGGCTGGGCGCCAGCCATTAACCACAATCAGTAATGCCATGTCACATTTGGGCCAGGGTCAGCTGAATGAGCAGATTGGTCAGGCGCAATCGATGACAGATCTGGCTATGGATGCGACTCATCAACAGGGTTATTTACGTTATGTGGCACAGGCCTGTCATGCCGCCTATCAGGCCAGGGACTGGGCTCATACTCGACACACGATTGAGCCGGAAGAAATGCAACTGGCAAGCTTGCTGCAGAATATTGCAGAGCTGGCACTCTGGTGTCTGGGTGACAATACCATGCCGGCGATCGAGCAACGTGCCTATGGCCAAAAACAGGATTTTGAAGCCGCTGCATTAGAGGTGCTGGGTTGTTCGTTGCGAGATTTATCGGCGGCATTAGCTGATGCCTGGCATTTGCCAGAACTGGTGGTGCAGGGAATGAAAACCAGTGCTCGTGATTTCACCCTCGCCAGTGGGGCCACACTGGCCAGTCGCCTGGCGCGGCTGAGTAGCCGAAACTGGCATAGCGAGGATACTCGACAGTGCATCGAGGTGATCGCAAAATATCAGGGTAAAGCTGCAGATGAAGTTGGTAGTCATATTCACCAGACGGCAGTGGCATTAACCGATGACTTTGTTGCGCTGGGTTATCTGCCGCCGGCATTCCTGCTGCCAATGCTGGCAGATGACAATTATATTGATCCTCAATTTCAGACACCGATAGAGTCAACGAACACCAAAGCGTCAGCTTCTGTTGCCGAGAAAGTATC
>JBFFSQ010000079.1:0-12141 GCA_041572275.1 Gammaproteobacteria bacterium
AAACCCTTCCAGCAAATCCTGTGATAAATCCACGGCGGTCTTACCCTGGATACCGGTGCGCAAAAATATGGCCAGTAACTCCGCGTCGGTCAAGGCTGCACTGCCTTCAACCAGTAATTTTTCCCTGGGCCGTTGCCGTGCAGGCCAGTCAGTAAACGCCATCATCACTCCCTGTACACTCAAACGCCTGAAATTATCGCACACCACCACGGCAAACCATCAGACAATCCCCGTGTTTGATGTCAGAAAAAACCGGCTACGATCTGATACACTTCACGCCATGGGGTATTTACACAATAAACATATACTACTAGGCGTCAGTGGCGGTATCGCCGCCTATAAAAGCGCAGATCTGGTCCGCCGTTTACAGGATGCCGGCGCCGAAGTGCGTGTGGTAATGACGACAGCGGCCACTGAATTTGTCACCTCGCTCACCTTTCAGGCACTCTCCGGCCACCCGGTACATACAGATTTACTTGATCCTGCAGCCGAGGCCGCAATGGGGCATATCGAACTGGCACGCTGGGCAGATGCCATACTGATAGCGCCTGCCACCGCCAACACCCTGACCAAACTCAGCTATGGTCTGGCAGACAACCTGCTCGCCGCTGTGTGCCTTGCCAGCAAAGCCCCCTTGGCCGTAGCACCGGCCATGAACCATGTCATGTGGTCCGATGCTGCCACCCAGCACAATATTCAGACTCTGCGACAACGGGGCGTGCATATTCTTGGACCTGCTGAAGGTTACCAGGCCTGCGGTGAGACCGGTGAAGGCCGTATGCTGGAAGTTGCTGAACTGGTCGATAAAGTATCTGCCCTGTGCGAACCAGCCGTCCTCAGCGGTGTAAATATCATGATTACCGCTGGCCCCACCTATGAGGCCATAGATCCAGTACGTTTTATTGGTAATCGCAGCTCAGGACGCATGGGCTATGCTATTGCCGAAGCCGCCACAGCAGCCGGCGCTAAAGTCACCCTGATCAGTGGTCCGGTTCAACTGCAGACACCCGCACAAACAACACGCATCGATGTGGAATCTGCCGAGCAAATGCACCAGGCTGTGCTGGCACATATTGGCCTACAGGACATCTTCATTGCCACGGCCGCAGTCGCTGATTACCGTCCCAGCGAAACCCATGATCAAAAAATCAAGAAAAGCGAAGAAAACCTGCACATACACCTGACCCGAAATGCCGATATTCTTGCCGAAGTTGCTGCATTGGATCAAGGACCATTCACCGTCGGCTTTGCTGCCGAAACCCAGGATCTCGAGCAACATGCCCGTCACAAGCTGACATCAAAAAAATTAGATATGATCGCCGCTAACCGTGTCGCTGCTGCGCAGACTAACGGGGAAGACATCGGCTTTAACAGCGCATACAATGCCCTTGATGTGTTCTGGGCCGACGGTCACCGGAAACTGGACCGGGCACGTAAAACTGAACTCGCTAAACAACTCATCCAATTAATTGCTGAACACTACAAGAAATAATCATGAAAAAAATTCAACTCAAAGTCCTTGATGATCGCATTGGCAAAGAAATCCCTCTCCCAGAACATGCCACCAGGGGCTCAGCCGGTATGGACTTGCGAGCCTGCATCGATGACCCTTTTACCCTGCAACCCGGTGATACCGAACTGATTCCAACAGGTATTGCGATTCACATTAGTGATCCCAGCCTGGCGGCAACCATCCTGCCCCGCTCCGGCCTGGGTCACAAACATGGCATTGTCCTTGGCAATCTTGTCGGTCTGATCGACTCAGATTATCAGGGTCAGCTTTATGTATCCTGCTGGAACCGTGGCGACACGCCCTTCACTATTGAAGTTGGCGACCGTATTGCCCAGCTGGTATTCCTGCCCGTAGTACAGGTCGATTTTGAAGAAGTTGACGAGTTTGACGACAGTGACCGCGGCGCCGGTGGCTTTGGTCACTCGGGGCATAAATAGTCCTGACACCCGTGTCCAGGACACCACTCAACCCCGCCCTGTTCAAGGCCTACGATATTCGTGGGGTTGTCAGCACCGACCTGACACCCGCCGCTGTACGTCAGATCGGACAGGCATTTGCATCACAAGCCCTGCAACAACACTGCGAATCAGTCGTTATCGCTCGCGATGGCCGGTTGCATAGCCCACAACTGGCGCAAGCACTGGCCGAGGGGCTGCAGAGTGGTGGCTGTGATGTCATCGACATAGGCCAGGTACCCACACCTGTCCTGTATTTCGCCACCCATCATCTCAAGACAGGCACAGGTATCATGATTACCGGTAGCCATAACCCACCTGACTACAACGGTCTCAAGTTGATGATTGATGGCGACACCCTCTATGGTGATGACATAACCGCCCTCTACCAGCGTATAGAAAACGGTACATTAAATTCAGGTCAGGGAGACTATCGTGAACAATCAATACTGGATGCATACCTGGATCGAATCAGTGGAGATGTTACACTCGCCCACCCCATGAATATCGCCATCGATTGTGGCAATGGCGTCGGTGGTGTGGTTGCTGGCGAGCTATTCAGACGCCTGGGCTGCACCGTGACCGAGCTCTTCTGTGAGGTCGATGGCTCCTTCCCCAACCATCACCCTGACCCAAGTAAACCGGAAAACCTTGCAGCGATTCGTGAGAGCGTTGTACAACAGCAACTGGATCTGGGGTTTGCGTTTGATGGTGACGCCGACCGGGTTGGCTTAATCGACAATGAAGGCCATGTAATCTGGCCCGACCGCCAGATGATGCTCTATGCTGAGGATGTATTATCCCGCAACCCGGGCGCAGAGATTATCTACGACATCAAATCCAGCTACCATTTAGGTCATATCATCAAGCAACTCGGCGGCCAGGCCCTGATGTGGAAATCCGGACACTCATTAATCAAGGCCAAAATGAAAGAAACCGGCGCCCTATTGGCTGGAGAAATGGTTGGCCATATTTTTTTCAAAGACCGCTGGTATGGTTTTGATGATGGACTCTATAGCGCAGCTCGCATGTTAGAAATACTCAGTTACAAGACGGGCACTGCTGCCGACATATTCAAACAGCTGCCAGACAGTTTTAACACACCAGAAATACACATCCCTTTCAAAGAAGGCGAGCATATAAAGTTCATGACTGCGTTCAAACAACAGGCTAACTTTGAGAATGCCGACATCAGCACTATCGACGGCCTGCGAGTGAGCTGGGATAATGGATGGGGTCTAATCCGCAGTTCCAATACGACACCTTGTCTGGTGTTACGTTTTGAAGCGGATGATGAAGCGACGCTGAAACAGATACAGGCCCGTTTTCGTGAACAGATTTTACGTACCAATCCAACAGTAGCCCTGACATTTTAATTTAACAACACAGAACAAACCGAGGAAACATTTGTGGATAACGGCAAAGCCAATAATGTAGTCAAAGTATTATCGGAAGCATTACCTTATCTTCAGAAGCTGAATGGTAAAACCATCGTAATTAAATACGGCGGCAATGCTATGACTGAAGAAAAGCTCAAAATGGGCTTTGCACGAGACATTGTGTTATTAAAACAGGTGGGTGTTAATCCAGTAGTGGTCCACGGCGGCGGCCCACAAATTGGCAAACTGTTAGAGCGAATCGGTAAACAATCTGAATTCATTGAAGGCATGCGTGTTACTGATAGAGAAACCATGGATGTGGTTGAAATGGTTCTTGGCGGCCTGGTCAACAAGGATATCGTCACCATGATCAACCAACAGGGTGGTCGCGCTGTTGGCCTAACCGGTAAAGATGGAGGTCTGATCCGTGCCAAGAAAATGGAAATCACCCGCAAAACACCAGAACTGGATGTACCAGAAATCATCGACCTCGGCCATGTGGGCGAAGTCAACACCATCGACCCATCCGTCGTCTCCATGTTGGACAATGATAATTTTATTCCGGTGATTGCACCCATTGGTGTCGGTGAAGATGGTGCCTCTTATAATATCAATGCCGACCTGGTGGCAGGCAAACTCGCCACTGTGCTGGGCGCTGAAAAACTGCTGCTACTGACCAACACACCTGGCATACTCGACAACGACCAGAAATTACTCACCGGTCTGGATTCCAAACATGTCGATGAACTGATTGCTAACGGTACGATTTATGGTGGCATGCTACCCAAAGTCAATTGTGCACTGGATGCAGTTAAATCAGGCGTGAAGACATCACATATAATCGATGGCCGTGTCGAGCATGCAGTATTACTGGAACTGCTTACCAATGAAGGGGTAGGCACCTTGATTAAAGGTTAATCAACAAACCTTGTTATTGAACAATTTATAAATACACTTCAATGCCATTTGTTTCGCCAGACAGTGAAACAAATGGCTACTCAGTCAACAGCGATAGCACACCTCATCCCTGACTTATGGGGACATATCCGGTTCGACGTGTATCGAAATATCCGTCGTATCAAATCGCTGTTCAATTAATGCTTCTACCTTATCAGCAATAGCATGTGACTCCTTTATCGACAAGGACGGATCAACTGATATCACCATATCGATGGCACGTGCATTACCAATCCATCTAGAACGTATTCGATAAACACTTCTTACCCCATGAACATTGCTGATGATGCGACTCACTTCCTCTGGATCAATGGCATACTCATCTAACAGTATCGGTATCACACGTCTAAACAGACTGTAGGCCAGATAGACAATCAGAATCGCAACACCCAGAGCACAAATACGATCGACCCAGGCATAACCCATCGCCGATAACTGCCAGCCGCCTATCACAACACTGGTAATCAGAACATCGGCAAATGTATGTGTCGCATCGGCACGCAAAATATCAGAATCCAGTCGTTTCGCCCACATATGTTGCCAGCTAGTCACCAGTATATTGACCACCAACACGCTAAGCATAATGCCAAGCTCAAGACCACTGGATGCGACCTCAGTTTCTTCTTTTTTGATCGCATTCAGAGCTAATTCAAACGCTAACACAACCAGTATTGAACCCAGAATAAAAACCGCCAGGGTCTCAAATTTTCTATGACCATAGGGATGCTCGCGATCGGCGGGTAAGCTGGAAAAATGCATGACAATCCAGGCAACCACATTGTTAACCAGATCGGTTAACGAATGAAGCGCATCAGCCAGTATCGCCATTGAACCGGTAGACAGGCCGACAATGGTTTTACTGATTAAAACCAGCAGGTTTGCCAAGCCTTCGATCAGAATGACACGTCTTACCTGCCTATCTCTTTGAGAGAAATCCATCATATCCAGTGATCCTGACGTGACTAAACCAGCTATAAATACAGTAACGTATCTGTTGATATTTTTACAGCAAATGAAATGACAAACTCTTTCCAGACCAGGTGAGTATCTGATCGTACTTTACAGTTTATTTTTATTTAACCAGCTCGTCAGATTGTGATCAGTGTAGGTTGTACTATCGGCAATCGGCTCAAGAATTTCAGCCTGTTCATTAATCTTTGGATAAGGTATTTGTTTTCGTCTGCAATATTTGGCCACCTTGGGATGACAGGCTTCAAACAACAGACGCAGATAAGTTTCATCATCAAGGCGACGTAAATCATAAAGACCCGCTGCCTCCCGTTGACGGTAAGCTTCATAGAGCACCAGAGCTGAGGCAACGGAAACATTTAATGACTGCACCAGACCCGTCATCGGAATGACGATATTCTCATCAGCCAGTTCAATCGCCTCGTCACTGATACCTTCCAGTTCTGTCCCCACCAGTATTGCCGTTGGCTGAGTGTAATCAATATGACGAAAATCCTTAGCTCGCTCCGACAAATGCGTCGCCACCACCTGAAATCCTCTGGCCTTGAGCCAGTCGATACCAGAACGGGTATCTGTATGTTTGTGAACCTGTATCCATTTCTTAATGCCACCGCCGGACATGGAAGTAAGTTTAACCGCACGAGGATCACTGGTAATGGCATGAATATCCAGGCCGCCGACAGCCTCAAGTGTGCGGGCCACTGCTGCCAGGTTATGGGGTTTGACCACATTTTCCATAATCACGGTCAGATCAGGCTGGCGTTTATTCAAGCTATTGACGATCACATCCAGGCGTTCAGGCTTCATGATGTTTACAGGCAATCAAGGAATATGGAGCAAGCCATTACAAGCTCGGTTTTGAAAGAATAGTGAACGGGTCAGTTTGAGGATTCAGTACGTTTCTTTTTATACTTTTGCAGTTCCCGGAAACGCTCGATATCAATATCAAATTTCTTGATAATTTCATTGCGCTCGATGCTTTTATCCTGCACAAACTGGTAGTGCGTCTCCAGCTGAAGACCAACAGACGTCAGCTCTTTACGCAGATTATCCGGCACTTTACGATTAGACTTTTCGATATCAGCAATGCGCTTCTTAACACTTTCCAACTTATCTTCATGGTCTTTAATGATAGTCTCAGTCAACTGAATCTGTGAATTCACGGCTTCGACCCGGGCATCACGCTGGATAATCAGGTCACGCTCGGTGGTAAAAGATTCCAACAGCACACGATCGCGCAACGCCCTTTTGCGCGCCTCTATCATCTCTGCACGCTTGATAGCGGCTTCCTGATTCTGTTTGACCTTGAGCTGTTCCTTCTCTTCCTCGGTCATCATTCGAGAATGTCGTTTAATCACCACACCTTGCGGGTTCAAGGTCTCGCGCTCCTGCCCCAGGTATTTCGGAGGCACACGATCACCATAATTAACCTGACCTTCTTCATCGGTCCACTTTTCCAGGCCGGCAGCAAATATTGTCTGCACAGATACAATCATGAAAAAGCACAACACAATGCGGATCATCGATGCCACTCCATCCCCTAAACCAAAAAAATATAATAATTATTTAAACGATTATATACATCCTTTTGATTTTTGCCTGCTTTCCTGTGGAATATGGCAAAATAGCCCAAAAATTTAACCCTGGACCTTTGTTTTGGCCTATCTCGACCAGATTATTCTATTTCTCATATCACTGGTGGCCAACCTGTTTTCCGCCCTAGCTGGAGGCGGTGCCGGGCTGATCCAGCTGCCTGCAATTATATTTCTGGGCCTGCCATTTGGTATCGCCCTGGCCACCCACAAAGTCGCCAGCATTGCCTTAGGTGTAGGCGCAACCCTGCGACATCTGCGCAGCAGCCATCTGGAACGCCGATTTGCCCTGTTTATACTGGCCTGTGGCCTCCCGGGTGTCATACTGGGGGCCAGCCTGATCCTTCAAATCCCGGACCGCATGGCCGAAATTGCCCTCGGCATACTCACCATCGGTCTCGGCCTCTATTCCTGGCTATCACCGGAACTGGGGCAGCAGTTTGAAGCCAGAAACCGGAATCGCCAGGGCTATCTCATCGGCGGTCTGGGATTATTTATTATAGGCGTGCTCAATGGCTCATTAACCTCGGGCACGGGACTCTTTGTCACCCTGTGGCTGGTACGCTGGTTTGGCCTGGATTACAAAATGGCCGTGGCTTACACCCTGATACTGGTCGGCATGTTCTGGAATGGCACCGGCGCACTGACACTGGGCATTCTGGGTGAAATCCACTGGCAATGGCTACCGGCCTTGCTACTCGGCTCGCTGATTGGCGGCTACCTCGGTGCCCACCTGGCTATCATCAAGGGCAACCGGCTGATTAAACGTAGTTTTGAAATTGTCACCCTCGCCGTGGGCATCAAACTAATCTGGGCCTAGGGTTTAACTGATACCGAACTCGGCCCGGTAAAACTTCATTGCATCGAGCATTTCTTCCTGATTACCCTGGTTTTCCAGATACTGTATCAAGTCAGCCATAGTCACGATATTCACCACATCCAGCCCAAACTCATCCTGTACTTCCTGTACCGCCGAGCGCTCACCACTACCTTTTTCCTGTCGATCCAGAGCGATCACAACCCCCACCGCGGTGGCATTACACGCATCGATAATATCAATCGCCTCACGAATCGCGGTACCTGCAGTAATCACATCATCGAGAATCAATACACGCCCCTCAAGAGCCGCGCCTACGATAACACCGCCTTCACCGTGGGCTTTCTGCTCTTTTCGATTAAACGCATACGGCTTATCGATACCGTGGTCCTGATACAGGGCCATGGCGGTCACTGCAACAAGGGGAATACCCTTGTAGGCCGGGCCAAACAGCACATCATATTCAACGCCACTGTCAACAATTGCCTGGGCATAGCAGCGCCCAAGCTCAGCCAGCGCCCGCCCCGTGTTGAACAAGCCAGCATTAAAAAAATAAGGACTGGTCCGGCCCGACTTGAGCTCAAACTCGCCGAATTTTAATACCTTGTTAGCCACTGCCAGTTCGATGAAGCTGCGCTGATAATCTTGCATGGGTTCGCCTGTATAGTTGATGTAGAATAGCCGCACATAATTATAGCGTCATACCTGTTTCATGCGAATCATTACTATCAACACCAACGGCATTCGTGCAGCCGCCCGTAAAGGCTTCTTCGACTGGCTCAAAAAACAGAAAGCCGATGTTGTCTGTATCCAGGAAACCAAAGCCCAGGAGCATCAGCTAACCGATGCCATTTTCTGTCCCCAGGGCTACCACTGCTATTACCACGACGCAGTCAAAAAAGGCTATAGCGGTGTTGCTATTTACAGTAAGCAGGAACCCAAAAAAGTCATTAACGGCATTGGCTGGCATGATGTTGATGTCGAAGGACGCTACCTGGAAGTACAGTTCGACAAACTCAGCGTTATCTCGCTGTACATGCATTCCGGCTCATCCAGCGAAGAACGCCAGGCGGTTAAATTCGATTTTATGGACCGTTTTCTGCCCTATTTACAAAAACTGCGACGTAAGCGTCGCGAGTATGTCATCTGTGGCGACTGGAACATCGCCCATAAAAAAATTGATATCAAAAACTGGCGCAGCAATCAGAAAAACTCCGGTTTTCTACCCGAAGAACGGGCCTGGCTGGATCAGCTGTTTGATGAAGAAGGCTATGTCGATGCCTTTCGCGTAGTCAACCAGAAGGAACATGAATATTCCTGGTGGTCCAACCGTGGTCAGGCCTGGGCTAACAATACCGGCTGGCGCATCGATTATCAGGTGATTACGCCGAAACTAAAAGATACGGTGAAAAAAGCCTCCATTTACCGGGATGAACGCTTTTCGGATCATGCCCCGGTAATTATTGACTACGATTACGAAATAACATGAAAACCAATACCCAGTCACATAGCTGGCGAGAAGCCGTTACGGTATACGCCAAACCTCGTGTGCTGGGCATGCTGTTCCTGGGTTTTTCTGCTGGCCTGCCATTTCTGCTGGTATTTTCAACCTTATCCGCCTGGTTGAGTGAGGCTGATGTCAGTCGCACCACCATCGGTTTTTTCAGCTGGATCGGCATCATGTACTCCATCAAGGTGTTGTGGGCGCCGGTGGTAGACCGTGTTCCTCTACCACTACTCTCCCGCCTGCTGGGCCAACGTCGTAGCTGGCTACTATTGGCGCAGTCGGGTATCGCCTGTGGTTTGCTCCTGCTCGCTTTTACGACACCCGCACAAAATCTCCAGTTATTTGCCTTATTTGCACTGATGGTGGCCTTTTCTTCCGCCACTCAGGATATTGTCATCGATGCCTATCGCATCGAAGCAGTCGACAAGGAATACCAGGCCGCCATGGCGGCCACCTATGTTCTGGGCTACCGTGTTGCCACCCTGGCCGCTGGTGCCGGCGCCCTTTATATTGCCGATTTTCTAGACTGGACACTGGCCTATATCAGCATGGCCCTGTTAACCGGCGTCGGTATTGTAACCACCCTGGTTATTCGCGAACCTGAACATCGAATTGATGCTGACACCCTGGCTCATGAGCAACAACTGGTCCACAAGGTAGAAGATGCCATTCCGGTCAGCGGCCTACTTCAACGCGTCACTGACTGGTTATCAGCTGCAATCATCAGCCCCTTTGCAGAATTCTTTCAACGCACCGGCAAATATGCACTGCTAATTTTGATGCTCATCGGTTGTTACAGGATCACTGACATTACCATGGCCGTCATGGCCAATCCGTTTTATCTGGATCTGGGCTTTAGCAAATCTGAAATCGCCAGCATCACCAAGTTGTTCGGTTTTTTTCTGACTATCACCGGCGTTGCACTCGGCGGTATACTCGTGATGCGCTTTGGCATCATGAAGATATTATTGCTCGGTGGCATACTGGTCATCGTCAGCAATGCCCTGTTTGCCCTGCTCGCCATCACGGGTGCCGACATCCGCTTACTCGCAATCGTGATTAGCACAGACAGCCTGGCCGGCGGCATCGCAACTGCCGTATTTATCGCCTATTTATCCAGCCTCACCAACACCGCCTATACCGCCACCCAATATGCCCTGTTCAGCTCATTAATGACCCTGTTCCCAAAACTCATTGCCGGCTTTTCTGGCATTGTCGTGGATAGCTATGGCTATTTGGTATTTTATATTTATTCGTCGTTACTGGGCCTGCCTGCCATCCTGATTATTCTGTTTTTCATCCGTAACAAAACCGAAACACAACTTAATGGCCACCCATAAGCAACACTAATCTCCAGGCAGCTGATAAAAAAGCAAATTGAAAAAAGCCCGTCAGGGCTGACGGGCTTAAATAGTTTTTCAGTCACTACCAGACAGAAAAGGAATCTTCTCTGCCTGGCTGCAAACAGAGGTGATTAAATCGTAACTGGTTCGAAATCAACAACAGGATCGACATCGGCCTCGTAATCAATACCGGCAACACCGAAACCAAACAGCTTCAGGAACTCATCCTTATAGCCCTGATAATCCGTCAACTGGAACAGGTTCTCCGTGGTCACATCAGGCCATACGGATTTCACGGTATTCTGCACATCATCACGCAGCTCCCAATCATCCATCCGAATGCGCTGCTCATCATCCAGTTCAACGGTTCCAGCTGCGTACAGTCGAGTGCGCAACATGCGATCGACCTGTTCCAGACAACCTTCATGAATATTCAGCTCTTTCATCACCTTGAAGCACATGGCGATATATAACGGCATAACTGGAATTGCCGCCGAAGCCTGGGTGACAACACTCTTCAGTACCGCAACATTGGCACTGCCAGCTACCGGGGCCAGCTGCTGGCGAATGGCCGCCGCAGCTCGGTCCATATCTTCCTTGGCCTTACCCAGGGCACCGTGCCAGTAGATAGGCCAGGTGATGTCTGTGCCGATGTAACTGTAAGACACAGTCTTCACACCATTTGCCAGCACACCGGCATCCAGCAACGCCTGCATCCACAGTTCCCAGTCCTCACCCCCCATTACCGTCACGGTATTGGCGATTTCTTCTTCAGTGGCTGGCTCAATTTCAGCCTCAATGATTTGATCTTTACTGGTATCAACGGCTGTTGCTCGATACACCTCGCCAATCGGCTTCAGTGCTGAACGCACCAGTTCACCGGTTTCTGGTAATTTGCGTACAGGTGACGCCAATGAATACACCACCAGATCCACCTGACCCATGTCTTCCTTGATGATTTCAATCACTTTAGCGCGCATTTCATTAGAAAATGCATCACCATTTACACTCTTGGCATAAAGACCTGCATCATGCGCGGCTTTTTCGAAGGCCGCCGAGTTATACCAGCCTGCTGAGCCCGGTTTTTTTTCTGTGGCAGGTTTTTCCAGGAATACCCCAAGGGTCGCAGCATTCGAACCAAAAGCCGCTGCAATACGTGACGCCAGTCCATAACCCGTCGATGCACCAATAACCAGTACCTTTTTAGGCCCATTCTCAATCATGCCCCCGACTTTAACTTTTTCAATCTGCTCAGCCACATTTGCAGCACAGCCGGTCGGATGCGTCGTCGTACAGATAAATCCACGGGTCTTGGGTTTAATGATCACAGCGTTTCATTCCTCACAAATTATTCATGGGTTAGGCTGAAGCAGCCCCTAAAACTAAATGTCGCTATGATACCGGAGTTTATCGCCTATGAAAGCGCTAAAATTCACAGATATTATGTGTATTACTTTGTCTGGGCCAGAACTAGACTGGCATAAATGATCGCCACATCGATAAATTCAGCATTCATATAAAACCTTATCTGTGGCCCATTGTTTAATTTCAGGCCGCTTGTTCAAGATCAAACCACATCTGTCTCAACCGCGGTATTTTTATACAAAAG
>JBFFSQ010000080.1:0-12077 GCA_041572275.1 Gammaproteobacteria bacterium
ATCGTCAGGGTGTCACTGACATAGGCTGTGTTGGCCGCCCAGGCAGGTGTTTGAGTAAGAGCTAAAGTTGAACCAAGCAGAATGATCGTGCCTGTATGTAACAAAATTTTGAGCATTTTTTAGTCCAGTGCATGAATCTGTGTTAAATGTACTGTCTTGATATGTATTGAGCCAGGTATTGTTTCACATAATGAATTAAATCCTAAGGTTTGGGCTTTATTGTATCCGTGTGATTTCAAGCCTGCTTAGCCATCAGTCACAGCGGTGAGAAAGTGTATTCTGAAGCAGCTACCTACCGGTTGTTCGAGGTAACGAATTTTGGCGCGATTACTCTCGATAATCTCTTTTGAAATAAACAGACCCAGACCGGTGCCCTTGGCGCTGGTGGTATAGAAAGGGTCGAATATTTGTATCGCCTGCTCCTGCGAAATACCGGGGCCGTTATCAATGATATCCAGATAAGGTTGATCCAATGTCTCATCATAGCCGGCTCTGATCTGGATGAGGATCTCTGCGTGTGCTTTATCATGGTGGCGAATGGCGTTGCTACACAGGTTATCGATGACCTGATGAAGATGACTGGGATTGAACAGGATTGTCAGGTGTTCAGTCTTAAACTCAGTGAGCAGCTGTTCGGTTGTCAGCTGATGGCTCTGGCAGAATTCTTCTTTGAAGTCAACCAGCCATTGTTGAAGGTTTATGGCTTGTGGTTGAGTAGTTTCCTGACGCGAAAGCTGTAATACATTTTCGATGACTTTATCGAGGCGCTGTACCTGGGTGGTAATGATTTGGGTGAGTTTGGTGTCGGCGGTGTCCAGCTCTGATTCGTTCAGTAGCTGAGCTGCATGATTTATGGCACTGAGAGGATTACGGATTTCGTGGGCGATACTGGCGGTGAGTCGTCCCAGGGAGGCCAGTTTCATTTGCTGGAAGCGCTGGTTGAGCTGGGTGGCGTCTTCCAGAAAAATCAATACGTCATCGGGATGTGATGATGAGGTATCGAGCTGTCGAAAGCCGGGCTGTATATCTGGCAGACCCTGTTCCTGATGAATGGCTGGCTGATGCAGTTGTGGCTGTTTTTGCCAGTCGGTTAAGCGAGAGGCCAGCTCGGGAAGTATCTGCTGAAGTTGTTGATTAGTGTGAACAGATTCGATACCCAGCAGGGCTTCTGCTGAATGATTGGCCATTCGTATCAGACCCTGGTGATTGACTACAAGAATACCGGTACGCATATTCTGGATAATGTGTTCGTTGAGTTTTTCCAGTTTGAGCAGGTCTTCCGCCTGCTGACTGGCAATGGCTTCCGATTCAATGGCGCGGCGTCTGAGTGTAGAGGCCAGTAGACTGGAGGCAAACAGAACCATGCCGAGGATGCCGGCAGTTGAATAGGTGGTGGTAGCAACTAGTCCATGGAGAACGGAATAGGATTCTTCGACGAGTATGGCCAGGGAGGCGAGGGCGGCAAACAGAAAGGAATCCCGGCTTCTCAGGAAGGTGCCAGTAGCGGCGATATTAATGACCAGCAACATACCCAGGGCGCTACTGACGCCGCCACTGAAGTGCATCATCAGCGTAATCAGCAAAATATCAGTACAGGTTGCAAGAATAACCTGTGATTCAAACCGGGGTTGCTGGCGGTTGCCCAATTGAATATAAATCAGGCTGCTTAGCAGGAAAATGAAAGCCGTTATGAAATAGGCGTTCGGGTAATGGCTGCCAAGAAAATCTTCAAGTATGTCACTATAAAAAAATAGTAACAGGAACAGAGCCAGGCCAAAGCGATACAGATTGAAATGACGCAGTGGTCGCCAGGTCAGGTTTGTATGGCTAATTGAATTTTCCAGGCTCAGTTTATTCAATGCTGTTGGTTCCAGTCTTCCAGGTGTTGTTGGCTGCAGAAGAATTTGTCATTCAGGTTCATGGCATCCTCTCTGGGTACATAGATTTTGCAGTGTTCGCATTGCACCATGTCCTTACTGTCGATGGTCTTTGTGTGACTGGTTTTAGTTTGACTAATGAGTCGCCTGATTAACCAGGCCGCAACGATGATGGCAATGAGTAAAATTAGATTTCTAAACATATTGTGTCTTTTTTCCTGATAAAATCATGGGCCCGATTAATTTTTCAGTCTTGTTTATGGTCGATTCAATCACAATAAATCTCGTACAGGACCGTTTTCTAGTTGGCGATATTAAGGCCAATGCGAGGAAAATCATAACGCTGTCGGAGCAGGCGCGCCAGTCAGGGGCTGATATTGTCGTGTTTCCTGAGCTGGCACTGTCCGGTTATCCGCCGGAGGATTTGTTACTGCGACAGGGATTTATTCGCCAGATCGATAACGCTGTACAGCAGATTGTGAGCCAGGTTGCCGGTATTGATATTGTGTTTGGGGCGCCTCGGCATGATGGCGATGATTTATTTAACTCAGCCTTCTGGGCGCGGGATGGGCAGATTCTGGATGTTTATGACAAATATACCCTGCCCAATTATGCTGTGTTTGATGAGAAGCGATACTTTGCTGCCGGTCAACGGCCAGTAGTGCTAGAGCTTAACGGCATTAAACTGGGTTTAAGTATTTGTGAAGATATCTGGTTTGAGCGGGCAGCGGCCGATGCTGCGCAGGCGGGAGCCCAGGGGCTGCTGATACTCAATGCTTCGCCATTTCATCAGCACAAGCATGATCAACGTGTGGAGGTGCTGAAACAGCGACAGGCAGAAACCGGCATGGCCATGTTTTATTTGAATCTGGTCGGTGGTCAGGATGAACTGGTGTTTGATGGCCAGTCTCTGGTGCTTGATAGTAATGGTGATCTGGTTGGGCAAGGCCCGGTGTTTGAAGCTGTACAATTGCAATATCGATTCAGTAATAAAGGTGGTATCGAGGCGATAGATACGGTTTTTCATGAACTGGCTAGCGATGAAGCGGTGATCTACAAGGGACTGGTCACGGCGGTGAGGGACTATGTCAGCAACAATGGTTTCGATGGTGTGGTGATTGGTCTTTCTGGAGGGGTTGATTCTGCGTTGACCCTGGCCATTGCCGTGGATGCTCTCGGGGCTGAGCAGGTACATGCGGTGATGATGCCATCTCGCTATACTGCCCAGATTAGTCTTGATGATGCAGCAGAGGAAGCAAAAACGCTGGGTGTCGACTATCGAATCATCTCGATTGAACCGGTGTTTCAGACGTTTCTGGATTTGCTTAAGGATGTGTTTGAGGGTACTGAGGCTGATACTACAGAAGAAAATATCCAGGCGCGATGCCGTGGCGTGATACTCATGGCACTGTCTAACAAGCTTCGTCGCATGTTGCTCACCACAGGCAACAAGAGTGAAATGGCGGTGGGTTACAGTACCCTGTATGGTGATATGGCAGGTGGTTTTGCGCCCTTGAAAGATGTGTATAAGACGCTGGTTTATCGATTGTGTAACTATCGCAATGGTGTGTCACCAGTGATTCCGCAGCGCGTGCTGGATCGACCGCCGTCTGCTGAGTTGCGACCCGATCAGGTGGATCAGGATAGTTTGCCAGACTATGACGTGTTAGATGCCATCCTTGAGCTGTCCGTCGAACAGGATTTGCCCCGGGCAGATGTGATTGCGGCTGGTTACGACGGTGAGCTTGTTGACCGGGTTGTGCGTATGGTGCAACTCAATGAGTACAAGCGTCGTCAGGCGCCGCCGGGTATACGTATCACACGTCGGGCCTTTGGCCGTGACAGGCGTTATCCCATTACCTCAGGCTATCGACGTCAGTAGAAAATGCGCTATTATTGCGCCACAATATGCATGTGGCCTAGATCAACAGCCGTCTCGGAGAATTATTTGGGCCGATTACACAGGGGAAAAGAATGAAAAAAATAGAAGCCATAATCAAACCCTTCAAACTGGATGATGTCCGCGCAGCGCTGACTGAGGTTGGCATTACCGGGATGACGGCAACAGAAGTAAAGGGCTTTGGTCGGCAGAAAGGGCACACCGAGTTATATCGTGGTGCTGAGTATGTTGTTGATTTCATTCCCAAGGTTAAAATTGAAATCATACTGGATGCAGAGCGTGTGGATCAGTGTATTGAAGTGATTACCGATGCCGCGCGTACAGGTAAAATTGGCGACGGAAAGATATTTGTTTCAGATGTCCAGCGTATCGTGCGTATTCGTACCGGTGAAGTGGATAAAGAGGCAATCTAGGCAGTTTATTGCTTGATGACAGTCGTCTTTAGCAATGTTCTTGGATTGATGGAACAAGCTCGGCTAGAGTTATTCTATTCCAGTGATGAATTCGTTATCTGAAGAACCCACCCGTTCTGGGTGGGGCTTTTAATCCATACAAACAGAGGTCTATCAGGGTGATGTGAGTCCCTGATCTTGTCCCATGTTGGTTTGTTGAAATCAGTACAGGCTAGGCGCCTTAAGGTCGATATCGCCTACTTCAGCCGTTTGAATGTCAGACTGCTGATTGGCGCTGATCACCAGCTGGGTATCGGCAGCCAGTTCTGGCAGTTTGAGTTCATGGTAGGCCTGCTGAAGAATTTCCAGGGCCCGGCGACTGGCCGGTGTCTGCTGGTAGTGTTCAATGGTGTATTGAGCCCGTCGTGCTGCAGCCAACCAGGCATTGCGTTTGATATAGTATTCGGCGACATGTATTTCATGTTCAGCCAGCTTGTTTTTCAGATAGATTAGTCGCTTGTATGCATCACCAGAATACTGACTATCCGGGTAGCGTCGAACCAGCGTGGAAAAATCTCGAATGGCATCATTCAGGCTCTGGGTATCGTGTTTGGCCAGGTCCCGTGGGAACCATGCATCCATCATGCCCTGGCCACGGGTAAAGTTCGCCAGGCCTTTCAGGTACCAGGCATAATCAACACTGGCATCACGGGGGTTCAGGCGAATAAAACGATCCGCCGCTGCAATTGCTGAATCCGGTTCTTCAAATTTGAAATAGGCATAGGCAACATCCAGTTGCGCCTGTTTGGCATAGGGACTGAAAGGGAAGCGGGCTTCCAGTGACTCAAGAGATTCAATAGCCGACTGAAACTCGCCACTCTGTAGCGACAGCCGGGCGTCTTCGTAGAAATCTTTAGCGGTCCAGTCAGCAAAAATATCGCTGATCGTATTGTTGCCGCTACAGGCCGAGAGAAATAATGGGAGTATCAATACACTGAGAAGACGCATAAAACCAATCTATCCAAAATTTATTAATGGGTTAGAATGCACAATTATACCGAAGTTCAATCAACAAAGCTTATGTCTGAAGATATTTTAACCGCAATCATTCCCCTACGGTACGCACGCCAGCGTCTGGATGCTGTGCTAGTGGAGCTGTTTCCTGACTATTCTCGCAGTCGTCTGCAGAGCTGGATTAAATCCGGCAAGGTATTGCTGAATGGTCAGGTGCCCAAAGCCCGGGACAAGGTACTGGGTGATGAGCAGGTTGAAATTCATCTTGATCCTGAACCGGTGAATGATGAGTGTCAGCCCCAGGCTATTCCCCTCAATATAGTGTATGAAGATGATGACTTGCTGGTGATCAATAAACCTGTGGGTCTGGTGGTACATCCTGCTGCAGGCCATCAGGATGGCACATTGCAGAATGCTCTGTTGCATTATGATTCAAGCCTGGAGGAGGTGCCTCGGGCCGGTATTGTGCATCGTCTGGATAAAGATACCACCGGTTTGCTGGTGGTGGCGCGTAATCTCAAGGCGCATAAGAATCTGGTGGATCAGTTACAGGCGCGCACTGTGCATCGAGAATACCAGGCCATTGTGATGGGGGTGATGACTGCCGGAGGCACGGTGGTGGCACCGATCGGTCGACATCCCAGGGATCGCAAACGTATGGGCGTGCGTGAAGACGGTAAAGAGGCGATTACCCATTATCGAATTAGTGAACGCTATCGTGGACACACCCGAATAAAGGTTAACCTGGAAACCGGTCGTACCCATCAGATTCGTGTACATATGGCCCATATTAATTACCCTTTAGTGGGCGATGCGGTCTACGGGGGGCGTCTGAAATTTCCTCGTGGGGCGACCGAAGCCCTAAAAGACGCACTGAGAGCATTTAACCGACAGGCCCTGCATGCTGCCCGCTTAGGCTTGAATCATCCCGCGAGTGGCGAACATCGGGAATGGCAGGCTGATTTGCCCGAAGATATGAAGCAGCTGATTGCCACCTTGCGTGAGGATCTTCTTGCTTCTTAATGCAAGCCAGAATTAGCCTGAGATGACAGTCGACATCATACAGCCGGACTGGCCAGCACCAGTCAACATCAAGGCCCTGAGTACAACGCGAGTAGGGGGTGTCAGCACAGGGCCCTATAGCAGTTTCAATCTGGCGACTCATGTAGATGACCTTCCTGAGCATGTCCTGCAAAACCGTCAACGCCTGCGTGAACGTTTTCATTTGCCAGCCGAACCTGTCTGGTTGAATCAGGTTCATGGAGTGGCGGTGGTGGATGCTGCTGTAGCTACTGCCGATGCTGAGGTTGCTGCGGACGCCAGTTATACCGACAGGCGAAACAGGGTCTGTGCGGTGATGACGGCCGATTGTCTGCCGTTACTGTTCTGTAATCGTGCCGGTACACGAGTAGCTGCGGCTCACGCCGGTTGGCGTGGTTTGCAGGCGGGTGTTATCGAGGCCACCGTTGCAGCGTTAGGTGAAACCCCTGCGCAGTTACTGGTCTGGTTGGGACCAGCGATAGGTCCAGACGCGTTTGAGGTGGGGGATGAAGTACGTGCCGCCTTCATGACTGAGCTGCCGGATTCGGAAGTCGCTTTTGTGGCCAGTCGTCCCGGTCACTGGCTGGCCGATATCTACCAGCTGGCGCGAATGCGCCTGCATCGGCTCGGCATTGAGTCGGTGTACGGTGGTCAGTTTTGTACCTATACTGACGCCCAGCGTTTTTTTTCCTATCGACGGGAGCCTACAACGGGTCGAATGGCGACCCTGATCTGGAGAGAATAATGTCGAACAATCAATCACATGGATCAGTATTAACCCTGGTGGGCGCTGATCAGCCCGGTATCGTTGCAGCGGTCACTCAGGCCTTGTTTGAGGCTGGCTGTAAGCTGGCGGAGGCTTCGATGATGCGACTGGGGGGCAATTTTGCCATCATGTTGCGAGTTGCACATGATGATGTCATTGATTTGAATGAGGTCCTGGCTCCGGTGGTCAAGGCGATGGATCTTCATCTACATCTAGATGTTGATGTCGAAGCAGCACCTCATCATATTGAACCAGATGTACATATTACCGTGTACGGCGCAGATCGCAGCGGTATAGTTGCCCAGGTGACCGGCGTACTGGCCGAAGCCGGCCTGAATATTATCGACCTGGAAACAGCGGTGGGGGGCGAGGCCGATAAACCCATTTATATCATGTCTATTGAAGGCAACGCCCAGAAGGGAATAGCTGCTGTGGAGCAGTCGATTCAGTCTCTGGGTGATGACATTGAGGTCAGTGTTATGCCCATTGATACCCTGAGGGGCTGAGTGGCATGAAAATACTGACTTATCCGGATGAATGTCTGAAGCAAATATCCGAAGATGTCGAGTCACTGGATAGCGATACCCTGGATTTTATTCGACAGCTGGAGGTTACACGCCAGGCAGGTCCTGGTGCAGTTGGTATTGCTGCGCCTCAGGTCGGAGTGCAAAAGCGAATCGTGATTGTCGATGTTTCCGCTATGCGTAAACCGGTTGATAATCATGGACATATGATCATGATTAATCCTGAAATTACAGAATGGGAAGGCATGGCGATGGGGCGGGAAGGTTGTCTGTCTGTGCCTGATTTTACCGGTAATGTCATACGTGCAGAACGCATTAAATTACATTATATGGATGAGCAGGGTCAGTCACATGAAATCGAAAGTTGTGGTTTCGAGGCCCGGGCGATCCAACATGAGCTGGATCATCTGGATGGTCTGCTGTTTCTAGACCGCCTGGTTAGCCGACGTACTGACCTGTTCAAACGAAAGGTGTATAAAAGCTGATTCGTTGTCTGTCGATTGCTGATAATGGTCAAGCGCTGGGGTTTTGGAAAGGATTGGTACATGACAATCCTACGTTTTCTGGGAGCATGTTGATCAGTATTGAAGATGAAACCGAATTTGCTCATCTCTTTACAATATCAATTAAATTCAAAAAAAACCTTTAACTATCAGCATTTTGGGTAAATTAAGTATATTATTGTTCAAAATGTTTCAATTTTAGAAAAATAATAACTGGGTGTTATGGGAAGCGATATCGATAGTCTGGAAATGAAGCTGCGCTTTAATCAGGCGTTTGAGCTGTGTGGCGCAGGTGTTTGTGATTATCATTTGCCACCGACACCCAGTGTGTATTTCTGTGATCATTGGGCAAAAATTCTGGGTTATCGGGTGTCTGAAGTGCCTGGTGTGCCGATATTCTTTAGCTGGTGGGGCCAGCAAATCCATCCCAATGACCATGCCCGGGTCATTAAAACCTTTAACCGTTTATATTCCGGTGAGGATAGTCGCCTCATCAGTGTGTTTAGAATTCGCCATAAACAGGGGCACTGGCTGAATGTGGAAGTCACAGCCACTGCACTGAGTCGTGATTCAAAGGGCTGGGCGCGTCATGTGTTCACCGTCATGCGTGATCTCAATCATGCCGACAACCGTTATCAGACCATAATTGAAAATCTCCACGAGGGTTTATGGCTGCTGGATAAGCATAATGCTACCCAGTATGTGAACCAGCGTATGGCTGATTTGTTGGGCTATGAGCCGGATGAGATGCAGGGCAAGAGCATGCAGTCATTTATGGATGCGGCAGGGATGCAGATATGTGACGCCATCCTCAAACGGCACTATGAGGGTGAACAGGAGAATTATTTTTTTGAATTGATTCATAAAGATGGACATAAGGTCTATGTGGCCATGTCATCCTCACCGATCTTCAACCATAACAGCCAATACGATGGCCTGGTCATTGCGGTGATTGATGTTAGTGAACAACGCGAACAAAATTTGCGTTTGAAGATGCTATCGGGTGCGGTTGAGCAGAGTGGCAGCATGGTGATGATCACCAATCAGGACGCAGTGATTGAATATGTGAATCCCAAGTTCAGTTTGTCGACCGGCTATGCCATCACCGAAGTGGTGGGCAAGAAAGCTAACATGTTACAACCTGTGGATATGGATAAGGAACAGCTGAAGGAAATGAAGGCGACCATTCAGCTCGGCGAGGACTGGCATGGTGAAATCCAGACGCAGAAAAAAAATGGTCAGTTATTCTGGGCTCAGATAACGATTTCGGCACTGAGGGATGAAAGTGGCAGTATCAGCCATTACATCACCGTTGGCGAAGATATATCTGAGCGTAAGGAAACCCAGCAAAAAATGGAGCAGCTGGCGTATGTTGATAGCCTAACCGGTCTTGCCAATCGGGTATTGTTCCGCGACCGTCTGGAGCAGGTGTTGAAATCCTTGCAACGCAGTCATAAACAGGCGGCTTTACTGTTTCTGGATCTGGATCATTTCAAACGCATTAATGACTCCCTCGGTCATGATGTCGGTGATGCGCTGTTAATGAAAGTGGCCGAAAGCTTGCGCCAATGCGTGCGGCATCAGGATACCGTAGCGCGCATGGGTGGGGATGAGTTTGTGATATTGCTGACAGATGTGGATGGCATGGCTGGAGCATCCGCAGTGGCACGTAAAATCATTGAAATCATGGAACAGCCGAATCGATTATTGCGTCACGAAATCATCATCAGTCCCAGTATTGGTATTACCATGGCGCCGGATGATAGTTTAAATGCTGATGTTCTGTTGAAAAATGCCGACCTGGCGATGTACAAGGCGAAATCATCTGGTCGCAACAATTACCAGTTCTTCACCGATGAGATGAATGCTCAGGTTCTGGATAACCTGATGATGGAAAATGAGTTGAGACAGGCCATCGATAGGGATGAACTGTTGCTGAATTTTCAACCCCAGATGTCAATTAACAGTGGTCAACTAGCAGGGGTTGAAGCCCTGGTACGCTGGAATCATCCGGAGAAAGGGCTGATGGATCCGGATGATTTTATTCCGGTAGCAGAACAGGCAGGATTGATTATTCCCCTGGGTGAATGGATATTGCGCAATGCCTGCCGACAATGGCGAGCAGCTGAAGTATCCGGTATGCCAAATACCAAGCTTTCAGTAAATCTTTCCGCGCGCCAGTTCAAGGACCCACATTTACTGGATACCATCCAAAATATACTAGAAGAAACCGGCTTTAAGCCAATTCAGCTCGAACTTGAAATCACCGAAACCACCCTGATGGAAAGTCTGGAACATGCCATCGATGTGCTCGATCAGATCAAGGCATTGGGTATTTCAGTTTCTATTGATGATTTTGGAACCGGTTATTCATCGCTCAATTATCTCAAGCGACTGCCGATTGATGCACTGAAAGTTGATCGTACGTTCATTCGCGATATACCGGAAAATAAGGATGATATGGCGATCACCGCTGCGGTAATCGCAATGGCACATAAACTAAAACTGGATGTTATCGCAGAAGGTGTTGAAACCAGTGAGCAATGGGATTTCCTGAAGCAGAATCGCTGTGACTTTGCCCAGGGTTATTTGTTAGGTAAGCCGTCTAGCGCGAAGGACCTTTTGCTGCGTTTTTGTCAGTCCTGATGATTGGTACGTATAGTTTGTTACATTGAGTATTTAGCTGGGAAGCTAGTTGCTTACATCATTATTCTAATTGTTATTTGCATTCCCACACTGTTCCTGGTGACTTGAAAACGACTGATCGACCCGCATATCAAGGGGAATAGAAAAATTTAATTGAGGGTAATTCCATGAGAATGGACCGACTAACCAGCAAGTTTCAGATGGCACTTGCTGAAGCACAATCACTGGCTGTGGGTCGTGATCATCAGTTTATTGAGCCGGTGCATCTTATGCTGGCCTTGCTGGATCAGGATGGCGGGACCGTGCGTCATCTTCTGACCATGGCTGGTGCTAACGTCAATGGCTTGCGTTCACGACTGGGTGAGGAGCTGGAGCATCTGCCACAGGTCGAAGGCCATGCCGGTGAAGTACACATATCAAACGACCTGGGACGGTTAATGAATGTGGCAGATAAATTTGCACAACAACGCAAGGATGATTACCTGTCCAGTGAGATTTTTGTGCTCGCCTGTGTTGAGGATAAAAGTCGCATCGGTGAGCTGCTGCGAGAATTTAATGTAGACAAAAGCAAGCTTGAAGATGCGATAGAAAAAGTGCGTGGTGGTCAGAAAGTGGATGACCCTAATGCTGAAGACCAACGCCAGGCACTGGAAAAATACACGGTGGATCTAACTGAGCGCGCTGAACAGGGTAAGCTGGATCCGGTGATTGGGCGTGATGAGGAAATTCGTCGCACGATACAGGTATTACAGCGCCGGACCAAAAACAATCCGGTTCTGATTGGTGAACCGGGCGTCGGTAAAACAGCGATTGTCGAGGGCCTGGCTCAGCGTATTGTAAACGGTGAAGTGCCCGAAGGCCTGAAAAACAAGCGTCTGCTGTCGCTGGATATGGGTTCACTGATCGCTGGTGCCAAATTCCGCGGTGAGTTTGAAGAACGCCTGAAAGCCGTGCTTAATGACCTGTCAAAACAGGAAGGCCAGATTATCCTGTTCATCGATGAACTGCATACCATGGTGGGTGCTGGCAAAGCAGAAGGCGCCATGGATGCCGGTAATATGTTAAAGCCGGCGCTGGCACGAGGTGAGCTGCATTGCGTGGGCGCTACGACACTGGATGAATATCGTCAATACATCGAAAAGGATGCCGCCCTTGAGCGTCGCTTTCAGAAAGTGCTGGTGGACGAACCTTCGGTGGAAGATACCATTGCCATCCTGCGTGGTTTAAAAGAACGTTATGAAGTTCATCATGGTGTGGATATTACCGATCCGGCAATTGTATCAGCGGCGGTACTATCTCACCGTTATATCACTGATCGCCAGTTACCGGACAAAGCCATCGACCTGGTGGATGAAGCCGCCAGTCGTATTCGTATGGAAATCGATTCCAAACCGGAGAGTATGGATAGACTGGA
>JBFFSQ010000081.1:0-11992 GCA_041572275.1 Gammaproteobacteria bacterium
GTCATGGAATTCATGTCCATCCTGTTCATCATGGTCGTGGGCTCCGCTCTGTTGGTCATTGTCATCATTTATATTCTCGATCGGATTCAGACCACACAGGCTATTCGACGCAACTACCCGGTCATTGGTCGATTTCGTTATCTGTTTGAACATCTGGGTACTTTTTTCCGTCAATATTTTTTTTCCATGGACCGGGAAGAACTGCCGTTCAACCGGGCTGAACGCACCTGGATTTACCGGGCAGCCAAGGATGTGAGCAATACCTCTGCTTTTGGCTCAACCCGTGACCTGCGTCCCGCCGGTACGGTCATGTTCGTCAATTGCCCCTACCCAACCCTGGGTAAAGATGCCGTAAAGCCCGAAGCCATTACCATTGGTGAGTTCTGTTCCCAGCCCTACACCACTGCATCTATTTTCAACATTTCCGGCATGAGTTATGGCGCCATCTCGAAACCCGCCATTCAGGCACTGTCAAACGGCGCCCATCAAGCAGGTGCCTGGATGAATACCGGCGAGGGAGGATTATCGCCGTATCACCTGGAAGGCGGTGCCGACCTGATCTACCAGATCGGCACGGCAAAATACGGGGTCAGGGACAGCCAAGGCAACTTGTCAGATGAAAAACTTCGCGAGCTGGCCAGATACCCTCAGGTTAAAATGTTTGAGATCAAACTCAGTCAAGGAGCAAAACCGGGTAAAGGCGGTATTCTTCCCGGTCGAAAAGTGACCCCCGAAATTGCAAACATACGGGGTATTCCTGTTTACACCGACTCAATCAGCCCCAATCGACACACTGACATCAACAACAATGAAGATTTGCTAGATATGATCCACCATATCCGCCGGGTCACTGGCAAGCCCACAGGCTTCAAGGCTGTCATCGGTGCCTATGGCTGGCTGGATGAATTACTGGAATTAATTAAACAACGGGGTCTGGAGTATGCACCGGACTTTATTTGCGTGGATAGCGCTGATGGTGGTACCGGCGCAGCACCCATGAGTTTAATCGATTACGTCGGACTGCCCATTCAGGAAAGCCTGCCACTGGTCATCGACCGGTTAAAGAAATACGGCTTGCGTGACCGCATCAAAGTCATTGCATCCGGTAAGCTGATCACACCAGGCGAACTAGCCTGGGCATTATGCGTCGGTGCCGATTTTATCGTTTCAGCCCGTGGCTTTATGTTCGCCCTCGGCTGTATCCAGGCCATGCAGTGCGACCGCAATACCTGCCCAACCGGTATCACCACCCATAATAAAAAGCTGCAACGAGGGTTAGTGCAAACACAGAAATCAGTCCGTGTCGCAAACTACATCAGGAATATGGTGCACGAGGTGGGTGTCATTGCGCATTCCTGTGGCGTCACCTCACCACGAGGCCTTCAACGCTTCCATGCCAGAATTGTACAGACCAATGGTAAATCTATCTCGCTGGATGAGTTCTATAACCACAAATGAATCGCCACTGTGCCATACTCATTTGACAACCTGATTGTATTGAGAAAAATAAAACTGAACGCCGCTTATTGCCCATGATGCAATAATAGATCGACATGAGAGCACGCATTTCTTTACATGAGGATTTAACATGGATATTAAAATCACAGACATCATGATGCATATTGATGAGAACCTGAACAAAACCCAGCGTGATGCACTAGAAACCTTCGTGAGAGAACAGGATGGTGTTGTGGCCCTGGGCTATCATGACGAAAAACCTCACCTGATGCTGATTGAATACAACCCGGACAAGGTCTCTTCAGGTGACTTACTAAACCGTGTACAGGATCGCGGCCTGCATGCAGAATTGGTTGGCTTCATTTAAGTAAGCCTGACTTTAATCAGTTATCGTGGAACTGCCCGGCGATTAAATATTGGCAAGGCCAGGCAGTCGTTTGCGTCTGTTGTCAGGCAAAGATTTTTTGCCACCAGTGCTGTCTGTTTTTTGGTGGTCGCAAGGCATCTTCCAAATTAACCGGCTTTATTTTTGACAATACCCAACCGGGTAAAGGTGGATTCTCACTGAAGCCACAACTGACGCCCAGATTATTGGGATCAAATATTTTTATAAAACTCGGATGCAAATGATCATCTGCATAAACGATGGCGCAATAATCTTCCTCGTGATCTTCTCGTAATAACTGGTCGACTTCATTAATAAATAATTTTAACTGCTCTGCCGAACTCGTTTCTGTGGGTGCATCTTCACCCACAGCATAAATGTACCAGTTATCATCAGCCTGTAATCGCAAAACATTCCAGAATGCATCTAAATGTTCCCAACGCAATAGCGAACTGAAACGACCCTTAAATGCAGTGAGGTACTCATTAACTGGTTGCTGTTGCTGATTCTGACTCATACCATTAACTCATTCAGTGAGAAGTGATCTTCGTGATCCAGTCCTGAAGGTCTTTAGATGCACGCTGTATAAATTCTGTATCGCCATAGACATTAGCCATAACCGATATACCCTGCAAACGAGCCAGCAGGTCCATGGCATAAAAGCGTCTATGTTGCTCAAAACCTAATACTGAAAACTGTTGCATACACCAGTCCAGGAATACATCAAACACTGCTGTTGTTCTCGACTTTGGGATTTCCTGCTCCTGTTCCTTGATTAGTTCAGAACTCAAGGTACCAATTGGACAACCATAGCGAATAATATTATCGACATTTTCGATCGGCATATTGGCAAATGACAACAGGCGTTGACGCGGGTCACTGGATTCCTTATTAAGCTTATCCAGTGCTAACTTCGCCATTGCCACCCGGGCATCAACTACAGCTGATAAAATCTCTTCCTTGGTCTTGAAGTAATAATAGAAATTCCCACGGGGTATCCCGGTCTGGTCGGAGATATCACTAAACGAGGTCTGATTGTAGCCACGCGCGTAAAACAACTGATCCGCCGCGTCCACAATACGCTGCCTGTTGGCTCTTCCTTTCATTCCCATTTGCCTTCCTCCACCAAACATTGACATCGGTATAATTCTATATCTTTTCTGGGTATTTTTCCCGTTTCTACCAAAAAAACCATGTAATTTACAATCACCTCAAACACCGTCCTAATCAAGCAGTAAACCATTGATTCTTATAACATTGCCCTAATATATGGCTTCATCAACAAGAATTAATATTGCTAAATTATGTATAATTGATGACCTGGCCAGCCAAATTATCGACACCGACACGGCCCCACCGACAGTAAAGACAAAGAACAATGAAAGCACTGACAATTCGGAATCTTCAGAAAACGTATAAAAATGGCACCCAGGCACTAAAAGGTGTTGATCTCGACATTGAGGAAGGTGACTTTTTTGCTTTACTCGGTCCCAATGGCGCAGGCAAGTCCACCACCATTGGTATCATTGCCGGCCTCGTCAACAAGTCTGCCGGTGAAGTCAAAATTTTCGACAAGGATATCGATGTCGATCCTGCCGGTGCCAAATCCTATTTAGGTCTGGTACCTCAGGAATTCAATTTTAACCAGTTCGAACCGATTATCGAAATCCTGGTGAATCAGGCCGGCTATTACGGTATCAATCGCAAACTAGCCTATGAGCGAGCAGAACGTTATCTAAAACAGCTGGAATTATGGGATAAACGCCACATTATTGCCCGCAACCTCTCCGGTGGTATGAAACGCCGACTGATGATTGCACGCGCACTCATACATCAACCACGGCTATTGATACTTGATGAGCCAACGGCCGGGGTAGATATTGAAATCCGCCGCTCAATGTGGAAATTCCTGTCCAGGGTCAACGCAGAGGGAACCACCATAATCCTGACCACACATTATCTGGAGGAAGCTGAAAGCCTGTGTAAAAATATTGCGATCATCGATCACGGTCGAACCATAGAAGACACCAGTATGCGCACACTGCTTAAACAGTTAAATATGGAAACCTTTGTACTTTATCTAGACCAGCCGATCAGCCAGCTTCCTGATTGCCTGCCGGGCTGTGAAATTAGAATCATCGACCCGCATACGATTGAAGTAGATGTTGAACAATCTATTAGCATCAGCCATGTGTTTTCCACCCTTAGTGAACACCGCATCAATGTGCTGAGCATGCGCAATAAGAGCAACCGACTAGAGCAATTATTCATGCACCTGGTCGAAAAAAATCGCAACAATAAAGAACTCGCAGAAACACTCAAACAAACGTCACACGATAGTCAGATAGCGAACTAAGCCATGACATTTAACGAAAAGTTTAATGCCTTTAAAACCATCGTCATTAAAGAATTCCTGCGTTTTATTCGCATCTGGATACAAACAGTGCTGCCTCCCGCGATCACCACTGCCCTGTATTTTGTAATCTTTGGCAACCTGATTGGGTCACAAATCGCCGACATCGATGGTTTCAGCTACATGGATTATATTGTTCCCGGCCTGATTCTCATGGCCGTTATCACGAACTCCTATGCGAACGTAGTCTCATCCTTCTACAGCGCAAAATTTTCCAAGAGTGTGGAAGAACTACTGGTATCACCGGTACCCAACTACCTGATTCTTGCCGGCTTTGTCGCAGGTGGCGTTGCCCGTGGACTTATTGTTGGTATTGCAGTCACTCTGGTCGCCCAGTATTTTTCGGACATCAACATTCACAGCTACACGATCACCGCCATCGTCTTTCTGTTGACATCAATACTATTTGCGCTGGCCGGATTTATTAATGCGGTATATGCCAATAGCTTTGATGACATCAGCATTATCCCGACATTTGTACTAACTCCATTAACCTATCTGGGTGGGATTTTTTATTCCATCAAAATGCTGCCTGAGTTCTGGCAAAATCTATCGCTGATCAACCCAATTCTCTACATGATCAACTCTTTCCGCTATGGTTTATTGGGTATTTCAGATACCGACTTAACCACAGCATTTACCATTATCATATTATTTATTGCCACTCTATTTCTGTTTGCACTACAACTATTAAACAGAGGCACAGGTATAAAATCCTGAACAGGTCGCAACATTTCATAGTTCAGGCTTAGCAGCCGGCTTACCAAACAAATAACCCTGAGCATAAGAAAAACCCAGAGCATTCACCTTGTTAAGCATGTCTTCGGTCTCGATACCTTCTGCCACCAATCGATGACCTGTTTCCGAAATCATCTCCGCCAGATGTTTGACAATGGTATGCTGGGATTCATCACCAAGACTGCGTATTAACATAATATCAAACTTCACAATATCAACCGGCATACTTGCCAGATAACGTACCGACGAATAACCACTTCCAAAATCATCAAGTGCAATATAAAAACCCTCACTTTGCAGGCGTTTCAGATTATCAGTGGCTTTATCAATTTGAGTAATCAATGCCGTCTCTGTTATCTCCACCACAAGCTTATAGTCATTCGTAAACCGACTGAACTTCATCAGCAACTTCATAATACGAGTATCAAGAATAGCCGGCCCTGATACATTTACTGAAACACCGGTTCCCTGTGGCACTTTACCCTGCTCTAGATCGGTGAAAATCGCCCCCAGGATTGCCAGATCCATTTCCGTTTCAATCCGCCTGGCCTCAACCAGTTTAAAAATTTCATCTGGCATAATCAGCTGATGATCATGCTCTATCCTGACCAATGCCTCAAAATAGTCTACAGATCGATCCTCCAAACGCACTATAGGCTGGTAATGCATTTGAATACCGAGTCCCGAATCAATCGCCTCATAAACCACATGATTGACCCAACTTGAGAACACGCCCTTTGCATCACTTTTCATAGATTCATCATAGACAGCAACATGGGAATGCCCCGGTTGCTTTGCAGCATACATCGCTATATCGGCCTGCCACAGCAAGGTCATCAGAGAATCCTCCAGGATCTGTGAATGGGCAATCCCCGCACTCACCCGCACAGGCTCATTGATCTCAAACTCAGAAAAAGGAAATTCTGCCACTGATTTGACACAACGCTCTACAATCCTGACCGCTTTATCCGCAGTACAATCAATAAAAACTGCGGCAAACTCATCACCACCCAGGCGATACAGATTTTCACCTTTACGCAACACCTGCATTACCGAACTTGAAATCCCCTTCAACACCTCATCACCAATACTATGGCCATAGGTATCGTTAAATGCCTTGAAATTATTAACATCAAATATCACCAGGCAGATATCAAAACGGCTATCCATAAATAATGCATTCAGATTACTCCAGTATTCATCGAATGCCCGGCGATTAAGCACGCCCGTCAATGAATCATGATGAGCCAGCGTCCATAGTTCTTTATTCTTATCATCCAGACTACTGTGCACTTCAAATAACTGCTGATGATACTCGTTCAGTGAACTCCGTACTTTTTCCAGTTCAGCAATTGGCACTGAACGACCAAATTCCGGCAGTCGCAAACTATCCGATTCATCCTTAAGATGATCGATATGGCTGCTGATCTGCTGCAAAGGCTTTGAGATTAAATAGTTAACCAAGGGATAGAGTAATACTGTCGGCAATCCAATAATCAATGCCATCTTCCATAATACTTCGACGACAATATTGATCATTTTATCCATCACTGAATGACCATGCAGCGTATAATGTAGATGACTACCAAGCTCAGAAATCGGCAATGACAATACCTGTTCTGCACCAACCTGAATAGAATCACCATCGATATATGTAAACTGATAGCGATTGATCATATCTGGCATTAATTTGCTTCTGGTTGCCACATAACCTGCATAAATACCTTCCGGTGATTCATTGAGCACACGTGCAAAAACAACTAGCTCAACCAGACCATAATGAATATCGACATATGAATTCAGGTTATTGACATCTACCACCTCTGGCAATGATGACGTATCAATCTTCGCCAGAACTTTGCCTGACTTATCATAAACAGAAACATCCAGGATATAATCCGGTGTATTGCCAGGCTTGATACCGCGCAAATTTCTCCAGTAAGCATAGTAATAAGGATTATTAATTTGCTGCAGCACTTCATTCCACTGAGCAAATTCATTGGTAGCCTCAATAGCATCTTGATGCGCCGAATTGATTGCTGCTGCTAATTCCTCCGCGGCAAGAATACTGTTCGTATGATGAATATCCTGTTTCAGCTGTTCCACTTCCCTATAGGTCATCACCCCAAAGGCGGTAAACATACACATCACCACCAGCACAAAAATGATGGCATAGTAACGTATAGAAAGTGGTTTTAGTTGATACATACTTAATCGTTTAAATCATCTAGACTTTAACAGTTCATCAATTGCATCCTGCAACTCAAACTCGTGCTCATTATCAAAAAAATGATTGGCACCCGGCACGGTTATCACCTTTATTTCATTTTCCTGGATAACACTCACCCAATCCTTGGCTAACCGACGATCCTTTTCACCTATGATGGTAGCTATTGGTATGGACTGTTTTTTTATCGCATTTAGCACACGGCTTCTATTCCAGTCATAATAGGATAAATAATTTGATGCGGGTGCTATATATTTTTCACAAAAGGATAAACCAAACTCACCCAGCTCATTTTTTGTCTGTCGCGCCCGCTCAGCATCCGCAGGTGTTTCGTGCGAATAAGGACCACTACCAAAATAACTGACACTGATAAAAATAGCCTGTTTTACAGGTGGGTTACTGGCCTGATCTAGATAGGCCAGCTCAAAAACACTGCCGGCACTATGTCCAATCAGGATAATATCGCTGGCCGATTTTTTATGTAACCAGTTAACCCAGAGTTCAATTTCAGCAATATCGGCGTCCATCGAGTGAAAATGAATAGCACCACAATCCATGCTTTTATTACGCCGATTCAAACCCAGTGACAATGTTGGCATCAGCACGCTATAACCTGCATCAATCAACGAATCAGCTAGACGCTTAACGGTATAAAAATCACGGGTCTGTAAAAAGCCATGCAGAACCATGATGGATGACATGCCAGTTTCACCCTGGTGATAGTTTGCTTCAACCGTGATGCCATTGTTGAGTTTTAGCTCAATGAGTTCAGCCTGTGCCGTGGTCAGCCAACAACTGCCTATAACCAATATCTTCAGCAACATGCCTTTTATCCTACACACTCGCTTCAGCATAACTTCCCCTTCACACATCCAGCAGTCATAGGGTTACTGCGTAATTACCAAGACTTCAATTAACTTATTCAGGTATTTGTATATATTCAATCTCTTATTATCATCCAATGCCAAACACGATATATTAAACAACCTAACCACCGTGAACATAAAGGCCTGAGCACATGTGCTATGTGATTTATATTTCCCTTATTGCCTTATTCATTCTCTATACTGATTACACTCTCGGCCAATATGCACTCTCAACACCTGCAGGTGATGACCAATGGATTTCAGTTGCCCTGGGCTGGGAAATCATTCCAGAAATCTGGCCCGCATTCATTCTGGTTATGGCTGCATCCAGTGCAGTCACTTTATTTATTAACCAGCGCATTCAGGCTCAACGAAACACTACCAGTAACCACTCTTAAACCTTGAACTGACTCACCAGGCTCTGCAGATTTGCAGACAATCGTGCTAGTTCTGCACTGGCGGCGGATGTCTGACTGGCACCCTCTGCGGTACGAATCGAGATATCATTTATATTAACGATATTGCGGTTAATTTCCTCCGCCACTGAACTTTGCTCTTCCGCTGCCACGGCTATATGGGTATTCATATCTTTGATCTGACTAACAGCATTAGTGATTGCTTCCAGAGATATCCCCGCATTCGCCGCCTGGTTCACACTGTCCTCAGCCCGGGACTGACTATCAATCATCACTTGCACAGCCGACCCGGTACCGCTTTGCAGGCGTTCAATCATCGTTTCAATTTCCTGTGTCGACTGCTGGGTTTTACTGGCCAGGTTACGTACTTCATCTGCCACCACAGCAAATCCCCGCCCCTGTTCACCTGCACGTGCCGCCTCAATCGCTGCATTTAATGCCAGCAGATTGGTCTGCTCTGCGATACCTTTAATCACATCCAGCACTGAACCGATATTTTCACTTTCTTTCTCCAGCTCACTAATCACACTAGCCGCCGAATTAATTTCAGCAGACAAACCTTCAATCGACTTCATGGTGCTCTCAACCACACTACGCCCCTGCACGGCTTCATCATCAGCCTTGTTGGTGGCATCCACCGCCTGATTTGCATGGCGAGCCACTTCTTGCACCGTTGCCGTCATCTCGTTCATCGCAGTTACCACCTGCGTGGTTTCAGACTGCTGTTCCTGCACGCCGTTACTAGTTTCATCAGTAATTACTGACATCTGCTCTGCCGCTGCTGCCAGCTGCGACGTTGAACCCGAGACCTGGGCGACCATGACACGAACTTTTTCCGCAAAGTTATTAAACGCTTCGGCCAGCATGCGAATTTCCTTATTTCCAGCATCATCCAGTCGTTTAGTCAGATCACCATCACCCTTGGCAATATCATCCATAGCGGTGATCACCTTGTATAAAGGACTGGTAATCATCCGTGACATCAGCGCCACAAATACCAGTGCAATAACCAGGGAGAGACCACCAATCATCAGTGTATTATTTCGCGCCCTGGCAATAGCCTCTACAAAGTGACTCCTGTCCATGGCGATTTCCAGTACACCTACCGGCTTACCAGAAAAATCCATGATGCTATTGGCATACACCGCCAGGTCCTGGTCAGCTGATGCTAGCTGTTTAACCACTGGTTGTGCCAGGGCCGCACTTAACTGCTGCTGAGTAAGCAAGCTCTTGCCCTCTAGGGTTGAGCCAAATACTTTAAAGTCTCCATTATTTTCAATATAGAGTGAAATATCGACATGATACTTCTGCTTGAACTGTTCAAAGAAAGGTTGTCCAAATGACATACCGAATTCGACCGAACCCAGATGCTGGCCCTGGTAAAAGACCGGACTAATGCCACGAATCCCCAGGCCGGCGACACCTTTTTCCAGACCCATTACTTTTTGTTGCGTTTTATTGGTTTCCAGTACGGTATTCCGGAAAGAAGAGAGATCATCACCAAATTTTTTCGGCTTATGTACACGCAAGAATGATGTGGCCGGTGGTGAATGATACTGGAACTGGCGCGCACCGAAGTTTGATTTCAGCTCCTTGAACACGGGTACCAACATATCGGCCAGAGCTTCACGATCATCTTGCGCAAATAACTCGGTCGCCACCCCAAGGTTGGCAACCATGGCACTCAGTGCCTGCGCCATTCGCCCCTCAGACTCCAGTTCTGCCTGTGCACTTTCAAACAGCGCCTTCAACTCCCTTTTTTCGGCCTCTTCTACCACACTTTTTATATTGGATAACACCACCGGAATTGTGATAGCAGTGGTCAAAACCAAGATAAAACCGAAGCCAACACCCAGCAGGGTGCCAATTTTTAAATTCTGTAACATGCATTAACGCCTCAAGTACACCTAATATTGGTAAGAACTAAATAATCTTATCCTTTATATATAGTAGAATTTATACAAATTATCGAAATGAATCAGCCGGCAGCAACGCCGGTAACAGACCTGACACCTGAAACAGCAAGCAGTAGACGAAGTAATTTTAAAATTTTGTACCATACTTCTTATATACATAACAAAAATAGAATCTATGTCGACACCGATACTAATATGCGATGACTCCAGTCTTGCGCGCAAACAAATGGCTCGCAGCCTGCCTGAAGACTGGGATGTCAATATTAGTTTTGCCACCAATGGCCTTGAGGGTGTCGAAGCCATTCAGCAGGGCCTGGCTGAAATCATGTTCCTCGACCTGAACATGCCAGAAATGGATGGTTACGAAGTGTTAGAAGCCATCCGCAAACTTGATCTCCCCACCATGGTGATAGTGGTTTCCGGTGACGTACAACCTGAAGCTTATCAACGTGTCATTAACCTGGGTGCCCTGGACTTCATAAAAAAACCCGTTGATAACAACGAAATTATCAACATCCTCCAGAAATACGGTATTTATTCAGGCGTTACTTCTGCCAGCACACCGCGAACAGCCACCGCCGACATCAAGGTCGATATTTTTGAGGCTTATCAGGAAGTCGCCAATATTGCCATGGGACAGGCCGCCGACCTGCTGGCACGTCTGCTGGATGCTTTCATAGTACTGCCAGTACCCAAAGTCAGTATGATCGAAGCCAGTGACTTGCGCATGGCCCTGCATCAAATCGATGAAAACGAGGAACTATCGGCTATCTGTCAGGGCTTTATTGGCTCTGGTATTGCGGGTGAAGCACTGATCATCTTCAACGACACCAGCTTCCAGGACATTGCTGAATTAATGAAATACGATGGTGAGATCGATGAAACCATGCAGGTCGAACTACTGACTGACATTTCCAGCATCCTTACCGGTGCCTTTCTCAAAGGCTTCACTCAACAGCTCGACATCACCTTCAGCCAGAGCCATCCCATGATACTGGGGCAGCATATAAAAATACCGGACATACTCAATCAACAGGCTGCTCACTGGGACAAAACCCTGGCGATTGAAATCAGCTATAGCATCGAGAAACGAAATATCCAGTGTGAGCTATTACTCCTATTTACCGAGGACTCAATCGAACCGATGAATGACCGCGTTTCTTATATTTTGGAAGAGCAATGAGCAATCCTGGCAACTCTATTCGAGATATACACTGGCTTATGGACATGCTGCAGAACATCGATGTCGGCCTGGTCATCCTCGACCGCAACTACGCGATACAGACCTGGAATAATTTCATGCAAAACCACAGCAATCTGACCCCCAGTGCGGTGATTGGCAAAAACCTGTTCCAGCGATTCCCAGATATTCCTGAGAACTGGTTCAAGCGCAAACTTGACTCGGTTTTTTTACTAAATTCCCGCGCCTTCAGCACCTGGGAACAACGCGAATACCTGTTCCGCTTCAAGAACTATCGCCCGATTACCGGTACTGCAGAATTCATGTACCAGAACATCACACTCACCCCACTGCAATCAGCTGATGGGAGCGTCAGTCACGTGGGTATTATTA
>JBFFSQ010000082.1:0-11866 GCA_041572275.1 Gammaproteobacteria bacterium
GTAGACCTTTCACCTGCGCAGGATCATGTTTAGCAATCGGTATCTCGATATTGATATCCAACTCAGACTGTCCTTTGGTGCTCAAACTTGTAATGTAAGAACCAATGGTGTTGCGTAATGGACTTTGGTCAACAAACTTCAACAATTCGGACAAAGGCGAAACCACCTCGCCCGAAACCGAAAGATGGGGCTGCGACAGCTCATTAATATCCACTCGAGTATTGCTAAAATGGGCACCAAAAATATTACCTTCACCACGATCGATATGCATGGCATTTTTATGAAAGCGAATGCGCGCCTGCATATCCTCCAGCGCCGGCCAGTTTGGCTGGTATTTTAGAGTGGTGTTAGCTACATTGAATAAAACCTCAAACACACCATCATTGTTGAGGAAAGGGAAACGATCCATGTTGCCATAAAGCAGGAAACCACCGGCTGGCACATCACCATCGACCAGCGCACGATCTAGCCAGCCAACCGTATTGTCACCCATGATTGCAGTTGGAAAATAGAGACCTTTATACTTAATATCACCCTGCCCAAAACGACTTACCAGATTCATAAACATGGGTGCTTTATCGGGTATCTTGATATCAATACGTGTCGCGGTAGCCAGGTATGGTGAGTTTGCCGTCAATTGATTGGAAAACACGGCCCAGCCAGTATCATCACGAATCAGGGAGACGCCACCATAAAGCTTATCCAGCTCAATACTGTTACGAAACAAACCATTAAAATCCAGACTCACACCTGCACTATTCAAACTCAAAGAGGCAGTTGTATTCTTGTAAATAAAATTACCATCAAGTCCTGTCGCTGACGGAAATTTTTTCGACTGATAGCCCACATCAACAAACTTGAATTCAGTTTCCAGCTTTTCAGGTTGCTTTAAAGGCAGTTTCAATTGCAGATAGTGGATATCACCCTGTAAAGCATATGATGCTATTGTCTGCGTCCAGTCCTGAACCTGTTCCGGCAAAAACTCACTAACCAGCCCAGTAATATAGGCCATACTCTCCAGGCGGAGAAAATCGGCTTTCAGCTCCAGTGATGACTGTTCATCGAGAACCACTGAAACAGCTGCCGGTTTCAACCACCGGCGCTGATTACGACTGATATCAAGATCACGTAGATCCAGAGACCAGCCGTTTTCAGTTTGTTGCCAGTGTCCCTGTCCACTCAGGTGATCCAGTGCCCATGACTTTGTCTTATCTATACGATCGCGCAGTACGAGTTGTTTGCCGACAAAAGTCGCATCAACCTGACGAATATCGTTTGCATTCCAGTCCAGCCAGATACTGGCGTCCACTCGTCCACGGCCGGCCATACCAAAACTCGTCGTGTAATCATCCAGCGATTCCAGCTTCAGTTGACTAAAATGAGTATAAATTTTACCTTGCCACTGTTGCGGTTTATAAATATCGCCGTCGATATCAATTACTAACTGTAACTTCTCACCATAAGCTGCGGGTATATCAGCTTCAATAGCCAGTCGATGTTTTGGCATCTGGTTTTCCAGCGCCAGATTCAAATTTGTAAAATCAATTTTGGTTGTTGTCTTGAAAGCATCGAACCAGAGTAATCTGGCGTTCTGGACATAGAGCGATGTGTTTTCGAGGAAGCTCTTCAACTCTGGTGATACAGCAGACGCACCATCACTCGAAGCCATTTCATAGCCCTGAATAAACACCTGTCCGCGAGAATTGCGTTCAATACTGAGATCCATCCCTGAGACAACAATAGTTCCTGGAGCGGGACTGAGTTGTTGCAATGTCTTTAACCAGTCCAGACTCACACTCAGTTCTTCAAGATAGATAAACAAACGGTCATTGTTTGCATCAAGAACATTAACATCAAAAAACTTGAGACGTGGTGTTAACCAGTAGATATCCGCATCCAGACGACCGATGCTAACAGGCATACCAATCGCAAGGCTGACTTCGCGCTCCACATCTTCACGAAAATCAGCCACATAAATGATGGCAACACGAAACAGACTAAAAACCACAGCAACAAATATCACCATGACTGCGGCGGCAATAATCAGGCTGGCACGTAGCTTATGACTTTTTTTTGTCACAGTTACCGCACGATTCGCAAGATTGACTTAGAGAATAACCACATCATACTGTTCCTGAGTATAGAGAGCTTCAACCTGAAGCCTGATGGGTATATCAATAAAGCTCTCCAGCTCTGCCAGACTGTTTGACTCTTCATCAACCAACAGGTCAATTACATCCTGTGCTGCCAATACCAGCAGTTGTTTGGCATCAAACTGGCGTGCTTCACGCAGAATCTCACGGAAGATCTCATAACACACCGTTTCCGCCGTTTTAACCGAACCACGACCGACACATACCGGACACACTTCACACAATATATGTTCAAGGCTTTCACGCGTTCGCTTGCGTGTCATTTCAACTAGGCCCAATGACGACACATCACAAACCTGTGTGCGGGAATGATCTTTTTCCAGCGCCTTTTCCAGTGCACGCAAGACCTGACGACGATGCTCTTCCTCTTCCATATCGATAAAATCAATAATGATGATACCACCCAAATTTCTCAATCTGAGTTGTCGAGCAATAGCCTGAGCCGCTTCCAGGTTGGTTTTAAAAATTGTTTCTTCCAGATTACGGTGACCAACAAATGCACCGGTATTAATATCGATAGTCGTCATCGCTTCAGTCTGATCAATAATCAGATAACCACCCGACTTCAGATGTACTTTCCGATCCAGACTTTTCTGAATTTCATCCTCAACGGCATACAAGTCAAAGATGGGACGTTCCCCGGGATAATGTTCTATAGATACATTAATTTCTGGCATAAACCGATCGGCGAAATCCGTCATCCGCCGCCATGTTTCACGGGAATCGACTCGGATTTTTTCCAGATCATCATCTATCATGTCACGTAACACCCGCATGGATAATGGCAAATCCTCATGCACAATGTTACCGGGCTTTATCTGCCTGGCCTGTTCACTGATAGAGTTCCAGAGCTTGTTAAGAAACGCTACATCATTCCCCATAGATTCAGCACTCGCCGACTCGGCCGCCGTGCGGATGATATAACCGAAATCCCCCATCAGGGCTTCATGTTCCATCAACATATCACGCAGACGATCACGCTCCTCATCTTCTTCAATCCGTGTTGAAACACCAATGTTGTTTGAGCTGGGCATAAATACCAGATAGCGTGAAGGGATCGTGATATGTGCGGTTAACCGCGCCCCTTTGGTTCCCATGGGATCTTTAATCACCTGGACAAGAATATCCTGACCTTCAGATAACAGCTGTGATACCGATGGGCGATCACCACCATTTTCTTTCTGTCCGTTATAAGGCGCAATGTCGGAGACATGCAAAAATGCCGCCCTCTCCATACCGACATCAACGAACGCAGCCTCCATTCCCGGCAACACACGGCATACCCGACCTTTATAAATATTCCCGACCAGTCCTTTATTCCGACTCCGCTCAACATATAATTCCTGCAGTACGCCGTTTTCTAGAATCGCCACCCGGGTTTCCTGGGGGGTTACATTAATTAGTATCTCTTTACTCATGTGTCAGTCGTGGCTCAAGGCCGGTTGCAATTTCAAATTCATGTAGTAGCTGCGCCGTTTCAAATAAAGGCAGCCCCATCACCCCAGAATAACTACCCTCTAAGCGCTGAATAAATTGTGCCGCCAGCCCCTGAATCGCATAGGCACCGGCCTTATCCCGAGGTTCACCACTTGCCCAGTAAGCCTGTATTTCAGTATCGCTCAGCTGACGAAAAAAAACCTTGCTGCTATTCAATAAACAGCTCTTTTTTGAGTGATCCACTATCGCTACAGCAGTTAACACCTCGTGTTCACAACCTGATAAAGCAGTCAACATTGCTATACCCTCTGCCTGGTCACGGGGTTTACCTAAAATTCGATTATTCAATAGCACTACAGTATCTGAACCCAAAGCAACCTGTCCGGTTCCCTTGCGACGATAACCCATTTCTGCCTTCTCCAGTGCCAGCCTGCGAACAAAATCCGTCGGTGTTTCATCTACACCCGGTGTTTCGTCAATATCAACCGGTAGCACTTCATAGCGCACACCGATCTGCTTCAGTAAATCACGTCGTCGGGGAGAAGCGGAAGCCAGAATAATGGGTGGTGGATGATTCATTCGATAACTTGACGATCAGGCGCGATGATAGGGGTGGTGACGCAGTACTGACCAGGCTCTATATAGCTGTTCAGCGAGGATGATTCGCACCAATGGATGGGGAAAAGTTAATGATGACAACGACCATCGCTCCTGAGCCAGAGCCATACATTCATCAGATAGTCCCTCGGGGCCACCCACCAGTAAGCTAACATCCTGACCAGACTGCATCCATTCACCCAGCCGATCGGCTAACTGCTCCGTACTCCAATTGCGACCCTTTACATCCAGCACCACGATGCGTGTATTTTTGGGAATAGCAGCCTGCAAGCGCTGACCTTCATCCTGCACGATGCGTTTAATGTCAGCATTCTTGCCTCGTTTACCCGGTGCAATCTCTTTTAATTCCAGTCGCGCCTCGGCTGGCATACGTTGCGCATATTCCTGGAACCCTTGCTCGACCCAGGCAGGCATTTTCTGTCCTACAGCCAAAAGATGCAGTTTCATATCTGAAACAGGCCTTTAACAATCCAATCAAGCATTCAGCCAACCTCAACGGGCACAAGGCCACAAAAAAACCAATAGAGCAGGCTCTAGGTATTTTCATCCTGGTAAGGAATACTTTTAAAATTTAAAAACGTTTTCGGAGCCGGCTAACTGTAATAGCTCAATCAACCGCATTAACGGGCGCTGTGTTCTTTAGCTGAATCCAGTTCCCAGAGTTTTTCCAGATCATAAAACTCACGAATATGTGGCTGCATCACATGAACCACAACATCACCCAGGTCAACCAGTACCCATTCGGCCTGAACCTCACCCTCGACACCCAAAGGTTGTATGCCAGCTTTTTTAGCTTCTGTCACAATATTATCTGCGATGGATTTAACATGACGACTGGAGGTGCCGCTGACAACGATCATCAAGTCAGTTACGCTAGTTTTGTCCTTTACATCCAGCTCGATAATATCTTCACCTTTCAGGTCTTCAATGGCTGTAAGTACCAGCTGTTTCATATCGTCAAATTGCATAATGTTCGAGTTTCTCTCTCACTTGTTCGGGCAGCCAATCATGAATACTCTGCCCGGCTGCCAGGCGAGTACGGATTTCAGTAGCAGATATATCCTGCAAGGCTACAGATTGTAACAGTATTTGGCCATGCTGGCTGCGACTCAAATCCTCTATATCATGGGTTATACAGGATTCAATCACCCCCTGATCCTCGGCAAAATCCGGTAACTCAACACCGGGGCGCGCGATGATTACCAGATGACAGAGATCTAAAATAGCGTTCCAGCGGTGCCAACGTGTAAAACCACTGAAAGCATCCATTCCCATCATCAAACACAGGGTATCCTCAGGAAACTGACGATGCAGATCCTCCAGTGTATCCACCATATAGGAAGGCCCTTCACGCCGTAGCTCACGATCATCGAGCACAAAACCTGGAATCTCCGCAATCGCCACCGCCACCAGTTCACGCCGGGTATCTGCATCCAGCCAGGGTTGTGGTCGATGAGGCGGTACTTTATTGGGCAAAAACCTCACCTGTTTCAAACCCAGTGCCTGCATGACTTCAAGAGCAGGACGTAAATGTCCATAATGAACGGGATCAAAGGTACCGCCCAGTATGCCAATCAGTTCAGCCATGGTGGCTTTGGTGACCAGTTTGCTCAATGCTTGCTAGTACAGTCATTGAAATCTCAGCTCGTTACCATCTCGATATTGCAGCAAACACCGTTATTTGCGGATATGGCCATCACCCAGTACGATATACTTCTGAGATGTCAGCCCTTCCAGACCAACCGGTCCACGCGCATGTATCTTATCGGTACTAATACCGATCTCGGCACCGAGTCCATATTCAAAGCCATCAGCAAAACGCGTCGAGGCATTTACCATCACCGAACTTGAATCCACCTCACGAAGAAAACGTCGAGCTCGAGTATAGTCTTCGGTAATTATAGAATCTGTATGGTGTGATCCATGCGTATTGATATGGGTAATCGCCGCATCCATCGAATCCAGAATTCGTACTGCCAGTATTGGCGCAAGGTATTCGGTATCCCAATCTTCATCCGTGGCCAACTGGATATTGCTAACCAGTTCACGTGTGCGTTCACAACCGCGTAATTCAACACCTTCAGCCTGATAGCGCCTGGTCAGTTCAGGCAGTACATCAGCTGCTACAGCCGTGTTTACCAGCAAGGTTTCCATGGCATTACAGACGCCATAACGGTGGGTCTTGGCATTGAAGGCTACACGCACCGCTTTCTCAATATCAGCACTGTCATCAATATACACATGACAGATACCGTCGAGATGCTTGATCACGGGCACCCTGGCTTCGTTGCTAATACGTTCAATCAGGCTTTTACCACCCCGTGGAATAATCACATCCACATAGGCTTTACTGGTGATCAGTTCACCCACGGCGGCACGGTCGGTGGTCTCCACCACCTGCACAGCCTGGGCAGGCAATCCCGCCTGGATCAGACCCTGTTGTATGCAAGCCGCAATGGCCTGATTGGAATGAATGGCTTCGGAACCACCGCGCAAAATACTGGCATTTCCCGACTTTAGACATAAACCGGCGGCATCAGCCGTCACGTTAGGACGAGATTCATAAATAATACCAATCACGCCAAGAGGAACTCGCATTTTCCCAACCTGGATACCACTGGGGCGATACGCCATATCCGTAACATCACCCACTGGGTCCTGCAATGCTGCAATCTGACGCAGACCTTCAGACATACCCGCAATACGTTCATCATTCAGAGCCAATCGGTCCAGCAATGCTGCATCCAGACCATTTGCCTTACCTGCCTGCAGATCCCGGGCATTTTCTGTTTTTAAGGTATCAGCAGCAGCGTCAATAGCATCGGCAATTGCTAACAGGGCAGCATTCTTCGCAGCAGTATCGGCACGAGACATTACCACGGCAGCCTCACGAGCCTGCTCCCCCAGTGTTTGCATATATTCTTTTACATTCACAGACATATCACTACAGTTTATTACAGAGAATCAATCGGAGTATTTTGCCACAGCGCGTAGAAAAACGCAGATTTCTATCGAACAGACAGGTTACAACAGCAGGAAATAGCCCCTGAAACGATGCGGTGGCAGCAAAACACAACCAACAACGCCCCGTTAAGGGCATATCGTCAATTCAAGTACGGGCAAGACTGAGAACAGGCAAACCTACTGACTGATGTTATTCAACGCAGAATTGAGGGCATGATCAAAGACCGAATGTTGCATGATAATACCTGACAGGTCCTGCTGCAGCTCCTCGGTAAACTCTTGTGCATCTTTTTCGATCACAATATTACCCAGATGATCCACAAACATCAGGGTCGCATTCTGCATCAAGATAACAGCAAGCTTCAAACGACGCACCGGTTTATCTTTACCGTTGTATACGATAAACCAGGCACCTGGCTTGACGTCGTCAGGCAAGGCTTCAATTTTCCTGCGTGCAATTACTTCAGGGTCATCTTCTGCCGGTTCTGCGACCTCGGGCTCTGCTGCTTCCTCGGCAGCCGCTTCAGCTTCAATCGCTGCTTCACCCATAGTTTCTGCTTCAGGTGCTGTTTCTGCTTCTTCTGCTACCTCAGTCGCAACTGCTTCTGCTTCCTCTACTTCAGCCTGAACTTCCTCTGCCTCAGCTTCCGGCTCCTCTGGCAGACCTTGCGTATTCATCAGCTCTTCGTAAGTCGCCCTCAGGTCAGTGATTACTTCCTCACGTAAGGCGGCTGGTTTTTTACACTCCTTCAACTTTTCTTCTGTGGCAGCGACAATATCTTCGAATGTTAAACCCAGCTCTTTCAATTCTGCCGCCGTGGTCAGGGGCTGAACACTGTCGATGATCTTGGCCAGAATCATGAGCATTTCAACCCATTCATCATTGGCCTTTCCGTGCCTCAGATAATGAGCAAACATCAGACTCGGCCAAACCTTCAACACCAATTTATGCACACCGGCGGGTAATTCATGACCCAGAGTAATCTTACGGATTTCCTGCAACACCACGTTGCGCGCATGGGCGCGTTGTACCTGCTTCTGTGCTTCTTCTTCGCGTTCCCGGGCCTTTTCATGAATATCATTGGTGAGTGCATTTAACGCATCCAACGCGACCTTAAACACACCGACATCTTCACCATAATCCAGCAACAATTTCTGGAGTATTTCGTCAATACTGATGTAAATAGGATCGGTATGCTCACTGACACCGACACCGGCCTCGGCGGTCTTATCCAGCAACTGTCGAGCCGGATGCTGATCATCGACGAAAAAATCAGGGTCGATCATGGCCGCCTTAATGACGGGAATCTGTAAGCTCAGTAACAGGGCCTTGATAGCATCAGTGATACTTTTATCAGCGATAATGGCATCAAAAATCAGCTTGATGAAGTCAATGGTCTTTTCTGAGACCTGATTGACGCGCTTGTTAACAACCCCGCCACTTTTATCGGCAATGCTGCTCAGAACAGCTTTCTTAATGGCTGCAGCATTGAACTCTAGTTTGGCATCCGGTGCCACCTGCATGGTGTTCTGCATATTCGACAATGCCGACACCACATCTTGCTTGGTATAATAAGCGCCACCGCCTATACCACCTGACGGAATAGAGGCATCGGCATCCGCCGGTTCGCCACCAACAAAATTCTGAATACTTTCGCGAACCTGGCTCACCGGCAAACCGGCCGAGTAAGCCTGACCATGAGGCCCGGTATTGGGCGGTACCTCAGTACCGGCACCCGCATCTACCCCACTGTCTGCAGTTTGGCCTCGAGCACGGATGCCACTGGGCGCGCCATAACCCGCAGGAGCAGCCTGTGCCGTACCGGGGGCTGGTGCTGCGCCCTGTGCCGGGGCCGCACCACCTCGCGCCCGAATGCCACCCTGATAGCCTCTATAACCACCCGGGTATGCTGGAGGTGGTACTATGTCTTGCTCATACTCATCAGCCGCTTCTTCGGCCTCAGCACCTGCTTCATCGTCGCCCTCATCATAACCACCGTAACCGGCACGTTGACGACCTTCTCCCGCCAATCCCCCACCCAGCTCGATCTGTGGCAGTATGCCTGCATCAATCATCAGCTGATTGAGGTCGTCATACAGAGTTTTGATTTGCTTGATGATATCTTCACCAAACATCTTATACAGAATTAACTTATTTTGATTAGCAAAACCGGTCCCTGCCAATGCTTCCTGGAATGACTCACAAATATGGATTGGCAATAAAGCATCAGGATGGAAAATATCCTGATTATGTAAGGCCAGGTTCTGTAAACGTGCACGCAAGTGTGAAATTTCTTCCTGAAAATCTGAAGTCGCCTTGCCGCTGATCGTGGTCAAGGCTACCATTTCATCCATTTCATCCTGGTCAACCAGTCCAAGCTGAGTAGTTTCTTTCTGGGTTTTTTTCTTGGGTAATTTGGGTGATGTCGCCACCGGCGCCAAGAACACATTGATGTGTGTATAGAAATTTTTCTCGATATCGTCTTTCTGCACCCGTAAATCGTTCATGAATTCAAACATGCGATTCTGCTGATCTATACTCGATGCATGTTCTGCCGCATCGAACAGAAAATCATCAGCCTTTTTGAACAACTCGGCCACGTGTTCAGAAAAATAGACGTCGAGCTGTTGAAGAATGGCTTCAATCAAGGATGTAAATTTTTTCTCAGGCTCCGCGGTTGAAGCATTATCTGCCTGCTGTTCAGATGTTTGCCTCTGAGCTTGATCTTCTGCTTTGATCTCGTCACTCATCTAAAAAATTTCCTTGTTACACAATTACTTGATTCTTGCTCCAGTGTATCAGGCCAGATCGAATCATATGGCAGCACTGGAATATCAGTTATTTAATCTCGATAAATGCCAGCCCCATACCCTCCGGAGTCTGGTGGACCACGATGGCTTCGGTTCCGGGTAGAGTTTCATCGCCGGGATCCCCCGCAATTTCCAGGTAGATCAACTCACCGATCAGCGGTTGACTGGCTTTATCCAGCATCAGGAATATTCCGCCGTCACTGATATCTCGACTAAAAACATGATGGCTTTCACCAGTAGGATACGTAATTTGAATTTCCAACCGGACCGGTCGGCGAGGTGACTGACGTTGTTCCATAGATTGTTTTGATCTGATTCATGAGCACGCCCCAGACTCTAAAGGTCGCTCAACAGATATGTCCCCATTTCTATTATTCTGCAATTAGTATAGATAATAGCTGGAAATCTTAATTTTCCCACTATTTATCACCCATGAGCGTTGAAAAAGGTAAAGGTTTATCTAAATTAGCTCATGGCTATGTTACGTATGACGGCCAGTTCGGGCAAATCACTACTCACCACTATCGACAAGCTGATAATACAGCCGGTACTCAATACAGAACAATAACAGCCCGGCCAGAGCCTCAGGAGAGTACGATATCCAGTATCTCCCGATGCTCCTCAGCATTTAGACGGGGTCCAAACTGACTCACCACCCGTGCCGCTGCCAGGCTGGCAATGTTACCGGCTTCATAATAAGAATGGCCGTGACTGATGCCATACAAAAAGGCACCCGCAAACATATCACCGGCGCCATTGCTGTCGACCGCTGTCACCGAGTGAGGTGAAATTTCAATACATTGCTTGCCATCGTAAATTAAGGCACCTTTGGCGCCGAGGGTAATAGCAAAGGTTTTCGCGACCTGCTTGAGACCTTCAATCGCCTGATCCAGATCATCTGTCCCTGCCCAGCTCTTGGCCTCATGCTCATTACAGAACAACAAATCAACACCGCCACCAATCATCTCAACCAGACCGTCCTTGAAAAATTCCACCATGGCCGGATCAGAAAAGGTCAGCGCAGTTTTAATACCATTCTCTTCGGCGATCTTGCGCGCTTCAATGGCCGCATGACGCCCGGTATTTGATGTCACCAGATAACCTTCAATGTACAGATATTCAGACTCCAGCAATGCATCTTCATGTAGTTCATCAACTGAAAAGTGCTCAGTAATTCCGAGGAAGGTGTTCATGGTACGTTCTGCATCCGGCGTCACCATCACCAGGCACTTTCCGGTAATGCCGTCTTTACGCCCATCACCCACATTGGAATCCACACCGGCCGCGGTTAAATCATGGACGTAAAAGTCACCCAGCTCATCATTGGCCACCTTGCAGGAATAGAATGACTTACCACCAAAATAACTCACCGCAATTATGGTATTCGCTGCCGAGCCTCCACTGGCCTTTTTTCCTTCAAAAGCATCCAGATGGCCGATCAGTTCATGCTGACGCGCTTCATCGACCAGCGTCATCAGTCCCTTATCGATTCCATTGTTTTCAAAGAAGACATCCTCGACCTCAAACTCCATATCTACCAGCGCATTACCAATTCCGTACACATGATATTTTTTCATTCTTCTAGATCCTGAATTCTGTCATTATTTTCACACCGATAAGCCATGATCAGGAACGACCCTGGGCTATTTGCGTACTTAGTGTCAGCAGCTCATCCCAGGGACGCCCTGGCTCAACACCTTTGATTACCTTATCAATGCGAGCACACCGTTTTAAAAAATTTCGCCACCGCACAGTCGTGTGTCGAGACAGGGCTTTGCGCAATAATGCTTTGCGACTATCCCAGACCCTGGCCTTGGCCATGGCAGCATCCTGTGACATCCCGGATTCTGCCAGACTGGTAAGCAGGCGAACCTCTCGACTCA
>JBFFSQ010000083.1:0-11848 GCA_041572275.1 Gammaproteobacteria bacterium
TGATATAACCCTCAAGGCTCACATTATCACCGTCATCCCCCAGACGGTTATCTTCAACTTCAACTTCAGTGGCAGCAATAGTATTGATGCCGTTATCATAGATACCCTTCACTTCAACATAGAGTCCGTTACTGATACCACCACTTGGTAAGGAACTGGCAGCAGATGCATCCACAACTATTTTGCTCACATTAAACGCACTACCGATGTCAGTAAAACCAGTTACTGTACCCTTAATTTCAACAATATCAGTCAGTGGGTTTGATGTTGGCGACTTGAGTTCAACACGCGTAGCACGAAGTTCTCCGTTATTATCAAAATAACCACTGATTTCGATCACATTACCGATCGCAATTGAACCAAAATTAAAACTACTACCTTCGAATATAGTGACACCATCGTTTACCCTAACAGTTGTATTGAGTACAGTGAAAGTTGCATTCAGATTATCGGCATCATATACGATAGCCCCACTGATCGGCCCTTCCAACACATCCTCATAACGAATACTATTTGCCGTACCTGTCACGCCATCCGCATTAATAGTCCCGTTAACAGTCACCACCATGCCCAGCCCAAGATCACCCTGAGTGGCTAAAGTATTATCCTCAACCTCAAAACTGGCTGTATCGGTTTCATACTTCACACCATTCACATAAACACTACCAAACCCCGTAATCGTGCCCGTAGCAATATAACCGGTGCCGCCGATACCAGCGACATCTGTACCGCCACCGCCACAGGCAGCAACGACCAGTGCCAGCAGACTAAGAATTCCCGTTTTCTTTAACATTGTATTCATGACTCATTCTCCTCATTCGAGGGGTCCTGATAGTAATAAATGCCCACGCTGACATAACGCGCGTCATCTTTACTCTGGCTTTCACGTTCAGCGAGCCAGCTATCGAGTTGTTCAAGTAATTTTTGAGAATTACGGCTTGCGTATTTCCTGAAGGCATCGACCTCACTGGCAGCAAGCTGTCCGGTGGAGACTTTACGCTGGAAACGGCGTTGTGAAGACTCACAAGCCATATTGTGCTCAATCGTATTCATTAATTCGCGGCTATCAGTGCCCAGGATGTTAATCGCATCCACCGGGTCATTGCCCGGTACATAGGCATGACTGACGAGATACACCTTGTCACCCTGCTTCTCAACACAGCCGCTTTTCTGTAGCAAATCGAACATGGCACGGGTAGGAATATCGCCGCTATAGTCTTTGACCAGGCTGGCAAAACCGTGCTCTGAATCGTCCATATCCAGTGCCAGAGGCACACCTTCCGTGGACATAAAACGGGGATCGTTCATCCAGCCACTGATAACCCGCACCGCCCGATTGTATTTCTGGCTATTCCCAGAACTGTCATCAGGGCTCAGCTCCCGTAGGCGCTTAACTTCTTTTCGAGACAGCCCTGTTTGCGCAGACACCGATGAGACCGTGGCTTTTCCACTTTGTTCCGCTATACTGAATGCCTCATCGACATAGACTTGGCGCACAATCGACTCAAATGTGCCGCAGGCTACACCGTTTCTCAACAGCAACCTGATAAGTGGCCCGAGAATTTTACGCGTTGCCTTTTCCAGAACTGATTGAATATCTTCGCTCATAACTGGGATTATATTCCCATTTCTTATCAATTCAAGCCAAAATCGCTACCTCCTGTCCGAATATACTGCCTACAACAATAGGCAATCGGTATCGATTCAACCGTTAATCCAGGCACTCCGCATGGAAATATGAAATATATATAAGTTTTTGATTATAAATCAAATCACGACCAGAACTAACCCTATATATTAGTCTTTAAAGTATTGTGAATACTTTCTCATGACATAGTACCTGTATACCATGCGATGAGTCACTGAGCCATGAAACAGCTTATGCTGAGTTGAGACAAACTTTAATCTGGAAAATCTCCGCAGCAGTCGGTGTTTTTAAGCTATTATTAAATGAACATTACAAAATAGCTGGTACGTTTATTGAGCCATTATGAAAATCGTAACAGTGCAAGATGCCTGGGCAGGCGAAGCTGATTGCAGAAATTGCGCCTTGCGTAACACCGCTCTCTTTGCCGGGCTTAATGAAACAGACTTTGAAAAGATCCATAAGCCGATTGATCAGTTTATTATTCCAACAGGGTCAGTGTTATATCAGACGAATGATTCTGCAGAATACCTATATACGATTCGCAGCGGCGTTATCAAGCTCACCCAGTACCTGAGTGACGGCAGCCAACGTATCGTTAGACTTGGGTTCTCTTCCGACGTCATCGGCCTTGAATCCATTTTATTACCTAATTACCAGCATAACGCAGTTGCCCTTCGTGATTCCGAAGTCTGTCGCATACCCGTGACTATAGTGAACACCATCAGCACAGACAATCAGGCACTACACCAGGAACTCCTCAAGCGTTGGCAATCAGCATTAAATGAGGCCGATACCTGGTTAACCCAGCTTTCCACCGGCTCAGCAAAACAACGTATGGCCCGACTTATCCTTAAACTGGCAGATAAATACGGTCCAGAGCAGTGTGAACTCTTCAGTCGCGAAGATATTGGCTCCATGCTAGGTATTACCACTGAAACAGCCAGTCGCACCATTGCCGAATTCAAGCGTAATGCTCTGATCAACCAGGTTGATAACCATATCTACTCAATAAGATCCGATCAACTTGAACTTGTCTCTGCTGATTAAGCCTCCGCGTCACTGACCTGACTCCCGATGCATTAATCCTGCAACTTAGATCTTTGCCATATCATCACCAATCTATCACCTACACTCGGTTAACAGATCAGCTGAATCAGATTGTCTGATGAGATAACACAAACCAATCAGGCCAATTGTGAGCGTATCAGGTCATGATCCAGTGTTTCGGCAATGCTATAGCCCAGTTCACGGTAGGCCTCAAACTGATCCTCATCAAAAAATTGATCAGCCGTGCTTTCATCAGGAAAATCCGAGTGTGCACTTTTATAACCCAGTAGCTCCAGGCTCAGACCTTCAATAATGGTTGTTTTTATATAGATCAAACTACCCGTTGACTGATCTGGATATGTGATTGTACCCACGATATAACCGCGCTTGGCCAGTTTGACATGTCTAGGGTAACCGGCACTCAAATCATCATGTGGTATCAGATCTCGGGGATGATTATCTTCATTAAAATCTATCACAACGCCAAAATCAGCTCGCACCCTGCGGACGGCATTTTGTAAATCACCAAAATCGAAATCTGGATCTGCCGCACCATCACTGACAATAATTAATTTACATTGCCGCCTGATCAACTCATACAAACCCAGGTTTTCAAAGTGACCGCCGTCACTTAACTGAATAAAGCGTTTATTCTCTGCATAACCATCTGGTTTAATTTCATACCAGGCCGCATCAAAATGATTAGGACTATGCCAGGTGCATTTTTTCTTATCAGGATTGGGCGCCCAGTAACCCAGGCGCAAATTTAAAAATGCCATCAACAGGGAAACAAATGGATTACGTGTCAAGCCAACACCACCTACACCAGTGTTGGGATTGGCTGCAGCACCAGAGATGGCCATTGCCGTAGCCATGGTCATATTATTCTTCATGAATAAATCCGTTCGACTCCAGCCAGTGGCATTACTACCACAATAATAGGGCGACAAAATAAAGCTATCACCGCCTCTAATCCTATATTTTCGTACCTCGGAATCCACCAGCACTACATTGTTATTAACAATATGATAAGGCCCTGTCGGCGGATAGCATTGAAGATTTGAGCCCTTTAAAGGATGAGGGTGCATACGAGCGTGATCAGCCTGATCAGCTGGCATGGTAGCATTCGCAAGTGCATGATCTACATTCGGCATAAAGGTTTCCATCAAACGATCTCGATAATAACGATGTAGAGAAATGTAATTAAGGTTAACGACTAAACCAGTGATGATAGACACAACAAATGCCACGCCCATTGCCGCCCAATGATCAGAATGAGAATACACATCGAAAGCCATAAGATAGGTAATAACTAGAATGCCATAAATAAACAACGCCGAACCCAACATGGCAACCCAGCCCAATGGTACTCCCCCCTCCTTGTTCGAGGATTTTAGATAGGTCCAAATGCCGGATACAACACCTGATAGCATCAATGCCAGACCACTACTCTCTTCTACTTTACCCTCTAGCCAGGCCTCTACATATGGTAGGGATGCGACCAGTAAAGCAAGCACTGTTCCCCACAATAGATAACGTATGCCATTTTCGAATCGTCTCCGAGCTCGATAACGTCGAGAAGATGTTGCTCGACCATGCATCGTCCTCAATGAATAGAAGACACTCAGAAATACAAACATAATCGACAGTATGCCAGCTAACCAAAGTGACCAGTCAAATAACTTTGGAATAGTACCATCAGCTATCTCTACACCTGGCTTTAGACCTGACAACCAAAATAGACTCAACATAAACGTTATCAGCAGTGGCAGCCATACTAAAAGATTTAGCACCATGCCGCGTAACAAGACAGCAATTAATGATGTCATAGTAATGCCATTACCTGGGATTAAATATTTCCCATGCTGTCGCAAAAATTTTAACATCTTGTCCTGCTTGGTATTTGAAGCATGCCCTTCCCGACCATTAGGGTGGTCAGTACCATAAGGGAAGGTGTTTGGACCCAGTCCGAAGCCCTGTTCTGGATTCCGCTGTACCAACCAGGTCAAAGCCGATCCAATATATCCACCACCCGATACAGTCGACAAATAATCCATATTCTTTAGCAAGTCTGCTTTAGCCAGCGACTGCATGACACCCAGCGCAAATGTTGCCGAACGAATTCCGCCACCCGATATTGCAAGACCCGTCAGTTTTTCTGATGAGGCATGATCGCGTTTAGCGTGTTTACGCCAGCGTTTGATATGCTGAGATTCATGCTCTTTAAGTGACTGGCTATGGACATCTGCAGTACAATTTTTAACTGAATCGTTTAATACATCATCGTTCAGTTGCTCAATAAACTCCGGCATTTGCCTGGGTTCAATATTTTCTGTCATTTATCCACCCTCTTTTTGTCCATACTCAAAGTTGTGAGCCCATCATCTCAATAGCAGTAACATAGGCATCAGCCAGATCTTTAATATTGGATTGCGCCTGAGCCAGATCATCGGGATTATCAATAAAAAAAGGCTCGGCAATTACACAAGGCATCTTGGTATAACGCAGCAGATAACCACCTCTGTCTTCACTGGTACGAGACTTTATGCCACGATCATGTAAGCCAAGACCGGCCAGCAATTTTTCCTGCAAGAGACTGGCCAGTACTTTACCTTGCTTTGATTTGTAATAATAAAGTACTTCAGTACCTGAAGCTTCATTATTAAAGGCATTGCAATGCAAACTAATCGCAAAATCTGCATCGGTCTGATTAACATCGTCAGGTAACTGTTGATAGGTTGTACGATAGATTCGTTTTATATTGACTGTCTTAGTTCGCTCTTCAATGAGTCGTGACAAGGCATCATTGAATTCAAACTCCGTCACTTTCTGATCAGCACTTACTGCACCCGGGGACTGTTTTTTATGGCCGATAATTATTGCACAAAGTTTGTCCCGATCTGAAGGTCCAGCCTCAAATGCATTCAGGGTATTCTGGATATCAGCGTAACTAATTAACTGCTTTTCGACTAAGCTCTGAATCAAGGCCCCGGTCACTTTTGGAAGAACTTCTGTGATTTCAGCCATGTACAACACACCACCGGATAACTCGCCTTCTACAACTGCCATCTCACCGTCAAGGTCATCAGCAATCTGCAGCAATGACTGATCTACTGGCTGTATTGATTGCCGGGCTTGTGTGGTCAGTATAATGTCATCCGATACTGTTCGTATCGAGCCATCTTTATTTAATACTCCAATCAAATAATCCTGATGCGCCACAATATTCTCCTAATCATCAATTATTTACGACTGACAATTTTGTTAATTGTATTTATTACCAAACGCTCGGTTGATCCAGATACAAACGCAATTACATATACAGTAAAAACAGATAAGCCCATATCCATATCAGCTATTTTTATTTCAATTACTGAACTCAGCTGTGATACCAGCAACAAATAAATAACCAGGGCGGATACCATCCCCAGTAATAGCCTTAATAAGGTGACACGCAAGGCCAGTGTCAATTCGGGTATCCTCGATTGTTCATCTGAACCAGTAGACTTCAAAACAGCACTAAAAACAGCACCCAGTAATCCGTATAACAATACGCCTGGATACATATGAGTGAAAGACATCACATAGTCTGAGTCATATTCAATACAATGACTGGCAGACAACCACACAATTGCCAGAACCATGATAACCATGAGCGATGCAAGAAAAGTATGGAAGCGCCTTTTTATCGTATCTTTATAAGCCTGATTACTAAAATGCTCATCACGAACTAATGCTGCATCGTACAGATGCTGAGGCGAGAGCTTGGCTCCATCAAAATTGGCAGGAATTAATGTATGAACGACTTCTTTTCGCCATGTATTGAGCTTTACCGATTCTTCACGAATTTGCTGAGCCTTTATTTTTAAAATAGACGGATCGTTTATCGCCAGTAGTTCGAGTCTTCGAGCCGCATGAAAACAACGCCAGCCTTTATCAATATCACCATCATCAATAGCAGCCTCGGCTAGCTTTAATAAACGCTCGATCTTTAGTAAACATTCCTTGTCTGTATTTGCACCAGCATGGATCAGGCAGGGATACTCTTCACGATAAGCAGCAATTGATGAGGTTAATCGTTTACTACGAGCACTCTGACTGAAACATCTATAAATACGCGCTAAACGTTTAACAAATGTGCATTCCTGAGGTTGCGCCTGTGAATAAAAATTTCTAAGTAGTTGTTTCTGACTGTCGTGGCTCAGTCGTTCAATGGCATCTTCTGGCGATAACCAGGCCAGCTCATGTACTTCTTCAGAGGCACTGAAGTTGCATTCTTCATCTGCTCGCCCTAGCCAGTAAAAGACCACTTTAGTTTGGTGCTCTATTTGATAGACATCACAGCTGATAAAACGCGACAACTGGACATCACAACCGGTCTCTTCTATAGCTTCACGGACAGCAGCTGCCTTCAGGCTTTCGCCAGTTTGTAGCTTACCTTTGGGCAGTGACCACTCAGTGCCGTAGCGTTGTCGACGAATAACTGCAATTTCACGAATCAGGTCAGTGTCACGTTCTATAACAACGCCCGCAGCTAATTGAATATCATCAGAATGATTATTTTCATGGACAGGTATTTTCATTATTTATTGCATCCGGCAATATCTTTATTTTTGCTGACAAACTCCAATCAGCCTTGAGGTTCTGCTACAGATGGAACTCATTGTATTATTCAATTCATGGATTACTAATTTCAATGATATAAATCAATATCTATTCTGCCAGAATACGCACAAAAGAAATCAACTGAACCGCTCACCAATTACAGAAACTACTACTTGATACTGTTCTACATAATCATTCACTAATACAGAGTTGTTGTGGTTCTATTATTTTTGCATAACAAACACTATACCTTGGGCGAAACCAAAAACTCATCATCAAAGTTACTGTTCATTACATCAAAAACAACGTTATTTCTTGTCTCTAACTCTATCGATAACTGGACTTATCAATAAAATGTTATAGTCTATTTAAGCACTAAAATAATAGCTATATTAAAGTTAGCTTTTACACAACGCCCTAGACAGGAATATGGACAGCTACATATGATGTTACAAAGCCAGGTTAAGTGGCTTAAACACAGAATCCTTATATTCACGATCCTCGGGATTGTAATTACTGCATCCATTGCTGGTATTTCTGTGGCATTCCCTTTCTATTCTTTTGTTAAAGCCGACAATGACAAAACACTGATCCAGGCCGCCAAAAATAGAGCGATGTTAATTGAAACCTATCTCAGTGGTTTACACAACATTGCTTCTTTAGTAACCACTCGTACTTATGCACGCCAGCAAATGGAAAAATATCTAAAGGGTGTGATGGGACAACAGGAACTTGAATATTCAATATCACCAATATTAGGTGATGCAATGCAATTATTACCTGAGTTAATTGCAATCATACGTCACGATCCACAAGGCCAGCCACTGGTCCATGTGGGAACACCATTTCGCGGAGCCACATGGACGATCCCGAGTAATAACATTGACCAACCCCAGGTCAATGGCCCAGTCATGCTTGACAAGAAATATTATATATATGTCACAGCTCCCGTTTTCAATCGCAAGAACGAAAATCTGGGTACAGATGTACTGGTATTTCAGTTAACTGAAATACAGAAAATCATTCAGGATCCCAATGCTTTAGGTACCACTGGCAGTGTTAGTCTGGGATGGTTAGACGACGTAAGCTTACATTTATTTTTCAATCCGAAAGGCCGTAAAACGCATACCCAGCCTGATGACTCTTACTCACCGTTAAGTAAAGCCCTAAAACAGGCTATCGATGGAAAAACAGGTATTCTGATCGGCAGTACAAGCGCAAACAATAGTTATATGACCGCATATAGCCCGGTTGCTCGTTCTAACTGGGGACTTGCCGTAACCATGTCGACATCGGAGTTATATTCATCTGTTAAACGTCAGATGTTATTTACCGGCGGCATGATGTTATTGCTAATCCTTATCGGGACAGTTGCCACATTTAATATGATACGGTCGTTATCAGGTAAGATTCTTTTACATTCTGATGAACTGGAACATCAAATTGATGAAAAAACATCAGAGTTACAACGTGCTAACCGATCACTGCAAGCACTCAATGCAGTTAATGAAGTACTGGTCCGCGCATCATCCGAATCAGATTTACTGGAAGAAATATGTCGGATCATTGTTGATATCGCAGGCTTTAATCTTGCCTGGATTGGATTACGAGAAGGTAAAGACAAACAATATGTCCAGGCAGCAAAGCAGTATTGCTGCGATGCCAGTTGCCTCGACATGAGCCAACTATTAAACGATAACCTGGCCTGGCTAAAGTCTCCTGGTGGCGTAGCCTTACAAACGGGAAAACCATCAGTTTGCACAGACATTTCAACATCTAACTGTTTTAGCCAGTACTGGCAGAAAACCTGTAGTATTGATTGTGATGCTGTAGCTGGATTTCCACTGATTGTGGGAGAAAGTACTTTAGGTGTGCTTCTGGTATATGCGTCAGCAGCCGATGCCTTTGAAGATGAACAATTGAGCCTGATGCAACGCCTAGCAGATAACCTGGCATTCGGTCTAATTGCCTTACGCGATAAATCTGGCCGTCAGAAGTTACAGCGACAGTTGTTACAGGCACAAAAAATGGAAGCTATCGGTCAGTTAACCGGTGGAATAGCTCACGATTTCAACAATATTCTTGCCTCAATATTAGGTTATACCGAATTATTGCAGGCTATTTCTCAGACTGAACTAAATAACCCAAAAGCTCACGAGTACCTCAGCCGTATCGAACAATCAGGCATGCGAGCACGTGACCTGGTTGCTCAGATGTTAGCATTCAGTCGTGGTGGAAGCAGTGAATCACAACCACTGCTACTGGAGCCCATGGTAAAAGATGCATTAAAAATGCTCCATTCCACACTGCCTTCGAGTATAGAGCTGTATACCCACATAGAAGACCAACTGACAACAGTGATGATGGATCCTGTGCAATTTCATCAGTTAATGATGAATCTTTGTATTAATGCACGAGATGCCATGTCGGGTGTTGGCACCATCGACATTACGATTCGCCGAGTAGAAATACATAATAAAGAATGTGCATCCTGCTACAGGAGCTTAAATGGTGAATTCGAAGAACTTATTGTTAAAGATTCAGGTAACGGAGTGAGTACCGATGCCCTGGAGCGAATATTTGAACCATTCTTCACCACTAAGGATGTAGGTAAAGGTACCGGCATGGGTTTGTCTATGGTGCACGGCATCATGCATGAACATGGTGGTCATATCCTGGTTGATTCAGTTGCGGGTAGAGGAACCAGCTTTCACCTGCTATTCCCAATCATCTCTGCATCTAATAATTCTGATCATACAGAACTCAAAGACAGTATCGCTATTGATAACCCAGACAACTCAACTGTCAAACATATTCTAGTTGTAGATGATGATGAAATGGTTGCTGAATTTGAAAAAGAACTGCTCACTAAACGGGGTTACCAGGTCACCATAAAACACAACAGTCAGGAAGCTCTTGAACTGTTTAGTAATAACTCAAAGCAGTTTGATCTGGTACTAACAGACCAGACGATGCCAGGAATGACAGGCGTAGAAATGTCACAGAAAATTTTAGCTCTGGCACCAAAAACACCGATTATACTATGCACAGGGTTTAGTGAATATGTCGACGAAAAAAGCGCTAAAAAAATGGGCATTCATGCATTTTTGAACAAACCGATTGATATTCAGAAACTACTCGACGCTATCAACAAAATACAAAAATAGACTCTGTAAAAACCCAACTCATACCTACAAGCACTAGATTAAAAATTATCTACCAGGCTTTCCACCAGACTATCTTGTAGTAAAAATTCTGCATCACCGCTAAAGAAATGATCTGCACCTTCTAAAACGGTAACTTTGATATTTTTACTACGTAATTTTTCTATCCAGTTACTTGGAGCATACGAATCATGATCACCAATTATCACCTGGGTTTTGATTGGCAATGTAGAAATACGTTCTAATAAATATGTATCTGACCAGCTAGCATAAGACAAAAAGTTTTCCGGTGTGGTTTCATAACTACGATCACAGAAACCAAGCGTATATTTCTGGTTTTTATTTACAGATGACTTAACTTCTTGTCTAGCTTGCTTGATCTCATTTCTGGTCTGCTCGAGCTTATAATTATTCCATACTGTCACAGGACTCACTGCAATCAAGGATTTAATTACAGGTTCAGTCTTATTTTGAAGATAGTTAATTAATTGCATATTACCCGAACTGTGCCCGACCAGGACAATAGATTGATAGCCCTGTTTCTTTAACCATTCTATCCATTGATTAATTTCCACATTATCACTATTGAGATTGTGAGTATGGAGAGAATCACAGTTGAGGCTTTGTTTACGTCTATTAATATTCAGTGACAAGGTGGGTGCCAGCACAGAATAATCATTATTAAGCAGCTCATCAACGATATATCGCACTGTACTAAACTCATTACTTTGTAAGAAGCCATGTAAAACCAGTACTACCGGCCTATCTGGATTATTCGGGTAATATTCAGCTGTTGCTGTAAGTTGATTGGGTAATTGCAGCTGAATTTCTTTTGCCTGAATTGAGAAAAAAGGTACACACAATATTAGCAATAAAATATATCGACTCATGTTTCCGTAGCAAAAAGTCTTCATTGAAAAACCATCCTATCTTTGTAATCAAGATTTAATCAGTCAGGTTACAATATCACTAATAGAGTGATATCGATTATTCTTTAAGAATAATTCTAAGTCCGTGTGGATTATTATTTTTTTAGTATAGCTCAATATACATACATATCATGGATCAATTGACAGATTACTCTGCTGCACCAGTGTTCGATTTAGATTCATGCTTAAAGATAACCAGATGATCTATATCCAGGCGAATACCGATACTTTCATTGATTTTATGGTCATGATGACTGGGCGCTAGACATAGCACTTCAACACCCGATGGCATACGCAGATTGTACATGAACTCGGCACCACGAAATGCCTTATCAATGATGATGGCCTGATCAGTTGCATTATCATCATGTATTACATCATCAGGACGAATCAGCACATCAACAGGGCAACCAGGCTTACAGCCTAACGGTAATTCACCCGTAATCTCACCCAAA
>JBFFSQ010000084.1:0-11792 GCA_041572275.1 Gammaproteobacteria bacterium
CTCAATCCGTTTGGCTTCGGTATGGGCGGCCTCGACAACCCTGGATGCGAGTGAGCGGTCACCTGTTGATACCAGAACTTCACAGGGGCAAGCCATGGCGTTAAAACGGCCAATCCAGTAGTCGTGTTGTTTAATCAGTTCCGTGTTATCTGTCATGGCGGCAGGTGGATTTATTTGAGTTAAACGCATCTTCAGTGAATGTGAAGGTAGCGTCAAGCTGGTGTTGAAGTGGCCGATGAGGCAGATAGGCGGCTTTGTCAGTCGGTTAGTGATTTTAACCAGTGCATGAACTACAATTGGGCGCTAATTTTAACAAGATATTTTTCGATATTTTTTAGGGGGATATATGGAGAACTTACAGGCGGGTAGTGACGTTCTGTTTATTCTTCTGGGGGCGATCATGGTGCTGGCTATGCACGCAGGTTTTGCGTTCCTCGAAGTCGGTACGGTTCGCAGTAAAAACCAGGTTAATGCACTGGTTAAAATCATAGTGGATTTTGCTGTTTCGACGATCGCCTATTTCTTTATTGGTTACGGTGTTGCCTATGGGGTGGACTTTTTAGCTGGGGCTCAGTCTCTGGGTGAGAAAAATGGCTATGAGCTGGTTAAATTTTTCTTTCTACTGACCTTTGCCGCTGCGATACCTGCGATTATTTCAGGCGGCATCGCTGAACGTGCCAAATTCAATCCGCAACTGGCTGCCAGCTTTGTGATTGTTGGCCTGATTTATCCCTTCTATGAAGGCATGATCTGGAACGGGAATTTCGGTCTTCAGGACTGGATTAGTGGTAGTTTCGGAGCCGAGTTCCATGATTTTGCCGGTTCGGTCGTGGTTCATGGTATGGGCGGCTGGTTGGCGCTGGGTGCCGTCGTCATGCTTGGCGCACGCAAAGGTCGTTACGGCAAAAATGGTGAAGTCTTTGCTCATCCGCCTTCGAGTATTCCATTTTTAGCCCTGGGAGCATGGATATTAACCGTGGGCTGGTTTGGCTTTAATGTGATGTCTGCCCAAACCATTGATGCGGTCAGTGGCCTGGTTGCCGTGAACTCATTGATGGCGATGGTAGGTGGCATTCTTGCTGCCCTGTTTGCCGGTAAGAATGACCCGGGTTTTGTCCACAATGGACCACTGGCTGGACTGGTGGCGGTGTGTGCAGGCTCTGATGTCATGAACCCACTGGGCGCTTTGGCAACGGGTGCCATTGCGGGTGCCCTGTTTGTGTGGGCATTCACTATGACTCAAAATCGCTGGAAGATTGACGATGTGCTGGGTGTCTGGCCATTGCACGGTCTGTGCGGCGCCTGGGGTGGTGTTGCTGCCGGCATCTTTGGTCTGGAGGCACTAGGTGGTCTGGGTGGTGTAACCTTTGCGGCCCAGCTGGCCGGTACCCTGGTTGGTGTGGTGATTGCGCTGATCGGTGGTTTTGTCGTTTATGGCCTGCTGAAGACCCTGTTTGGTATTCGCCTGAGTGAGGAAGAAGAGTTCTATGGTGCTGACCTGAGTATTCATAAGATTCACGCCAGCCCAGATTACGATCAGTAATTTTTTTCCCGAAATTGCTCTAAAAGAAAGGCACTTCATGTGCCTTTCTTTTTTTATTTCAGCGAGTTAGCTGCGATGTGTTAGTATGCGGTTTTAATATTATTTACAGTTGGAAACATACTAAATTACAACATGACTAACCCCATCGTTATACCTCGTGCGGAGCATTGCATATCCAGAGACAATATTGACGATAATGCACTCAAGGTGCTGTATCGCCTACACCGTGCGGGTTATCGGGCACTACTTGTCGGTGGTGGGGTGAGAGATTTGTTGTTAAACCATGTTCCCAAGGATTTCGATATCGCCACCGATGCTCATCCCGAGCAGGTGAAAAAATTATTTGGTAACTGTCGGCTGATTGGACGTCGTTTCCGCCTGGCGCATATTTTTTATGGGCGGGAGATTATCGAGGTAGCTACGTTCAGGGCCAGCCATGATCTGGATGATGTGGACCGAGTACATGATGATAGTGGTCGTATCCTTCGGGACAATGTTTATGGTGACATCGAAGATGATGTCTGGCGTCGCGATTTTACGGTAAATGCACTTTATTATGACATTGCTGATTTTTCGGTAGTGGATTACACCGATGCCATGGAAGATATCAAACACCGGGTGTTACGCCTGATTGGTGATCCGGATACTCGTTATCGTGAAGATCCAGTGCGGATGTTGCGAGCTGTGCGTTTTGCAGCGAAGCTTGATTTTCGTATTCATGATGACAGTGAACGGCCACTCTATGAATTAGGGCATTTATTACAGGATATCCCGGCGGCACGCCTGTATGATGAATTAATAAAACTGTTTCACTCTGGTCAGGCCGTGGCCTGTTTTGAGCTGCTTGATAAATACAAGCTCCTGCAGTACCTGTTCCCCCAGGCTCAGCAAGCATTAAAGATGGATGACCCTGTGGTGAGGGCCTTTATCGTTCAGGCACTCAAGAATACCGATACCCGCGTCAATGAAGGCAAACCGATTACCCCCGCATTTCTGTTTGCTGCCATGCTCTGGCAATCGGTGCTGGACGCAGAAAGCCGCTATCAGGAAGACGGTTTACCGCCAGCTCTGGCTATGCAGAATGCCATGTCTGAGGTGATTAGTGTGCAGGTCAAGGTAACCTCGATTCCCCGACGTTTCAGTACGGTGATCCGTGATATCTGGTACTTGCAGCATCGTTTTAATTATCGCAATGGTCGTCGTGCCCGTTCATTATTAATGCATCCCAAATTCCGTGCAGCCTATGATTTTTATTGTCTGCAAAGCCAGGCTGGGTATGTTGAAGGTGATGGCTGTGAATGGTGGACACGTATCCAGACCCTGTCCCCTGAGGAGCAGGACCTGTTGTTAAAACCGGCCAGACATGCACCTAAGAAACGACGACCCAGTAAAAAGAAAAACGCATGATATGTCGATTGCTTACATTGGTTTAGGTAGTAATCTGGATAACCCGCGCCATCAGCTAGTCTTGGCAATGGCAGCGTTACGGGCATTACCAAAGAGCCATGTGTTGTCAGATTCGGGCCTGTACCAGAGCCGGGCCATGACGCTACCAGGAGATGATGAGCCTCAGCCCGATTACTTAAATGCAGTGGTTAAACTGGAAACAGGTTTAGCTCCCCTTGAGTTGCTTGATGCATTACAGGCCATTGAGTCGAGTCAGGGGCGAGTCAGGGATAAACGCTGGGGCGCACGTAGTCTGGATCTGGATATATTGATGTATGATGGGCTGCAGTATCGTGATGAGCGACTGACACTGCCGCATCCTGGTATGGCGCAACGAGATTTTGTTTTATACCCATTACAAAATATTGATAATGAAATAATGATTCCCGGGCAGGGCGACTTGAGTCAATTGATTAAGAACATATCCAACCATAATCTCCAGTATCTGGGGGCCATTGATGAGTGATCCCGGTCATATCGTGATTGAAGGCCCAATCGGTGTGGGTAAAACTACACTGGCCAAAAAACTGGCGGAAAGTTTTGGCAGTGAACTGGTACTGGAAGGTGCGGATGAAAATCCGTTTATGGCCAAATTTTATGAAAACCCACGTGCGGCAGCGCTTCCAACACAGCTGTTTTTTTTACTGCAACGTGCACGGCAGATGCAGGATTTAAGACAGAGCGACATGTTTAATCCTGTACGGGTATGTGATTTTCTGATGGATAAGGATCGTCTGTTTGCGGAGTTGACCCTGGATAACGATGAGCTGAAACTCTATGAACAGGTGTATGAACAGCTGACTTTTGATGTACCAGTTCCAGACCTGGTGATTTATTTACAGGCACCGGTGGAAATTCTTCTGGAGCGTATCCAGAACCGGGGCATTCATCATGAGCGCCTGATTGAAGCCTCGTATCTGCATCGTCTGTCTGAGGCATATATCGATTTCTTTTACCATTATGAGGATGCGCCCCTGCTGATTGTGAATGCAACGGAAGTCGATTTTTCCAGTAATGAGCAGGATTATCATCAATTGCTGCAGCGCATTCGCTCGATTCGCAGTGGCCGACATTTCTTCAATCCGGCACCGGATCTGTTGTAGGAGCAGACTATGAGTGCGCAAGCTAAAGCATCAGGCCGTAAAACGGTACGGACACTCAGGGACATGAAAGCGAGTGGGGAAAAAATTGCCTGTTTAACTGCCTATGATGCCAGTTTTGCCCAGGTACTGGATAATAACGGCGTCGATGTGGTGTTGGTGGGTGATTCTCTGGGCATGGTGATTCAGGGGCTGGATACCACTTTACCGGTCACCATGGATGATATGGTTTATCACGGCCAGGCTGTGTCTCGGGGTATCAAACAGGCCTTTCTGATCCTGGATATGCCGTTCATGAGTGATGCCTCTATTGAGCAGGCAGTGGCCAATGCCGGGCGTTTTATGCAGGAGGCGGGTGCCAATATGGTGAAGATGGAGGGTGGCGCGGACCAGAAGGAGCTGGTGGCGACGTTGACGCGTCTGGGCATACCAGTTTGTGCGCATCTTGGCTTACAGCCCCAGCGCGTGCACAAGCTCGGTGGTTACCGTGTGCAAGGGCGTGATGATGCCGTGGCCGAGAAAATGCTTGAGGATGCCCGTATTCTGGAACAGGCAGGGGCCGATATGTTGCTCCTTGAGTGTGTACCTGCCGAGTTGGCGGCTCGTATTACCGAGCAGGCGTCGATACCGGTAATAGGTATTGGTGCGGGTAATGCCTGTGATGGCCAAATCCTGGTGCTCTATGACATTTTAGGAATTTCAGCTGGACGCATCCCCAAATTCTCAAAAAATTATATTCAGCTGGCCGGCGATATTCCTTCAGCCGTGAAGCGTTATGTTGATGACGTTAAAAGTGGTGCCTTTCCTTCGGCTGAGCAAAGCTTCTGATGCAAATTTGCACGAGCATTGATTTAATTCGTCAGCAGGTATCAGATTGGAAGGCTCAGCAGGCTACGGTTGCCTTTGTGCCAACCATGGGAAATCTTCATGCCGGGCATATGGAACTGGTGAAACAGGCCCGAAACAGTGCTGATCACGTGGTGGTGAGTATTTTTGTTAATCCATTGCAGTTTAATGAGGCCGCAGACTTTGAGCTTTATCCGCGTACGCTTGAAAATGATGTGAACCAGTTGCAGGCTGAGGGTGTGGATGCCCTGTTTGCGCCGGAAGCCGCTGAGATTTACCCGCAGGGGCAGTTATCAGCCACCAAAGTGTTGGTGCCGGGACTCGGTGATATCCTCGAAGGTGAGCACCGACCAGGGCATTTCACCGGTGTCACGACCGTGGTCAACAAGTTATTTAACCTGGTGCAACCGGATCTGGCCATATTCGGAGAAAAAGACTATCAACAATTGATGCTGATACGACGTATGGTGTCGGATCTGAATATGCCTGTGCAGATTATATCGGTGGCAACTTGCAGGGAAGCGGATGGCCTGGCCATGAGTTCACGTAATAGCCGCATGAGTGCTCAGCAGCGACAACAGGCACCGGCGATCTATCACGCCCTCAAAGACATCGTTGACAGAATTAGTCACGGTGAACACGATTTCGCACGACTGGAACAGTCTGCCATGGCTGAACTGGGCCAGCAGGGGTTCGATGCGGAATATATCGCCATTCGCAGGACATATGACTTGATGATACCTGCGGATCAGGATCAATCACTGGTGGTACTGGCTGCTGCACGTCTGGGTAATATTCGTCTCATTGATAATATGACGGTTAAGCGTTAGGTAGTTATTGTTCACACAACCCCATTTTTAATTGTCATCCTCGCGAAGATCGAAGGATCTTAAGCTGTAAAGGACTCAAGATTTCTCCCTGCCATCGAAATGACACAATGCTGTCATCCCGAGCAAAGTCAATGCCTGCATGGCATGGATTGTTCCTACAATCATCATGCAGTTTCTCCATCCCTGGAGGTCAGAGTAGGTAGTAGGGTAATGCAGGATGCTTACATGGATATAAGTAGTAGGGCAACGCATTAGGGCAGGAAGCCCGTAATTAGAATAACGCACGACTGCATGGATGCAGGAGGTAGAATGACTCAGGACGCCTATAGGGATATAGGTGGTAGGGTAATGCAGGAGCAATTACCGAGATAAAGTCGAGGAGCAGTTGCCGAACAATTACCGGGGATCTTAAAACGTGGCACAAGTCTTTAAAGATTCTTCGCTATTACTTTGAATGCCAAAACAACAGGACAGATCGTGTTCTAGCCATGCTTACCGTCCTGCGCAAGGTAGCCGTGACCGAGGGATTAATCAGCTATAAAGAGCTCAAGATTTCTCCCTGCATCGAAATGACACAATGCTGTCATCCCGAGCGTAGTCGAGGGGTCTTAAGACATGGCACAAACCCTCAAAGATTCCTCGCTATCACTCGGAATGCCATAGCAACAGGACAGATCAGATTCCAGCCGTATTTGTTATCCTGGATAAATTTGGGGGCTTGTTGATAGATCATTCATCATGTTTATTGCAGTGATGTAAGCAGGGCATCCAGCCCCTCTTTCAGGCTGGTTTCAGCAGTTACCTTCAGAGTCAGGTTCATCCGTTGCGTATCGGCCAGGGAGTGCACAATATCGCCGACTCTGGGAGAAGTGAAATCAATATCAACCTTGTTGCCAGTCAGTTCAGACAGTACTTCTACCAGATCCAGTAACGAGGATGACTGGCCAGTGGCCACATTGCTGATGCCCTGATAATCCAGCTGTAAGGCCGCCACATTGGTTCTGGCGACATCGCGTACATAGATGAAATCACGGGTCTGCTGGCCATCACCAAAAATTGTCAGGGGTTGATTGGTCATCAGGCGGTCGGCAAATAGTGCAATAACACCGGCATAGGGTGATTTCGGGTCCTGACGCGGGCCGAAGACATTAAAGAAGCGCATTCCGGTGGATGGAAATTGGTAGAGCCGGTGATATAAGTCGGCGTAATATTCATTGATCTGTTTTTCCAGACCATATGGAGACAGTTGTTTGACGGGAAGCTCTTCGTGTAGGGGCAGTTGGGTGGAGTCGCCATACACCGCTGCAGACGAGGCGTAGACCAGTTTACTGACCCCGGCCTGATGGGCAGCATCCAGTATGTTGATAAAACCCACGATATTCGATTGTGCCGAAAATTCTGGATCTTCCAGTGAGGCAACCACGGAGACCTGGGCGGCCAGATGCAGGCAGTGGCTGATGCCTGTCATGGCCGCCTTTACGGCATCAGCATCACAGATATCAGCTTCTACAAATTCCAGTAAGGGGTGTTGTTTCGGCAGGTTTTCACGGTGACCTGAGGACAGGTTGTCCAGTACCCGAACGGGCGTGCCGTTTTCCAGTAATAAATCCACTGAGTGTGAACCGATAAAACCCGCGCCACCTGTAACCAGTACTTTTTCCATGTGGATCTATTCTCCTGTTGTTGTGTTGATCTAAATGGGAAGCTGTTTAGCTGTTCCTTCAGTTATCCTGAGCGGAGTTGAGGATTCTCGGGCCACTCTTTAAGATTTCTCCCAGCAGTCGAAATGACAGAATCATATAAACATACCTATCATCTCGAGTAAAAGTAGTACTAGTTATCCAGAGCAAAGGCAGTACTTGTCATCCAGGACAAATGCAGTATTTGTCATCCCGAGCGAAGTCGAGGGATCTTATACCCACAATACTCCCAGTTGGCAGACACCCTGGAAGTGTTATTAAAATAGCCAATATTCCTATGAGCAACCAGAGTGGCGGTGAACACTCAATTAAAAATCACCATTTAGGCTAATCAATCTTCTTTGCGTCCACATCCCGGAAATAGAAGTTTTTGCGGTAGTTAATCAGGCCATTGGTCGAGCTATCGTGTCGATCCACATCACCCGGTTGCGCCAGGTCTTCCTGTATTTGTCCGGCTAGCACCTTGCCGTATTCTACACCCCATTGATCAAAGGAATTCACATTCCAGATTACACCCTGAACAAAGACCTTGTGCTCATACATGGCCAGAATGGCACCCAGGGTTCTGGGAACCAGGCGTTCAAAAATGATGGTGTTACTGGGTTTGTTACCTTCGAAAACCTTGTGCGGTAATACTTCTTCGATTTCTTTCTGACTGAGACCTTGAGCCTTGAGTTCTTCCAGGGCTTCGGTGAAGCGTTTGCCTTTCATCAGGGCACGGGTCTGTGCCAGACAATTGGAGAATAGCACCCGGTGATGCAGACCCATAGGGTTCTGACTGAGGGTAGGGATCAAAAAATCCGAGGGGACCGGTTTGGTGCCCTGGTGCATGAGCTGGAAAAACGCATGCTGGCCATTGGTGCCTGACTGGCCCCAGATGATTGGGCCAGTCAGGTAATTCACTCGGTTACCGGTTTTATCAATGGTTTTACCGTTACTTTCCATATCCAGTTGTTGTAGATAAGCCGGCAAGCCCTGTAAATACTGGCTGTAAGGCATGATGCCGTAGCTCTGGGCATCGAAGAAATTGTTGTACCAGATACCGAGCATAGCCAGAATGACGGGCATATTCTGTTCCAGAGGCGCCTCGGCAAAATGACGGTCCATTTCATGGGCGCCTTCTAATAGCGCTTCAAAATGATCCATACCCAGATAAATGGCAATAGGTAAGCCAATGGCCGACCATAGGGAATAACGTCCTCCCACCCAGTCCCAGAACTTGAATACATTTTTGGGGTCGATACCGAAAGCAGTAGCGGCCTCAATATTGGTAGATACGGCAACGAAATGTTTGGCAATGGCTTTCTCATTCCCCACCAGGTCGACAAACCACTGGCGTGCGGTGTGAGCATTAAGCATGGTTTCCTGGGTGGTGAAAGTCTTGGAGGAAATAATGAACAGGGTGCTTTCCGGTTCAACCTGTTTCAGTGTTTCGACCAGATGTGTAGCATCGGCATTGGATACAAAATGTGCTCTTAGGCCCCTCTGGCTATAGGGCTTCATGGACTCACAGACCACTTTTGGTCCCAGGTCAGAGCCCCCGATACCGATGTTGACGATGCTCTTGATGCGTTCACCGTTATAGCCGCGCCATTCTCCGGAACGAACACGCTCGGAAAAGCCCCGCATCTGTGCCAGTACCGCGTTGATTTCAGGCATGACATTCTCGCCATTGACCATGACCGGGCTATTGGTGCGGTTGCGCAGAGCAGTGTGCAGTACTGCGCGGGATTCGGTGCAGTTGATGGCTTCGCCGGAAAACATTTTCTGGCGCCAGTCTTCAACATTGGACTGGCGGGCGAGATCCATCAGTAATTTAAACGTGGTGCTGTTGATTCGGTTTTTGGAGAAATCCAGCAGGATGTCGTTCAGGTGGGCAGAGAAAGTATCGAAGCGCTGGGGATCCTGTTCAAACATGTCCCGCATGTGGACATCCTTAATGTCTTCATAATGTGCCTGCAAGGCCTTCCATGCCGCAGATTGAGTCAGTTCTGTCATGAATTTCCGTTATTAAGCCGCTTTTTTTAAAAGGATATGATTTTAACGGGGTTAACTCAATGGTTTTATTGGAATTTCGTCTTGAACTGTCATGCAATATCGCTTTAGGCTATAATATCGCGCCCTTGAGATATTGAACCGGTTAATTATGAGCTCGACGCCAACACAACCTAACGATAAACAGCTTCGCTCCCGTGTGAAATTATTTGGCAACCTGCTGGGCAATGTATTGCTCAATCTGGCGGGTGCCCATGTGTATGATGCGGTAGAATAACTGCGAACCGGCTACATCAGTTTGCGTAAAAAAGATAACCCGCGTAAACGTGCACAGTTGATGCGTCTCATTGAATCCCTCGATGCGGACACCCTGAACCAGGTGGTGAGAGCGTTTAGTATTTATTTCAGCCTGGTGAATATTGCGGAAGAAGATTTCCAGCATTTACAGCGCCGCCGTTTGATTCGTAATGACAAATCACTGTGGACCGGTTCTTTCGATGACACCCTGAACGATTTCAAAAAGCAGGGACTGGATGCCTTACAGGTACAGGAGCTGCTGGATCAGCTCGCCTATATTCCCGTATTTACCGCGCATCCCACGGAATCTAAACGTCGCAGTATGATGAATTCTCTGCGCCGTATCTTCCTGCTTAACGACAAGCTGAATGATTCACGTCTGGGCAAAGTTCAGCGTCAGGAACTCACCCAGGAAATGGAAACCGAAATCCAGATCCTGTGGCGGACTGATGAGGTACGTGAGTACAAACCCCAGGTGAAGGATGAGATCAAGAACGGTCTCTACTACTTCCGTGAAAGTTTGTTTTCCACAGTACCGGTTATTTACCGCAATCTTGAGCGTAAACTGATCAAGCATTATCCGGATGCACAGATTCGTGTGCCCAGCTTCCTGCGCTTTGGTTCCTGGATTGGTGGTGACCGTGACGGTAATCCCTTTGTAAAGCCTGAAACCACGGCAATGGCTTTACGCTTGCAAGCTGAAAATATCCTCAATGAATACATTAATCGAGTCATCAGCCTGAATCGCCAGCTGACCCATTCAGCGTCCCTGTGTACGCCGACCAAAGTGTTCACTGATAGCCTGTTTGCCGATGAGAACATGCGTTTCGAGGTGTTTAAGGATTCCCCGAATTCATTCGCCAATGCCCCGTACCGCCGTAAACTGTCATTTATCCTGCACCGCTTGCGCCAGAATCTGTTGCAGGTGAAAGCCCGTTTGGCTGGTAAAGACGGTTCTGATATTGCCAATACCTACCCTTCTGAGCAGGAATTTTTGCAGGACCTGGTACTGATTCGTAATTCACTGATCAGCCATGGTGACCAGAACATCGCAGATGGTGAGCTGAGAGACCTGATTCGAATGGTAGAAACATTCGGCTTCTTCCTGCTCAAGCTGGATATCCGTCAGGAATCAACGCGACATACCGATGCCGTCGCCGACATCATGAAGCAGATCGGCAATGCACCGGATTACCATGCACTGAATGAAGATGAGCGGATGCAGGTACTGTCCGATTACATTGATCATCCGCCTGAATTTAAGCTGGATAAAAAAGCACTGGACGAATTGCATCGCGAAACCGTAGAAGTGTTTGAATTAATGGCCTGCATGCACAAGGAAATCTCCACCCGTGCGTTTGGTGCTTATGTTATCTCCATGACTCACACTGCCAGTCACGTGATGGAAGTGATGTTCCTGGCCAGCCTGGCCGGTATTGTTGGCCGTGATGAGGCCGGTGAGCGTTTCTGTAATGTTCGTGTGTCGCCACTGTTTGAAACCATTGAAGACCTCGAGCACATTGAGATTGTGCTGAAGAAGCTGCTGGATAACCCGGTTTACAGTGATCTGTTGCATGTGTCCGGTAACCTGCAGGAAGCTATGCTGGGGTATTCTGATTCATGTAAGGACGGCGGCATCCTGGCCTCTTCGTGGAATCTCTACGAAGCTCAGCAGAAAGTCATTGCACTGACCAATGCCCATGGCGTCGAATGTCGTCTGTTCCATGGTCGTGGTGGCACCATCGGTCGCGGCGGTGGCCCAACCCGTGACGCGATTATGGCGCAACCGGAAGGCACCGTGCATGGCCAGATCAAGTTTACTGAACAGGGTGAAGTGCTGTCTTACAAGTACAGCAACGAAGAAACTGCGATCTATGAGCTGACCATGGGCGTTAGTGGTCTGATGATGGCCAGTCGTTCAGTGGTAACTGAGCAGCCGTTAACAGCGACCGATAAATATATTGATACCATGCAGCAGCTGACTCAGGTTGGTGAAAATACCTATCGTGAGCTTACCGATAATACTGAGGGTTTC
>JBFFSQ010000085.1:0-11786 GCA_041572275.1 Gammaproteobacteria bacterium
GACTGAATTCCGTATCGAAAAAGACAGCATGGGTGAATTGCAGGTTCCTGCTGATGCGCTTTATGGTGCACAGACTCAGCGCGCGGTGGATAACTTCCCGGTCAGTGATTTAAAAATGCCCCGTGCGTTTATTCGTGCTCTTGGCCTGGTGAAGGCAGCCTGCGCCGAAGTGAACCGTGATCTGGGCTTTATGGATACGCATCTGACAGCAGCTATTGTGGCAGCAGCGGATGAGGTGGCGGCTGGTGCCTATGATGTGCATTTTCCGATTGATATTTTCCAGACCGGTTCGGGGACCAGTACGAATATGAATGCCAACGAGGTGATCGCCCATGTTGCTAGTGCCTCAGGTCAGACGGTACATCCTAATGACCATGTCAATATGGGGCAGAGCTCAAATGATGTGATTCCCACGGCCATTCATGTCAGTGCCACATTGGAAACTGCCGGGCAATTATTACCTGCCCTGGAACATCTGAAGCAGGTGATTGAAAAACGGGCTAATGAGCTGGATGATGTGGTCATCACAGGGCGTACCCATTTGATGGATGCCATGCCGGTGCGATTATCCCAGGAGCTCGGTGGCTGGGCGGAGCAGATTGAGCTGGGTATCGCGCGACTGAAATCAGCCTTGCCTCGTATCAGTTCATTGGTACTGGGCGGAACAGCCGTGGGTACGGGTATTAATGCCCATGCCGACTTTGGCAGTCGTGTAGCAGAATGTTTGAGCCACAAAACTGGTGAAGCGTTTAGTTCTAATCGCAATAAATTCGAGGGCTTGAGTGCACAGGATGCCGCCGTTGAGTTGAGCGGCCAGCTCAAAACCATCGCCGTTAGCCTGATGAAAATCTCCAATGATTTGCGTTGGATGAATAGTGGGCCACTGGCTGGGCTGGGTGAGATTGCGTTACCGGCTTTGCAGCCGGGTAGCAGTATTATGCCGGGCAAGGTTAACCCGGTCATTCCGGAAGCCATGGCGATGGTCTGTGCACAGGTGATCGGCAATGATGCCACTATCACCATTGGTGGACAGTCCGGTAATTTCCAGCTCAATGTGATGCTGCCGGTGATTGCCTATAATTTGCTACAGAGCATTGAAATATTGGCCACCGGCTCACGTATGCTGGCCGATAAGGCTATTGCAGGCTTTACTGTCAATGAGGCTAACATTGAGGCAGCACTGGGCCGCAATCCGATACTGGTAACAGCGCTTAATCCGGTGATTGGCTATGAACTGGGTGCAAAAATTGCCAAGACGGCCTATGCAGAGGGGCGTGCAGTCATTGATGTAGCAGAGGAAATGACCGAGCTGCCCCGTAATGAACTGGAACGCTTGCTGGCTCCATACGCACTCACATTGGGTGGTATCCAGAAGTCATAACAGGCATTGATGAAGGTCGAAGCGCTGTCTCTCACTCGGCCGCTCAATTAATGAGCTCAGTCGTTCAAATGATAAAAGCCAAAAATTGAAGTTTTTCCATGGATCAGATTTAAACGGGACAGGGATCGTCTGCCTGTCTTTTAGAGGCCTGCCAGATGAATAATATGCTATCAAAGATAGCCCTGATGAATGATATAGGGGTTGCCCTGTCATCAGAAAAGAATAACCAGCGTGTACTGGAAATTATTTTAAATGGGGCAAAAGAGCTGACCAATGCAGATGGCGGTACCCTGTATTTACTGGAAGAGGATAACCAGCTCAAATTTGAAATTGTGTCAACGGATTCTCTGGGTCTGGTGATGGGTGGAACCAGTGGTAATGGTATTCGGTTTCCATCCCTGCCATTGTATGTTGACGGCGAAGAATACCTGTCTATGGTAGTAACCCGTGCGGTTCTAAAGGATGAAACCATTAACATCTCTGATGCCTATCATGCCGAGGGTTATGATTTTTCTGGCACCCGTAAGTTTGATCAGCAAACTGGCTATCGTACACGCTCCCTGTTAACTATACCCATGAAAAACCATGAAGGTGACATCATCGGTGTCTTGCAATTGATCAACTGCATGGACCCGGAAAACGGACAGGTGGTGGATTTCTCTGAGGGCGATCGCAAACTGGCTGAATCGCTGGCTTCTCAGGCTGCGGTGGCTTTAACCAAGAAACGTCTGATTGATGATCAGAAAGCCCTGTTTGAAGCTTTTATCAAGTTGATTGCAGCGGCAATCGATGAAAAATCACCTTATACCGGTGGTCATTGTAGACGCTTACCCGAGTTAACTCTGATGATTGCCGATGCCTGTCATAATCAAACGCAAGGGCCGCTAAACGAATTCACCATGCAGGAAGGTGATCGCTATGAGTTGATGATCGCCGGCTGGTTGCATGATTGCGGCAAGGTGACTACACCTGAATATGTGATTGATAAATCCACCAAGCTGGAAACCATTTATGATCGTATCGCGACTATTGATACGCGTTTTGAAGTGCTGAAACGTGATGCCCGGATTGAATATCTTGAGCAGAAACTGGAGTTATCAGCCAACCATGATATTCAGGGATTAAAACAGGCGCAGGCGGCCTATGAAGTCACCTGTAAACAACTGGATGATGAACGGGACTTTATTCGTCAATGTAATAAGGGCGGTGAATTTATGTCTGCGCAGGACCAGCAGCGTGTGCGTGATATTGCACAACGACGCTGGCTTGATCCAGAGGGTATCCAGGCCCGTTTATTGTCGGAAGAAGAAATCAAAAATCTGACTATAGCCAAAGGGACATTAACCCCAGAAGAGCGCCAGATTATTAATAATCACATATCAGTCACCATCAAAATGCTGGAACAGTTGCCGTTTCCCAAGCAGCTTAAAAATGTTCCAGAGTATGCGGGTGGTCATCATGAACGTATGGATGGGAATGGTTACCCCAAAGGACTGACTCGGGAGCAAATGTCATGGCAGGCACGCATGATGGGTGTGGCCGATATTTTTGAAGCACTAACCGCTCGTGATCGGCCCTATAAGCCAGGTAAAAAACTTAGCCAGTGTCTGGAAATCCTGGGCAATATGAAACTCGATCAGCACATTGATCCAGATGTGTTTGATGTCTTTGTAAAAGAAAAAATATACTTAAAGTATGCCGAGGAGTTTTTACCCGCAGAGCAGATTGATGAAGTCGATCATGCAAGGATTCCTGGTTACAGCGGTTGCTGAGTTTTGCTCTATAGAAAGAGACATGCGTTGATATGTTCTGGTGTTTTTCGTTTTAAAAAATGATTATATGAATTTGTCAGAATTCATTTTTACTGCTTTAATTATTTATAAGTACCTTCAGTTTAAAGATGATAACTAAAAGAGAATTATGGGCTACGGTTTTTCAGATGTTTTGACCCTTATTGGCTCCCTTGGCCTGTTTCTTTATGGCATGAAAGTAATGAGTGATTCGCTCATTGAGTTGGCGGGTGCCCGCATGCGAAGTATTCTTGCGATCACCACGTCTAATCGTTTTTTTGCCTTGCTTACCGGTTTTTTTATTACCGCAATCATTCAATCTTCGTCAGCAACCACATTGATGGTGGTGAGTTTTGTGAATGCCAGTCTGCTGACCTTAACTGAGGCCGTTGGTGTCATTATGGGGGCCAATATTGGTACCACGGTTACGGCCTGGCTGATTTCGATACTGGGCTTCAAGGTGAAAATGAGTGCTATTGCATTGCCTCTGGTTGGAGCCGGTTTCTTGCTGACATTGGCCAAACAGGAAAAAACACGGCAATGGGGTTTGTTTATTATTGGGTTTGCCGTTCTGTTTATTGCCCTCGAATTTTTGAAAGATTCAGTGCCGGATATCAGCAAGAATCCAGATATTTTGGAATTCCTGGCAGAATATACACAGCAGGGCTTTGTATCGATCCTGTTGTTCCTGTTGATAGGTGCAGTATTAACCCTGGTGGTACAATCATCCAGTGCTGTGATGGCATTAACGCTACTAATGTGTTTCGAGGGGTGGTTGCCGTTTGATATGGCGGCGGCGATGGTACTGGGTCAGAATATTGGGACTACCATGACTGCGATTATGGCAGCTTTTGTTGCTAACTATCAGGCCAAACGCGCGGCCTGGGCTCATCTGATATTCAACCTGTTGGGCACGTTCTGGATATTGATTGTATTTTATCCCTTCATCGAAGGTGTAGGGCAGGTAGTTGAACGTCTGGAAGGTGCCTCACCCTTTGTGACTGCAGCGGCTATACCCATTGCACTTTCATTATTTCACACAATTTTCAATGTTCTCAATGCAGCAGTTCAAATTGGTTTTCTTGGATCAATAGTCAATATTGTTGAACGCATTGTACCGGAAGTAGTTGTGAAGGAGATTGAAATTGATAAGCCGCAGTTTCTTGATGAAACTTCGATGCAGTATCCACAGACCGCGATCAAGGCGTTAACTGATGAGTCGGTACGTCTGTTGGAGAATGCCGCCTATATAGTCCTGGCTCATGGCCTGAGTGTTCACCGTACAGATCTAGAGCGGGCGGCACATTTGAAAGAGGTGCTGATTTCAGCCAAGGCCATACCTATTGATATTGATCAGATTTATACCACCAAAATCAAAACCATTTATAGTCAAATTCTGGAGTATGCCACCCAGGTGCAATGCCTTTTTAATCTTAAAAAGGAAGAGGTTGAAGTGGTACGTAATATCCTGGTGGCTGATCGATTACTGGTTCAGGTGGTTAAGCGTATGAAGCCGTTACACAAAAATATGGCTCGCTATCTGGAATCGGACAATGAGGCCATTCGCCGAGAGTATAATATTTTGCGACGCAGAATTTTAAAGGTGGTGAGGGAGATTAAGCGTATTGGCAGTACTGATAACCTTCGTGATCAGCTGGATAATATCAAACGTCACCGCAGAAAAGCTTCGAAGTTGGATGTGTTATTGACGGGCCATATCGAAGAGTTGCTGTTAGATGGTGGAATTACTAATGAAATGGCAACTTCGTTAATGAATGATAGTTCCAATGCTGCCCGTATTACCAAAAACCTGGTTGATATTGCGACGATTCTCTATGCGCCAAAAGATAGTCTCATAGAAGCGATCGACGAGGAGAATGCGGAACAGTTTCCGGTTAGTGGGGAACCGGTTATTTTGTCTGAGGAAGAGGGGGTTGTTCAGGCCATTGATGAAAGTGGCTGATTATTATCGTCAAGAGTATTAAATCCAGCAAACAATACAAAGTCACAATTCAAATTATACTGCTAACTTCTTTTTAATAACCACGATCTACGAGCCACACTTCAGTCATTGCCTTGCTAAACAACAAGTCTGTAAGGTTTTAACCTTCACCGGTTTGTTTGGTGATGTCTATATACAGTTTTAATGTTTGTCCTGGTTTGAGGAAGCTGCCTTTGATTTGGTTCCAGCGATGTAGGTCACTGACCGCGACATTAAAGCGGCTGGCGATGCGATACAATGAATCGCCATTACGTACCTTGTAGTAGATCGAGCGTATGGTATTGATGCCGGCACTGGCCGCGCCGCCACTGGCAGGTGATAATGCTTTTCGGGTCCAGATAACCAGTTTTTGACCTGCACGCAGGGGGTCACGGATAGCCATGCCATTCCATCGTGCCAGTTTTTTGGTGTCGACTTTATATTTTCGAGAGATTTCCCAGAAGCTTTCGCCTGGTTTCACAATATGAACAACCTTGTGACCTTTACGATTGATTGATTGTAAGGTGCGCTTGCGCTGGTAAGCCGTGAGGTTGTAGTCAGATAGTTTGCGGCTGGATACGGGAATTAGCAGGTGTTTGCCTGCGCGCAGGCTATTCGAGCGCAGGTTGTTGACACGTTTGATGTTTTTAACGGAAATATTATAGCGGTCAGAAATATGGCTGAGTGTTTCACCGTTGCGAATTTTATGGCGCTTCCATTTAATACGTTGTGAGGTGGGCAGTTGAGCCAGACCTTCACGGAAGGTATCGGCATTTTCCACTGGAATCAGTAACGTGTGTGGTCCATAGGGGTCAGTGGCCCAGCGATTATAACCAGGGTTCAGGCGGTATAGTTGTTCCAGAGAAATACCCGCGAGTTCAGCCGCCATGGCCAGATCAATCTGGGATTCGGTATCGATTTGTTCAAAGTAGGGAGCGTCCTCGAGGCAACGCAGTGAAATGTTATGCGATTCTGGATCGGCGATGAGTCGCTTCAATGCCAGTAGTTTGGGTACGTAGGCCTGGGTTTCCTTTGGTAGCTTCAGGTTCCAGAAATCAGTGGGGCGGTTACGTTTGAGGTTTTTACGAATGGCACGGCGAACGGTACCGGATCCCGAATTATAGGCTGCCAGGGCATGCAGCCAGTCACCTTTGAATTCTTTATTCAGTTGTTCAAGGTATTTTAGAGCCGCTCGTGTCGACGCGTAGATGTCGCGGCGACCGTCATACCACCAGTTCTGTTTTAAACCATAGAGTTTGCCGGTGGATGGAATGAACTGCCAGATACCAGCTGCTCGACCATGAGAATAAGCAAAAGGCTGGAATGCGCTTTCAACAATCGGTAGTAGTGCAAGTTCGGTGGGCAGGCCACGTGCTTCGGCTTCATTGAGGATAAAATACAGAAATGGCTCGGCGCGCTCGACCACACGATCCAGATATTTTTCATGTCGGGCATACCAGTTGAGTTCGGAGAGCAGGCGTTTGTTGTCTTCCGTATCGGCTAACTGGAAGCCTGCTCGCAGGCGGGGCCAGATATTCTTGGGATACTGGTCTTCATAATCGGCATAATTAATCGCAAAGAGGGCCTCATCCTCTTCTTCTGCCTGCTGTTCGAGAAGGAGCTGGGTTTCCGCCTCTGGCACTGATATATTGTCCCCGGCCGCTGCAGATGCTTGTATTTGTAAATCCGCTGTAGTGGATAGCTGGGCACATCCAAATACGGGTAAAATCACCGTAAGGAGCGCAATAACACGGATGGAGCTGAACTGGGCTGTAGGAAAAAATATAGAAATCAATGTCTTAACAACTTTTTTTAAGTTTATTATTACTAAAGTGTACAATTAAACCGAGTTTATAGCATCTATAGACAAACGTCGCGACTAATTAACATAGATACATCACAATTCTTAGACTTTTCCTTATGAATAAAGCCAATTCCACCATAGTAGAACTTTTTACCGATGGCGCTTGTCGCGGTAATCCAGGCCCCGGGGGATGGGGGGCTCTCATGCGTTATCAGGGTAATGAAAAAGAGCTCTTTGGTGGCGATAAGGAAACCACGAATAATCGAATGGAATTGATGGCGGCAATCATGGGGCTGGAAACACTGAAACGTCCCTGCAGGGTAAAACTCTATACCGATTCGAAATATGTCATGCAGGGCATTACCGAATGGATTCATAACTGGAAGGCCAAGGGCTGGAAGAACTCAGCTAGAAAACCGGTGAAAAATGCGGATTTGTGGAGGCGCCTGGACCAGGCGCGTAATGGCCATGATGTGGAATGGGTCTGGGTCAAAGGCCATGCTGGTCATGAAGGCAATGAGCGAGCAGATGAACTGGCTAATAAGGGTATCGATGAGTTGCAATAAACCCTGTCACCTGTAAACTCAATTCCAGTCTAATTTCTGATTCCAGCTACATTATGCGTCAAATCGTTCTTGATACTGAAACCACCGGTCTTGAGCCCAGCCAGGGCCACAGGATCATTGAAATTGGTTGTGTCGAGATTATCAACCGCCGGCTCACTGACAATACTTATCATCAGTATATTCAGCCGGATCGAGAAATTGATGAAGGTGCCTATGAAGTTCATGGTATCAGTAATGAATTTCTAGCGGATAAGCCCCGTTTCAAGGATGTTGTTGAAGACTTCATGGCATTTGTGAACGGGGCTGAGCTGGTCATTCATAATGCACCCTTCGATGTTGGCTTCCTCGATCATGAACTGGCCATGCTGGACCCCGTCTGGGGGGCGGTGGCTGATCACTGCACTATCGTTGATTCACTGGTCATGGCACGACAAAAGCACCCGGGTCAGAAAAACAACCTGGATGCCTTGTGTAAGCGTTATGAGGTGAACAACGCCAAACGTGAGTTACACGGAGCTTTGCTCGATGCTGAGTTACTTGCTGAAGTGTACTTGCGTATGACTGGCGGTCAGGAAAGCCTGTTGCTGAGCGGCTCCTCGAATGCCTCAGGAATGGGCTCCTCAGTGAGCCCAATACGACGCGTAGACAGCAATCGACCCGAATTAAAAATCATTCGGGCCAATATCGATGAATTGGCGGCCCATGAAGAGAATCTGGGGCGGCTTGGGGATGACTGTGTATGGAAGCGCTCATTGGATTGATTTGATCAGTCTGGTTGTGTGGCCAGCTATCTGACTCATTGGCCTGGTCGTTCGCTATCGGCTCTTAGAGCCGTTAATGACTGTGCTTCATGATGCGTTGCTTTTCACGATTCCAGTCTCGATCTTTATCAGCTGCACGTTTATCATGCTCCTGCTTACCCTTGGCCAGTCCAATTTCCATCTTGGCACGACCTTTACTCCAGTACATGGCTAATGGCACCAGTGTATAGCCTTTGCGCTCGACGGCGCCCACCAGTCTGTCGATTTCTCGGCGATTGAGCAGCAGTTTACGTGACCGGTTCGGTTCTGGGTTAACATGGGTTGAAGCGGATAGCAGGGGTGTGATCTGCCCACCCAGCCACCAGAGTTCATTGTCTTTCACCATGACATAGGTGTCGGTCATTTGCACACGACCTTCTCGCAAACTTTTAACTTCCCAGCCCTGTAACACCATACCGGCTTCGAACTTGTCTTCGATGGTATAGTCATGACGTGCTTTTTTATTTAAAGCAATTGTACTGCTAGGTGCTTTTTTGCTTTTCTTTTTAGCTTTGGCCATGAGAGTTCAACTGTACGGGATTTACAAGGAGAGTGATTATACCTTTTGCTCGAGGAATGGGAATGCCTCTATCGTGCTGTTTAACTGATATAAGCAGGACAGCCAGGTGATTTTTGGTGCCGGTTTTGTTCCGATAAAATGCTTTCAAATGCGCTGTTTTCAGTGAATATAGTTGAGAAAATACCCGTTTTTGACCAAAATGCATGCCCAATAGCAATAAGTTTTCGCCAGCGGAGGAATAAATGGCAGCAGAAGCGCGTACATCCATCCACGGTCAGTGGACGAATCGATTGGCCTTTATTCTTGCCGCTACAGGCTCTGCCGTGGGTCTGGGTAACATCTGGAAATTTCCCTACATCACCGGTGAGAACGGCGGTGGTGCCTTTGTACTAGTGTACCTGTTCTGTATTGCAGCTATTGGTATACCCATTATGATGGCGGAAGTCATGTTGGGACGTCGTGGTCGCCAGAGCCCGATTAATACCATGGCCAGTCTGGCGGCAGAGGAAGGGAGACCTCAAGCCTGGAGTATTCTCGGCTGGATGGGTGTAGCCGCCGGGTTTCTGATTCTTTCCTATTACAGTGTGATTGCAGGCTGGGCGTTATCCTATGTATTCAGGGCTGCCAGTGGCATGTTTGTCGGGGCTACGGCTGATGGTGTGAATAGTATATTTAGCGGCCTGGTATCAGATCCTGAACGCATGTTGGCCTGGCATACTATTTTTATGGTGGCTACCATGATTGTTGTCGCACGCGGTGTGCAGAATGGGCTTGAGAAAGCGGTTCGATTCCTGATGCCGAGCTTATTTATCCTGATGATCGTGTTACTTTCCTATGCGATGACGACCGGACATTTTACAGAAGGACTGACTTTTCTGTTTGAACCGGATTTTTCTCAGATTACAGCAGGCTCAATTCTGACGGCCATGGGTCATGCTTTCTTCACCTTGAGTCTGGGGATGGGGGCAATAATGGTGTATGGCTCGTATCTGCCCAAAGAAACCTCTATCGCCAAAGCCTCTATTATCATTGCCTTAGCTGATACGGCTGTGGCCCTACTGGCTGGCCTGGTGATTTTTCCAATTGTGTTTGCCAATGGTCTGGAACCAGGTGCAGGTCCAGGGCTGATTTTTAAAACATTACCCATTGCGTTTGGGCAGATGGAGGCGGGTATTTTAATTGGAACACTATTTTTTATACTGCTGGTATTTGCCGCCTGGAGTTCATCGATTTCGTTAATTGAACCTGCCGTTGCCTGGTTAGTGGAAAACCGGGGAGTGAATCGTATTTATGCCTCTGTATGGATTGGCATCGCAACCTGGGCATTGGGTATAGTTACTGCCCTGTCATTCAATGTCTGGTCTTTTGAATTTGATTTTGCCGGTGAAACCAAGGGTGCAGGCATGTTTGATGTACTCGATATTCTGACGGCTAATATTATGCTGCCCCTGGGTGGACTATTTATAGCTGTTTTCGCGGGTTGGGTGATGCGCGAATCTTCGAGTAAATATGAACTTAATACCACGTCTAAGGGGTATAATGTTTGGCTCATTCTAGTGCGCTATGTAACGCCGGTTGCAGTCATGATGGTGTTCCTGAATGTTATTGGTATTATCCAGTTTGATTAGCTTGAAGGTGTAATTCGTGCCATTAATTTCCCGGAACGCACTTGTTCCTTACAATGTTGAAGAAATGTATGCTCTGGTTGAAGACGTAGAATCTTATGCCGAGTTTTTACCCTGGTGTCGGTCGACTGAAGTGCTGTACCGCAAAGGTGAAGAGGTTAAAGCCAGTATTGAAATTGCCAAGGGGGCATTGAATAAATCGTTCACCACTCTCAATCGTCTGCAAAAGGATAAGATGATCGAAATGCGGCTGGTTGAAGGTCCATTTAAGCATTTAGAAGGATTCTGGCGCTTCAGTGCCTTAAAAGGTAATGAAGCCTGTAAAATTTCACTTGATCTTGATTTTGAATTTGAGAGTAAAATAGTGGCCTTTGCAGTAGGCTCTATTTTTAATCAGATTGCCAATTCCATGGTCGATGCTTTTTGCAAACGGGCGGTAGAAGTTTATGGTGAACGAATCTGAAACAATGCGTGTAGAAGTTGCATATGCACGTCCAGACAAGCAGGTCATTTTGGCTATTGATGTCATGCCAGGAACAACGGCTGAGCAGGCGATTGATGCCTCTGGTATTCTTGAGCAGTTTCCTGAAATTGATCTTGGCACGAACAAGATGGGGATATTCGGTAAGCTTTCAAAGCCGATAACTGAATTAAAAGCGGGCGATCGCGTGGAAATTTACCGACCGTTAATCGCAGATCCTAAAGAGGTTCGTCGTAAGCGTGAAGCTGATGGCAAACGTATGAAAAAGGGCGGTGGCGATGCTGTTCCAACAGACTAAGCATAATCGCATTCATCATAATACTTCTGATTGATCAGCTATTGATCCAAATAGTGGTGTTAGTGTTAAACACCACTATTTTGGGGCAGTCAAATCCTGCAATTCTGGTCTGTACTCGCTATCATCGATCCGAACTAGCTTGCCGTCTTTAAAATACAGGCTCACACGGGATTGGCGAACATCGCCTTTACCCGGCTTCAGATAAAAAATATAGTCCCAGCGATTTTTATGAAAGCCATCTTGTAAAAGAGGGCTGCCGAGAACAAATTTTACCTGGCTGGGTGTCATGCCCAGTTGTATTTTATCCAGATCGCTCTGTTTGACCCGATTGCCTTGTTGGATATCAATCTTATGAGGTTCTGGCAGTATATAGCTGCATCCCGAGACGAGAGTAGCCGAAATCAGGGAAATAAAAATGAGATTCTTTCGCATTTGCTAATGATACGTATAATTAATTGCGTATAATGGAGGCGTGAATATTACCTCATATGACCAGTAATTACAGCAGGAGTTTAGTTTTGGAAACGGCTGATTTGAAGA
>JBFFSQ010000086.1:0-11657 GCA_041572275.1 Gammaproteobacteria bacterium
GATCTAGTTAAAGATACATTTAACTTAGAAACTGGTGCTAGCATCAGTGGCTTGATTTTTGGTGGGGCTAATACAACTGATGAAATAGTCAATCAATCATCAACAGCTTATTCCTGGAATATAACCAGTACAAATCAAGGTGATGTGTCTGGAGTCGGCAATTTTGCTGATATAGAGAATTTGACGGGTTCATCTACGGCTAACGATACATTCAATTTGTATGATGCTGGTAGTATTGATGGGATTGTCAATGGTGGCAGTGCATCAGGTGATGAAATTGTTAGTTATCTAACAGCGGATACAAGCTGGAATATTACAAATATCAATCAGGGTAATGTTGCAGGTATTAATAGTTTTATAGGGGTTGAAAACCTGACAGGTGCTAATGATGTTGTTGATACCTTTAGTCTTGAAACTTCAGGAGTTGTCAATGGCAGTATAAACGGTGGAACAGGTACCGTATTAGATATCATTGCGAACATGTCTAGCAATGGTATGACATGGAATATAACAGGCGGTGATCAGGGTAATATTTTTGGTATTGTTAATGATTTTTCAGGTATCGAAAGTCTTACGGGCTCTGATTTTGCTGTTGACGTATTCAATCTGGCGACAGTAGGTTCTATCAGTGGTGTAGTGTCTGGCGGAACAAATAGTGGCGATGAAGTTGTTAATCAGTCCATGATTAGTACAACCTGGAATATTACAGGCAGTAATGAAGGCAATATAGCGGGCGAAATAAATACCTTCAATGGTATTGAGAACTTAACCGGTTCAGATAACGCAATAGATATATTTAACCTGGCACAGGCCGGTGTTATATCAGAAGCTGTGAATGGTGGTACTGGTGTAGGTGATGAAATCATTAGTCAACGCTCTACGTCTACGAGCTGGAATATTTCGAGTGCCGATACAGGTAATGTAACAGGTATTGCCCTCTTTTCTGACATTGAAAACCTTACAGGCAATAATCAGGACGATACCTTTACCTATGCAAATGGTTCGTCGATAAGTGGAGTCGTCAACGGTGGTGATTTGTTGATCAGTGAGACTGATGCCGATGTGGTAGATATGTCATCTATGTTAACTCCATTAGATGTGGTTCTGGGTGCTGATTTTCAAAATATTGAGACATTTATTGGTAATACCCATGCTGATTCCACAATTACAGCGTCAAATCTTGATAATGAATGGAGAATCTATAATGTAAATAATCCTACGTCTGCATCAGTCGTCACTAATCAGGGTACTATTACAGATAGTAATCTGACTACAACAACATTTATAAGTTTTAACAATATTACTGGTGGCAGCGGTGTAGATAACTTCCTGATTGAGTCTAATGGCGACATTGATGGTGTCATAGATGGTGGAAGCGGTACTGATTATCTAGATCTTAGTTCACAATCAGGTGTTATTGATAAAACAGTTGGAGACTCGCTGGGTCTGAGTTCCTTCACTAGTGTAGAAGGTATTAAGGGGAACGGCACAGAGAGTATTTTACGTGTGGCTGATGGTGCTGATAGTACATGGACGATTGATGGTATAAATTCAGGAACAGTCACTTCAGGCAGTAATACTACAATATTCACCGATTTCAATATCTTGCAAGGTGGCGATCGCACTGATGTCTTTAATGTCACTGTAGATGGAGGTATTGGTGACCAGCTGGTGACCGATTTAGTGAGCCGCATAAACGGTGGTGCTGGCAATGATCAGCTAATAGTTGATTTATCTGGTAGTTTAAGTGCCAAAGTTAATCTCTTTGCTGCTGATGGACTGGTTTCAAATGATGGCAACAGGGTGTTTTCAAACACAACAAGCCCTGGTGGTAATGACACTGTTACAATTAATGGTGCTTCAGCTAACTTTGATACAGCCACCTATTCAGTTGATTACACCTCAGGTGTCGCAACACATACGTATAGAAATATTTCGCCTTTGATTACAGCTTCAGTTGCCTATTCTGATGTAGAGGCTGTTACTGATTCAGTACAGGCGAGTAATTTGATTGTTACCAGTTCTGGTGATAACAATACAGTGACATTATCAGGAAATGGAAATGTAGGTGAGGGGAGTTTCATTGTTGAGAACTTCACCAATAGTTTTGCAGAGGTCGATTATCTTAATAAAGCGAATCTGACGGTGGTTAATTCCGGTCTTTCAGGGATTATTGATATTGCAAGTGATTTAGAGCTTGATTCTGTAATTGGGTACTTCGATTTTACATCTGACCAGATTAGAGGGTCGTCACTTCTTACCGCTAACGAGCTTCGATTAGATTCGGTTTCAGTTAATGTAGATCCTAATAATTCGCTGCAGACTGATGTGAATAGTCTTCGAGTAGAAAATTCTACTGCAGATATTTATGTCATGGAAACTAATGGGCTCAATTTAGAACAAACCGATACAACAGGGCTGTTAAGTGTAATCAGTGCAACTGGAAATATTGGTGATAGTGATGTCCAGGGCCTTATTTCAAATGGTGATTTAACCTTGATGGCCAGTAACGGTGATATCTTGTTAGATAATGTCATCAATGCACTAACGGGTATCGTGAGTCTTAATACCGGTAGTAATGGGTCAGCAACCTTGAATAATTCAGGTGCAACTACAGCGACTAATCTAGGAGGTAGTAATGTAGGTGCAGGAACATTAACCGTGACATCGGTCAATGCTGACATACTAAGTACAGATGCCCTGATTGCAGCAACTGCAGTTCTAGATGCAGGCAATAATGATATTAGTCTTACAAATGTAGATTTTGATACTGTATCTGTATCAAATGCTCATTCTTTGACTGTTGTTGATGCAGATGAGATCGAATTCGCTGGTGTTTTGTTAGGCTCGGGTGAGCTTAACGTTACATCTACTGGCATCAGTCAGCAGGTTAATACATCAATTATTCAAACAGCCAACCCATTCCTGGGTACAGCGAGTCTGGTATCAATTGATGCAAGGGGCGGAACAATTGATTTAGGCAATGCGGCTAATGATTTCGTCGGTGATGTTTCATTAGTGAATACTGGGGCATCCAATGTTCAGATTACTGATGTTAACCAGATTCAGTTCGGGCAATCAGCTATTGGTTCGGGCCTTTTCACTGTAAATGCTGGGAGCGGTATCACCCAAACTGGAGAAATAACTCAAGAAGCAAATGCTGGACTTACAACATTTAATGCAGGTAATGGAGTCATTACACTCGACAATGTTTTGAATAGCTTTACAGGTTCGATTGCACTTAATAACACTGATACAAGTTCAGTTAGCTTAACTAACTCAAATGTCATTGATTTTGGCGGATCAAGCGTGGGCGGTTCATTTGATATAGTAGCAACTGGTGATATCACACAGAGTGCAGCTATATCTGTTGTTGGTGATGCAGAATTTACCACGAATGCTGGTCAGAATATTCAGCTTGATGAACCAGCAAATAACTTCCAGGGTGATATTTCATTTGTTGTGGCTAATGGCCTTCAATTATTAGATGTGTCTATTGCAAACAATAACGATTTAAATATATTAGGTGACATTAATGTTGCAGGTGATTTAAATGTTTTTGCAAATGGATCTATCGGCAGTGTTGATGCTGTTAAAGTTGGTGGGGTTACATGGTTTGATTCTTCAGCTAATACAGTGACTCTAGAAAACGTTTCAAATGATTTTAATGACATTGTGCTGGTTGATACAGGCACGGTAACAATTACTGATACAAATGGAATAAATCTAGGTACGCTTGATACCAATCCATCATCTCTGATTGTTGGCTCAAGTGTAACAGGTGACTTGACGCTAACAACCCAATCAGGTGACATCACTGATGTGGCAGGTTCAGCCTTGGTCGTTAGTGGCACGTCAACATTGAGTGCAGGTTCTGGCCTTGGCAATATTGTACTTGATGAAGCAGCGAATGATTTCTCTGTTGTTGATATAGCTAATGCAAACAATGTCACGATTGTTGATGTTAATGGTATTGATCTGAAATCGACCACAATAAATGGAAATTTAGATGTTACCGCTGGTAACAATGTTTCGAATCTTAATGGTGCGTTGAATGTAACAGGCTTATCCAGTTTCACTGCTGCAACTGGAAGTGACGTTATTCTTAATGATATTAATAATCACATGGCTGGTACTATTTCTTTTGCTGCAGTGAGTGGCAGGCTGTCAAATATTTCACTGAATAATACAGTAGCAACTAATGTCGATGCAGTTAATGTAACGAATGATCTGACAATTGTTTCGGGTGGAGAACTCACGCAGACAGGCGGTTTTGATGTTGGTAATACAACGACACTTACAGCTATTGATGGTGCATTATCTCCTCAAGACATCACAATGGACACATTTGTAAATAATTTAAATACATTGGTAGTGACCAATGCGCATGATGTCAGAATCAATAATTCAGGCAATGCTTTAACTATCAACGAATTAAATGCAACAGGTGTTGTTGATATTGTTTCGGGTTCTCTTGTGGCTACAAGTGATATTACAGGAACGAGCGTTATGCTGGATGCCGGTAGTGATTCGATAGATCTAGCATCTGTAACATCTACAGGTAATGTGTCGATAAATTCTGTCGATTTGTCGGTATCAGGTGATATAACAGGCACAGATATCTTTATTAATGCTGACTCAGGTAATACAGGTGTCGGTTCGGCTACTTTTGCAGGAGATATTACTTCAACTAGTGAAGTATATGTGGCTGCAGCAGGTATATTGACTAATGGCGTTATAACCGCAAATAGCAATATTGGTCTGGATGCTACATCGGGTGATGCTGTTATAAATAATACGATCACATCAAATACAGGTGATGTAACAGTAGTGGCAGATAATATTGTGCAGAATGGTGATATAAATGCAGATGCTAATATTGCGCTTAATTCTAATCAGAGTATTACTATGAATTCGGCCGTTACGACAGAATCTGTAAATGGATCTATTGAGTATGCGGCCATTAATAATGTTAATGTTTCACTTCTCAGCGCAACCAATAACTCGGTTACTGTTACCAGTGCATCGGGTGCGATTATTGATGCCAATTCTGGCACAAACTTTATTAGTAATAGATTAACGTTGGAAGCCTCATCAGGTATTGGTGGTGGTGATGCCTTAGAAACTCAAGTTTCTGTAATGGATATAACGAATACGGGTACTGGTGATATACGACTATCACAAAATGGTGATGTTGAATTCGAGGAAGTAACCAATCTGGCAGATAATGCCTTGGTTGATATTCGGTCTGATGGTGATTTTAGTTTTAATCCCGGCAGTGTAGATGCGAATCGAGCCAACGGGACTCTGTTTATGAGTACAACGGGTGACTTTAAAGGCATTGGCCGTGTTGACATGACTAATGCAGATATTACTGCTTATTCAGCCACCTTTATTAGTCTTTCAGGAGCATTTGGGTCGCCAACACGACCAATAGTGCTTGATGTGCCTACAAGTGGGTCTGTATTAATTGATACTCGTACGACTGCGTTTGTCTTCAATAATGAGACACCAAACTCTGTTATATCGACTGGAATTGATATTAGTGCACTGGGTGTGGTCTCTGCTGTGGCAGGTGAGCAGCTGGTTGAAATTGAGTCATTAGGCGATATTGACCCTGCCATTTTTACAGATCTGCGTAACTTCAGTCTTGAAGAAGTCTCTATACGCATGCCCCGTGATCAACTTTTTGAGGATGAGCTGGAAGAATATAGTCGATTGTAATCAGGTTATAAGGTAAGAGTTAAGGGTAATAGTCAAAAGCAAAAAGTATGGCTGAGAGTTTGTCTGCATAATTCTTGCTGTAATTAATAAATAAATATGGAAAAAGTGGTTTGCTGAATAGAGTTTTTTTTCTTGTTGTTACATTGATTTTGAGTGTTTTTGTAATATCAAATTCATGGGCTGGTTTTCTGGAGATGCCAGAAATAACAGAGATGCCAGATTTTGAGCGTAAATCGATGCTTAAAGATCTGGATATTCCGAGTGTGAGAGATCGTGATCCCGATCCAGAATCAGGGCCTCGATTGAATGTAGAAAAATTTAAATTACAAGGGATAGTTGAATATCCTGAATTAGGTATTACCAAGGCTGATATTGAAAAGCTTATTGAAGGAATTAGATTTGATTTAATGCAAGAGTACAAAGTTCTAGATTCTGGATTTACAAAATCTGAACTTGAAGAGGTTTCTAATCTCCTGGTCGAAATCGAAGAAGAAACAATGGAACGCCATGTATCTGATCTTGAAGTTCAGAAACTGGTATGGCTCATACGAGAGCAGCGTTCTAATCGAGGCATTACCCTTGGGCAAATTGAAACAGTTGCGGACAGAATTACACAGTTTTATCGAGAACGTGGCTTTATACTGGCAAAGGCTTATATCCCTCAGCAGGAAGTTCGTGATGGGATTGTAACCTTAACTTTATTATTAGGTACGCTTGGTGAGGTAGAGGTTCACGACAGTAAACTCTATGAGAGTCAATTTCTGGAATCAACGTTTGACGATATGTTAACAATGCCTGTTACCAGTGCAGCGGTAGAAGAGAAATTATACTTGATCAATGATTTCCCTGGTATGGTTGCGACAGGTTTCTTTCAACCCGGTGCGCAGGTGGGGGATACCAGGCTAAATATTAATGTAAAAGATGAAAGAGATTATGACATTAACGTGAGACTGGATAATCATGGTTCTGAACAGACTGGTGAATATCGCTTATATGGAGAAGGATTTTGGCATAATCCATTTGGCAATGCTGATCAATTACAACTGGCTGCAATGTTAACAGCACAGCCAAGTAACTCGACCTATTACCAGTTTCGTTATTCGACCAGGATATTTAGTCCGCGCCTGAATTTAAGTGTAGGCGCATCTAACAATGATTTTGTATTAGGTCCGGGTAACTCAGAGACTATCAACAATTTAGGAATCTTTGGTGAGACTATACAGTCAGATGTGACTGCATCATATAGTCTTAGGCGAAGTAGAAAAGAGAGTTACTTTGTTGATCTCATATATGATGATATTGAATCTCAACTCAGGTTAGGAGCCGTTGGTGGTGCAGACGATACAAGTCTTGATGATATTGTTAATAATGTATCATTTAGATTTAGATATGATGTCCTTGATGAAGTGAGCAAAATCCTTCATCAAGGTGATGTAAAGCTGATATCAGGAAAGTTTGAACAGGGTGCAGAAGAAGGGCAGGATGAGAATTACTCTATTTTAGGTGCAAATTATTCACTTCTAACGTTTTGGAAAATTCCATACTTCGAAGCTAATTCACGTATTATTTATCGTGCATCATTGCAATATACTAGTTCAGCACTTTCATCTATTAATCAGTACTCTCTGGCAGGTCCCTCAAAAGTAAGGGCATATCCAGTTAATCAATTCTCAGCAGATAATGCGTTTTATACAGGTGTAGACTGGGTGTTTGATTCTCCAAAAATATTTGATGTGACAATAGGTGATAGCAATTTACGTGACATGATACAACCTTTTATATTTGTTGATGCAGCATGGGGTGAAGTAATTGCACTGGTTGCAGGCGAGGAGAATGCGACAGGAGAATTATATGATGCTGGCATTGGGTTTAGATTGTCATATCGTAATCAATTGCAGGGCAACATACAGTTTGCATTTCCTCAAAAAGATAAATTTAGTTCGCCTGATGTAGTGGTGCCTGATGATAGTATGAAGCTTGTATTTGATTTTCAGTACAGCTTTAGATAAATGTTTTAATAAATATTGGTCATAATTTGATCAATCGTCTAACTAACTGTTTATATTGAATAAAATAAAATTAATTAGCGTTGATTCAAGTATGAATTTACACTATTATCTGATTTGCTTTGTGTAAAAAATTAATAATGAAAAGGGAAAAATAAATGGCTATTTATCTTCAATACGATGGTGTAAAAGGAAACGTAACTGCTGATGGTTATAAAGATCATATTGCAGTTCAATCTGTTCAATTCGGTGTTGGCCGTGGTATCTCGATGGAAGCAGGTAACCTTTCAAACCGTGAATCTACTCGTCCAAGTCTGAGTGAAATCACACTGACTAAAGCAGCTGATAATTCAGTTACTGCGATCTTCAAAGAAGCTGTTACAGGTAATGCCGGTAAGAAAGTTATTATCAAATTTGTTCGTACAGGTGCTGATAAAGTTCAGGAGTACATGGACTATACGCTAGAAGACTGCCTGGTAAGTGGCTATTCTATTTCAGCCGATTCTGAAGGCGAACCTATGGAAACTATCACACTTAGTTATGCGAAGATTATGATTAACTACAGTGATTTTGATAAGACTAATAAGTCTGGTAATCCACAACGTGTAGGTTACGACCTGGAAACTGCTAAGCCTTTATAAGCTGTCAGGTTCTAATATCAGTATAAGCGCTGATTTGTCACTTCGGGCAGTTGAGTCCGAAGTGACAAGCGCTTTCAAATAACTTTCCTAACTAATTCTTTACCCATGGAAGAGGTTTGTATAAGCCTCGCGGAGAGGGTGCATTGTAAATGAGTGAATTAACTCAAGACGGACGATTAATCTCTATTTCATCGCCATTAACGAAAGATGAGTTACTACTTACTTCGTTAGAAGGCACAGAATATATTTCTGATCTTTTTGAATTTCAAATTGAAGTTTTATCTAAAAATCATTCAATCAAGCCAGAACAGCTGGTAGGTAAAACGGTTACAGTTACAATTCAAAATGACCAGAAACGTACATTTAATGGTTACATCAGTCGTTTCAGTTATGGTGAAGTCAAGGCTGATAACCTCCGAATGTATCATCTGACCATGGTCCCATGGTTATGGTTTTTATCTAAGACTAACAATCATCGTATATTTCAAGATAAAAATACGAAAGAAATTGTATCTCAAGTCTTTAAAGATCATGGTTTTAGCTCTCAAGATTTCGATTATAAGGCTACAGGCAATAATTCTAAGCGTACGTATTGTGTTCAACATAATGAAAGTGACTTAAACTTCGTATCTCGTTTATTGGAAGAAGATGGGATTGCATATTATTTTGAGCAAAATAACGGCAAACATTTAATGAAAATTGTGGATGCTGCAAATGCATACCAGGAATGCGCTGAGACAAACCTAACATATTCAAAAGGCAATCAACCAAATGCTCAGTTAACACGATGGGAGCATTTATATGAGTTTAAAAAGGGTCAGTGGTCATTAAATGACTATGACTATGAGAAACCTACAAAAGAGCAGTTACAAACAACTGCCTCAACAAGTAAGTTTTCTAATGCTAAAGATTATGAACATTATGAATACACGCCGTACCATGACTTCGCTGGTATAAAAGATCTGTCTCGGAAGCGTATAGAAGCAGAAGAAACTTCAATGAACAGCATTGAGGCATCTAGTGATTGCAGCAGCTTTTATGCTGGAGGTAAGTTCAAGCTTACTAAACATGCAGTTAAAGACGAGCAGGGTAGTTATATTATTACAGCTATTCGGCATCGTGCGTATGACAATAGTTATCTTGCCGGTAATGAAAGCCAGTCTCAATATGGCAATGATTTCGCCTGTATACCCGAACATGTACATTTCAGGCCGCCTATGATCCATGCTAAGCCTCTGATGCATGGGCCACAGTCAGCAATTGTTGTGGGTGGCAAAGATGATGAGATATTTGTTGATAGTGAAGGTCGGATCAAAGTACAGTTTTATTGGGATCGCGAAGGCAAGAAAGATGACAAAAGCAGTTGTTATATTCGTGTAATGCAGCCATGGGCTGGCTCAGGATGGGGCTCTTCATTCATTCCCCGTATTGGAATGGAGGTTGTTGTAAACTTTTTTGATGGTGACCCGGACCGTCCGATTATTACAGGTGCTGTATATAATGGTGACAACAAACCACCATTCAGCTCAAAAACTCAAAGTGGCATTAAAACCAATTCTACGAAGGGCGGCGGTGGCTGGAACGAGCTGCGTTTTGATGACCTAAAAGATTCAGAAGAAATCTATATACAGGCACAGAAAGATTTCAGACGTTTGGTCAAGAATGACGAAGAAGTCGAAATACAGGCTAATCAGAAACAGCTAGTCAAGAATGACAGAACAATCACTGTTTCAGAAGGCAACGAAAATATCGTCATCAAAAGTGGCGAGCGCTCACTCAATGTAAAGAAAACAAATGCCGTAGATGCGGATAAAATTGAAATAACAGGCAAGTCATCAATTGAGCTTAAAGTAGGTGGAAGTTCAATAAAGATTGATTCAAGTAGCATAAAAATCAAATCTACAAAAGTCGAAATAAATGGCACCATGGTAGATGTAAAAGGAAGCGGTGTTGTTGGTATAAAAGGTGGATTGACGAAGATTAACTAGTTTTTCAGCGGCTAACAAAGTGTCATCAGATAAATGAAAAAAGTACAAAGTAAACTGGCTAGTGAAATCTATTCACATATAGACCTGGAGAAAGAGGCTAGAGCACTGACAGATCCTTCATTCACGCCTATTCAATACCTACAGGCATTGATTGATGATAAGCAGTTCTATTCTGCAGTGATTTTTCTTGCGCATGCATTACCAAGGCGTGAATCTGTCTGGTGGTCATGTGTATGTTCACAAGTGACAATAACAGATGCAACATCTAAAGATAATTTAGATGCATTGAAGGTCGCTGAACAATGGGTATATAACCCAACAGAAGAAAATCGACGATTAGCTGAAAAACTGGCTGCAATAACAGAATATACGACACCATCAAGCTGGACAGCCATGGCAGCGTTCTGGAGTGGTGGTAGCATAACAGCTATAGATGAGCCACCTGTACCTCCATCTCAATACTTGTATGCTAATGCTGTAGCAGGCGCAGTCAATTTATCGGCAACTTTCGATAAGAATCAGGATCCTGAAAAGCTTTATGATATGTTTATTAAGCAAGGTTTGGATATTGCCAATGGTGGTAACGGACAGGTTGCAGCAGCATAGCTTCTGTTATGAGGAATAAAAATGGGTAAACCAGCAGCAAGAATGGGTGACATGCATGTCTGCCCAGCGACCAATCCAGGGCCAGTACCACATGTCGGTGGGCCGATATCAGTTGGTGTTCCAACAGTATTACTAGCGAATATGCCAGCAGCAACGCTCGGCAGCATGGCAGTCTGTGTAGGACCACCTGATTCAGTTGCCCAAGGTAGCCCAAGCGTTTTAATTGGTGGAAAGCCTGCAGCTCGGATGGGTGACTCATGTGGCCATGGGGGAAAGATTGTGGTTGGTTGTCCTACGGTGTTAATTGGCTAGTAAAACTGGTCTGATTAGGTAAAACAGGATCAAACAAATCTCCAAATAAGCTGTGAAGAACTAGTTTTCGCTCAGCTTTTTTTGTTTGTTTAATGTCTTTCCAGGGAACAACATAGAGTATTTTCGGCAATTCCTTGTTGCCTTTTATTGTTGTCGTACGCAACTCAATTCTATCCTCGGCTATAACAACGTGAGAAAACAATATCAGTAGAGCGATTGTTGATAGTATCTTAGCCATTTTGTTGTATGCCTTTTAGATGAGAAACCCAATCTTGGGTTGCTTGATCAGGTTTCTTCAGTAATGATAAATAAACTTCATAATGCTGTATAGCTAACGCGATGTCTTGTAGATAAATATCATAAAGTAGTGCCAGATTGTA
>JBFFSQ010000087.1:0-11656 GCA_041572275.1 Gammaproteobacteria bacterium
AAACGTGGTACGCCACTCAGTTGGGATGTTATTAAAGACTAAATTTATATGTTGCTATATTCATTATGATGTGTTTTGTTCTATGGTCAATATCTTTTTAGTTAAGTCGCCATTACAGTTGTTAAATGCTATAGAGGCAAGGCATTACTTTGGTCTAGATGATAATGATTGTGTCTTAATTATCATGGGTGATCGAAAGAGTTATCCTCAGATGTTGAGTTTGGCAAAAATTCATCACCAGTGGTCTGCGATTGTTTTTCTGAACGCTGTAAATCCTTTTTTTAATAATCCTTTTACAATAGATTATATTGGCGCTGAGAATTCTAATAAGTCAATTGTTAAGTTGTTTCGAAGTTCATTTTTTTCGATATGGCAGTTAACTCGGTTGGCGAAGTATCTCGATAAGGTTGAAAGAATATTTGTCGGGGATATCAATCAGCTATATATGCGTCATTTTATAAATAGAGTCATGCCAGGGAGTACAATTCTGCTTGATGATGGGACTGCAACTGTTGAGGTGGCCCGAAAGCGAAAAGGTGGATTGAATAATCAAAGACCTAAAAAGCTTACCAAAAGAATAAAATTGGCTGCCAAACGCTTTTTTCAAGGTTTGAATGATAAGTATCCTCAGGCTGTGAGTTTCTTCTCATCATACGATGTGCAAGGTGGTGAGCATGACGAGTTAATAAAAAACAATTTTAATTATCTCAGGAAAGAAATGCAGTTGTTAGAGATGATTGATTGTGTTTATTTTTTAGGTGCTCCATTGTGTGAAGCGGGGATTATGGAGAAACAGGACTATTTAGAGCAAGTTAAGAAAGCTAAGGCTTATTTTAAAGACAAGGATTTTATATATATTTCACATCGTAGAGAAGATGGTAAAAAATTAGAACAAATTCAAAATGAACTGAATGTTGAAGTATGTTTGTTTGATTACCCTATTGAATATCAGTTGGCTATGATTGGTCCGAGGCCGACAGTCGTTGCTTCATTCGTTTCTTCTGCGTTAGAGAATCTCAGGCTAATAATGGGGGATCAGATAAAAATAATTTCTTTTAGGCTTGATGAAGGTACTTATAAGGATAAAGCGCGAGTTGATTCTGTTTATGCATATTATGCCAATAATATTAGTGATTATTTTATGATCAAGTCGTATGAGAATTAGAGTAATAATTAATGTTGGGTAAATAGACGAATACGCCCGAGAGTCGACTTCTTTGGTGTCACTATGGTCTAGTGAGGCTGTCTTTAATGCTTGTGGGTCATTATAGGCCATATATACAAGAGTTGTTTTTGTTGCAATAAGCTAAACTGGTTATAGTCTCTGCGTAGATCAAAGGAAAAATATTACCAGTCAATCCGATGTGTATGAGAATATATTGATATTATGTATCTTTTGTTGTGGTGATTCTGTATAGTACTCGGCCACTCAACAACTGCTTGAGTATTGCCGCGTTCTAGCCCTGTTCAACAAATCAAGGTTGGTGACGTATTAACCTTCGTTGAATTTGTATGGCCTGATGATTGTCATTGTCAGGTCTGGGGTAGTTTAGTTTGTCTTTTCAGAATTTTGATCTTCATCCAAAGTTAGTTAAAGCCGTTGAAGACTGCGGTTTCCAGTCACCTTCCGATATCCAGAATCAATCAATTCCTGTTGTCCTAAAAGGGCAAGACCTGATGGCTTCAGCTCCAACAGGCACAGGTAAAACGGCCGCATTTGTATTGCCAGCTTTACAGCGGTTAGTCGACCTGGAGCCAAGTGAAGGTCACGGGCCACGAGTGCTGGTGTTAACACCGACACGGGAATTGGCAAAGCAGGTGGCAGATAATATCTATATGTTTACCAAATACTTGCGCATGCGCTCCTGCTCAGTTGTGGGTGGTATGCCTTACCCACCACAGATTCGTTTTCTGAAACAGCCTCTGGATCTGCTGGTCGCTACACCTGGCCGACTGATTGATCATATCAAGGCGGGTCGTGTTGATTTCTCTCGTTTACAACTGCTGATTCTGGATGAAGCGGATCGCATGCTCGACATGGGCTTCGTAGATGATGTGAAACAGATTGCCGCAATGACGCCGGAAGATCGTCAAACTTTGTTGTTTTCAGCGACTCTAGAGGGTGAGATCGAGAAAGTATCTCGGCAGTTGTTGAAAAAACCGGTACGTGTTCAGGTAGCGGGTGTTCGCTTTAAGCATGAATCGATAACACAGAAAATTCATCAGGCGGATGATTATCGCCACAAGCGTGCGCTGTTATCCAGTGTGCTAGAGAATGATGAATTGAATCAGGCGATTATTTTTACGTCGACCAAGCGTGGTGCAGAAGAGCTGGCCGTTAAATTGAAAGAAGATGGACATGTGGCGGCTGCTTTGCACGGCGATATGAGACAGGGACAGCGTCGTCGTACCATTGAGCAGATGACCCGTAATCGAGTCAAGGTACTGGTTGCGACTGATGTCGCTGCTCGTGGTCTGGATATCAAGGGTATCAGTCATGTGGTGAATTTTGATTTGCCAATGCAGGCAGAAGATTATATTCACCGTATTGGACGTACCGGTCGTGGTGGCTCAACCGGTACAGCCGTGTCATTAGTTGGTCCCCAGGACTGGATGCACCTGTCTCGCATAGAGAAGCTGGTGGAAAACAAGCTGGAATTAACTGAAATCGAAGGCCTGGAACCAAAAAAACCCAAGCCTCAGGTCGGTTTCAGCAAAGGCGGCCCTCGAAAACGTAAGCCAACAGTGCAATATCGAAAACGTAACGGCGGCAATACCGGTTATGGTCGTTCGGATAGCCAACAGCGAAGAAGTCACCACAAGAGCAAAGTGCGGGCGGCCTGACTTCGTCACGTGATGGTGTTGCCATCATGGCTGAGTAATATAAATCTTTTATTGATAAGGCGCTCCCTGTGAGCGCTGCCGTTCCTGTCATGATGGCGTTCAAGTTCGATCAGATCCTGTCTATTATCCAGCCAGTAGATTTGATTGAAGCATATGGGTGTATTCTTCATCTATAATCAACACATCACATCCTGAATAATCAACAATACATGGAGCCGAATCATTTCTGCACAGAACCGGGCAAGTGGAACCATTGCCGCAATTGATCTGGGTTCCAACAGTTTCCATATGGTGGTTGCTGAAGAGCGTCAAGGGCAGCTGTTTATTCTCGATCGCATCAAGGAAATGGTGCGTCTGGCTGCTGGTCTGGATGATGCGGGTCAACTGGCACCGGAAGTCGAGACAAGAGCTCTGGACTGTCTACAGCGATTTGGACAACGTTTGCGCGACCTGCCATCTGACAATGTCAGTGCGGTGGGTACTAATACACTGAGACGAACTCAGAATGCCGGCCTGTTTCTACAGCATGCTGAGGAGGTACTGGGGCATCCCATTGAGATCATCTCCGGTATTGAAGAAGCACGTCTGATCTATCAGGGTGTAGCGCATACACTGGAACCTGACCAGAAACGTAAGTTGGTGATTGATATTGGTGGTGGCAGTACCGAACTGATCATCGGTGAAGCTTTCCGGCCGGGCATGATGGAAAGTCTGGAAATGGGCTGTGTGACCATGACGCAGCGCTTTTTTGCCGACGGCTGTATTACGCCAGAGCGTATTGATCAGGCACGGGTTCATGTATTACAGAAGATGAAGGCCATTCGGCACACTTTTCGTAATAGTGGCTGGGATGTGGTGATTGGTGCGTCTGGTACCATTCGCTCGGCTGCCAGTGTGATACAGGCCGTGGGCCTGGATAATCAGGATGGCATTAGCTTTGAGGCACTGGCTAAAATCATTCAGTTGTTGAAACAACATGAGGCCATGGACAGCATTAAGTTCGCCGGTTTAAGTGAGCAGCGGGAACCCGTGTTCGTCGGCGGTATGATTGTGCTGATGGGCGTGTTTGAAGCCCTTGATATTGCCCACATGCAGGTATCAGATGGCGCTGTACGCGAGGGTTTACTCTATGACTTGCTTGGTCGTCGCCACAATCAGGATGTCAGAAATCAGAGTATTGAGAGTCTGGCTCAGCGTTTTCATGTTGATGAGCAGCAAGGCCAGCGGATTGAGCAAACGGTCATTAATTTTTTTGAACAGGTTTGCGATGACTGGGCACTGGATTGTCAGAAGTCACGCTCATTGTTGTTGTGGGCCAGCAAAGTTCATGAAATAGGTCGTGATATTGCGCATACTGGTTTTCATAAACATAGTGCTTACATTATTGAGAACACAGATCTAGCTGGTTTCTCACAACAGGAGCAGCGACGGCTGGCGACATTGGTGAATGTGCACCGAGGTAAGTTCGACGCCAGTAGTTTTGAGCATTTGCAAAAAGCCGGGCGTAAACTTATCTTGAAGCTGGCTCTTCTATTCCGGCTGTCGGTTATTTTGCATCGCAGCCGTAGTCAGGCAAGCTTGCCAGAATTACAGATCAAGGTAGCTAAAAAAAGTCTGGTGATACATGTTCCCAGTAACTGGCTGGATGAGCATCCGCTGACACTGAAAGATCTTGAGCTGGAAAGTGAGGTCGTGGCTAACCTGGGCTATAGCCTGTCCATTGCCACAGTTTGAGCTGACGTGTATTCATTGTTAGCAGTACACGGATTTCAGTAGCTCTCCGCTAGCGTTTCGAGAAATTTTTGCTGGGCGGTAAAGCTTTCTTCATCGGTTCCAGCTTCAATACGTGAATAACTGCCATCATTATTGAGTTGCCAGGCCTGGGTATTGTCGTTCAGGTAGTACTGGAGTTCTTCAATAATGCGTTCTTGTAGCGGTTTAAACTCTACCGGCGAGCAGATTTCAACACGGCGATACAGATTCCTTTCCATCCAGTCAGCACTGGAAATAAACACTTCAGGTTCACCGTTGTTGCCAAAGTAGATCACTCGGTCATGCTCCAGGAAGCGACCGATTATGGAACGGACCTGAATGTTTTCGGAAATACCGGGGATGCCCGGGCGTAATGAGCACATACCACGAATAATCAGGTCGATATTGACACCTGCTATGGAGGCGCGGTACAGAGCCTGAATCATGTTGGCATCAACCAGTGAATTGAGTTTTATGATGATACGTGACTCAAGACCCTGTTTGGCATGTTCAGTTTCTCGATCGATTTTTGCCATCAGGCCTTCTTGTAAGGTAAAGGGCGACTGCAGAATCTTTTGATGGGTTTTGGTGCGGCCCATGCTGGTGAGCTGCTGGAAGACCCGGTTCAGATCTTCACAAACCTTGCGATTAGCCGTGAACATACCGTAGTCGGTATACAGGCGTGCGGTGCGGGAGTGATAGTTGCCAGTGCCAATGTGGGCATAGTGGCGAAGTTTTTGTGACTCGCGGCGAATTACCAGTAACATTTTGGCGTGAGTTTTATAGCCGACGACGCCATATACGACATGAGCACCGGCTTCCTGTAGCCGGGTTGCCATGGAAATGTTTGACTCTTCATCGAAGCGAGCACGTAATTCGATAACTACAGTGACTTCCTTACCGGCCCTGGCAGCTGCCACCAATGCATCGACAATAGCGGATTCGGAGCCGGTACGATACAGGGTCTGTTTGACAGCGAGCACATTCGGGTCACTAGCGGCCTGGCGAATGAAGTCTACGACAGGCGCAAAGGACTCATAGGGGTGGTGCAGGAGGATGTCCTGCTTGCGAATGGTTTCGAAAATATCCGATTGTGGCGATAGCTGAATGGGCAGTGCAGGCACAAACGGCGTGAATTTAAGATCAGGGCGGTCAATCAGGTCATAGACTTCATTGAGACGATTGACATTAACCGGGCCGTCAACCTGGTATAGATCGTCCGCTTTTAGTTTGAATTTTTCCAGTAAATATTGACTGACATCCTCAGTGCAATCATGTGCCACCTCAAGACGCACGACATCGCCATAGCGTCGTGAACCCAGTTCACCTTCCAGCGCACGCAGCAGGTCATCAATTTCCTCTTCATCGACATATAGATCGCTATTGCGGGTGGCACGAAACTGGAAACAGCCTTTTACCTTCATACCCGGAAAAAGGTCTTCAACATAGGCGTGTACCACCGAGGACAGGAAGACAAAATCATTGGGGCCACAGTCACAGTCCTGTTGGGGGAGCTGGATGATGCGGGGCAGAGCGCGTGGTACCTGTACAATTGACAGGCCGCTGTTGCGACCAAAGGCATCCTTGCCCTTTAGTGAGACGATAAAATGCAGGCTTTTGTTGAGAATGCGGGGGAAAGGGTGGGCCGGATCGAGGGCAAATGGGCTAATGATGGGCAGGAGTTCATTCTCAAAATAATCTCGCAGCCAGCTGTCCATGCAGTCGGTCCAGTCAGAACGGCGGATGAAATGGATTTGCTCGGCAGCCAGGTCGTGGTCGAGTAGGTGGTTGAGCATGCGGTACTGTTCATCAACCAGCTCGTGGGCACGTTGACTGATGGCGTTGAGGACTTCATGGGGTGCTTTGTTATCCGGCTCGTTTTGTAGGGCCCCCAGTTCAATTTTTTGTTTCAGTCCTGCGACACGGATTTCAAAGAATTCATCCATGTTGGTACTAAAAATACAGAGAAACCTGAGTCGTTCCATCAAGGGAACGGCTTCATTACGAGCCTGTTGTAGCACACGCCAGTTAAACTCCAGCAGGCTGAGTTGCCGATTCAGGTAGTATTCCGGAAGTTTTAAGTCAATGTCCTGCATATTCTTATTCTGGTTGTTGGAGCTCATTTTATTATGTGACAGTTAAGTTAAGAATTTATGACGTCAATGGTGTGCTGGTCGTTACACATCCCTTGTGGCACTTGTTTGATAATACAGTAAGCGGTGTGCTGCCCGGACACAAGTACTGTTTTTTGATATTTAATGTTTAATTCTAGACCAATATAGGTTACTTTATTTTTTCATTTGTTGATCTGTAACATACTGATAATTAATAAAGAATCATTGGGCCATAATAGACGCAAAGGGCAGATCACAGCGGGTTTGAAAATGTGGCAGAGATCACAATTGACGGATGTATGCACTGCATCGCAAAAATAATCTGAAACACTGTCTACAATTGAACAACTACAATAATGATTAATAATGGGAGGCGCCATGGAGTCGTCTAATTTCTGGAGTTTCTGGGTACCAAGTCAGCCGGGGGTTTCTGCCTTAATCTGGGTCGTCATTTTTGTGATATTGATGTATATCGCACGTACCCCAGCGCATCAGGCCATACTGGTTGTCACGCACAGTATCCGGAATGCACTTAGAGTCATGGCGCGCTCAGTGTGGATTGCGGAGGAAAAACTACAACGGCGTAATCGCGAAGTGCTGATGGCACATGGCAAGGAAGAAACCGAACGGGTTATCGAGCGAGAGTTTCAGCGTGTTGAAGCCATTATAAATCGTGATTTGAGTGGTTATCCCTCCCTGCAGCGTGACCTGAACGAGCAAATTACCCGTATCGATGAAGATTATGTGCAATCCGGCGAAGTACCACCGAAGCCACCAGAATGGTTGAAGGCGATTGAAACCGTTGCCCAGATTCCATCAGAGGGCTCGCCAGTAGTGGGTAAAATTCTTAATGATATTCACGGCACACTGAAAAAATCCCTGGAAAAGAATGTGGCCGAGTACCGCAAGGCGAATAAAGAACGTCATGGGCTGTTGAAGAAAATGATGCCCTACTGGCGATCATTAACCAAAATTCTCACCAGTGTGGAGAAAAAAATCACCGGCCTGGAAAACCGTTCCACCATTATTGATAACAAAATGCAGCATTATGAAGAGATCGTGGCTAAAACTGCGTATGCTGAACGTATGCTGTCATCATCATCGCTGACGCAGTTTTTTATCTCCGGTCTGGTACTGTTTATTGCCACCATTGGTGGCTACGTAAACTTTCAGCTCGTTGCTCTGCCCATGTCTGAGATGGTAGGGGCTGGCAGTTATGTGGGATCAATTCGAGCTTCGGATGTGGCGGCAATGTTTATTATTGCCATTGAAGTGATTCTGGGTCTGTTTCTGATGGAGTCGGTTGGGGTGACACGACTGTTTCCAATCATTAGTACTCTGGATGATAAAAAGCGCAAAGTTATTATTGTGGTGACCTTTGTGTTCTTGTTGGTTTTTGCCACCATCGAGTCATCTCTGGCTTATATGCGTGATATGTTAGCTGCCGACAGAGAAGCATTGTCTCAGGTACTGTCTGGTGTTGAAGTGGAAGAGCCTCAGTTCCGCTGGATTCCATCGGTGGGACAGATGGTGATGGGTTTTATTTTACCCTTCGCGTTGACCTTCGTGGCGATTCCACTGGAATCATTCATCCATTCTTCACGCACAGTACTGGGTATGGTGCTGGCCTGGTTCCTGCGTATACTGAGTCTGGTCATTCGCCTGCTGGGCAACTTGATCAATGGTTCCGGCAAGTTTTTGGTGACGGTATATGATCTGGCTATTTTCCTGCCATTACGAATCGAGCAGTTGATACAAAATCGAAAATCACCTGACACGTCTAAATAATAACAACAAAAAATGGGCATCGGAGTATAGATATGAAGACATTATTATTTGCAACAACGTTGTTTGTCACCCTGTTAATAAGCGGTTGTTCTGAACCAAAAAACCATAATCGTGCCGTGTATATGTTACTGGATACCTCAGGTACCTATACGCAACAGATTGAAAAAGCACAGGGCATTCTTAAATATCTGCTGGGTATATTGAATCCCGGTGATTCCCTGGCGCTGGCTCGAATCGATAGTGCCAGTTTTAGTGAGAAAGATATAGTCGCTAAAATTACCTTTGATATTCGTCCTTCAAAAGCCAATTCACAGAAACGAGCATTTCTTGAGTCTATGGAAAAGTTTGCCAAAAACCTGAAGGGGAGTTCTTATACGGATATAACGGGCGGGATGTTACAGGCCATTGAATATTTGAATGAAACCGGTGCTGGAGAGAAATATATTTTGATTTTTTCTGATCTGAAAGAAGAAATTAAAAAAGGGCATATCCGTGATTTTCCCATCGCGTTTGATGGCACCAAAGTGGTGGCGTTGAATGTCACCAAGTTGCGTTCGGATAATGTAGACCCCCGTGAGTACCAACAACGTGTTGATGCCTGGACCGATCGTGTCGAAAGTGGTGGCGGTACCTGGAAAGTAATTAACGATCTGGATCGTCTGGATAGTTTGCTGGATTAGTTTTAGTCGAGCGTATTGATTATCAAAAAGCCCCGGCAGGGGCTTTTTTTTGCTAAAGCGTAAATGAAAAATGTTTAAACATTTTTAACCCCATTGCATTGACAGCTCCGTTTATAGAAAAAAACAGACAATAAAACGGAGACAGGTTATGAAATATTCATGGGTTCTGATGGCAGCTATGCTAGTTATATTACAGGCTTGTAGTCGGGATGCTGTACAGACCGCAGTGGAAGGCGCTGTAACTGAAGACGAATCACAGCCTCTATCACCGCAGCAAGCACAGGCAGTACCAGAAATACGCAAGCTATATACTAAACAAAAAATGGAACGCAAATCAGCGGAACTCTCCCGGTCGGTGATGGGGATAGCCAGTGCTAATCAACCATCAATAGACCTGGCTTGGTTGCCCTATGAAGCTGACTACCGTGAAAACTATGCGGCATTTTCGGATAACCCTGTGAAACGCACAATAGAGCAGCCGATATCAACTTTTAGTATTGATGTTGATACAGGTGCCTATGCCAATGTGCGACGGTTTCTGAATCAGGGCGCGTTTCCCGACAAGCATGCGGTTCGGGTTGAGGAAATGATTAACTATTTTCAATATGATTATCCACGCCCAAAAGATACTGAGACGCCCTTTAATCTGGTCACGGAAATCGCGCCTGCACCCTGGAATAAACAGGCATATCTTTTACACCTGGGACTTCAGGGCTATGAGCTTGAGCATAAGCAGTTGCCGGCGGCTAATCTTGTGTTTCTGGTCGATGTCTCAGGCTCGATGCAGAGTCAGGATAAGCTGGCATTGCTCAAGTCAGGACTCAAGTTGCTGGTCAAACAAATGGATCAGGAAGATCGCATATCCCTGGTGGTGTATGCCGGCGCTTCAGGCGTGGTGCTTGAGCCTACCACGGGCGATCAGCAGGCTAAAATCATGACGGCACTGGATGCGCTCACAGCGGGTGGCTCAACCAATGGTGCTTCGGGTATTCGACTGGCGTACCAGATGGCTAAACAGGCGTATATCCCAGGGGGAATTAACCGAATTCTACTGGCGACTGATGGAGACTTTAATGTGGGTGTCACTAATTTCGAGGCGCTCAAGCAGATGGTTGAGCAGGAGCGCAGGAATGGTGTGGCGCTAACGACACTGGGCTTTGGTCGTGGCAATTACAATGATCATCTCATGGAGCAATTGGCTGATGTTGGCAATGGTAATTACAGTTACATCGACAACTTGAGCGAAGCCCGTAAGGTACTGGTTGAGCAAATGGGGGCGACACTGAATACGATTGCCAAAGATGTCAAAATTCAGATTGAATTCAATCCTGCTGTGGTGGCTGAATATCGACTGATTGGTTACGAAAACCGTCAACTTAAACGCGAAGACTTTAATAATGACAAAGTCGATGCGGGTGAAATCGGTGCCGGTCATAGTGTGACTGCACTTTATGAAATCATATTAACGGGCAGTGAGCATCAGCGTGTGAATGCTTTGCGTTATCAGTCATCATCAGCCTCACCAACAGTCGCCAGAGCCGATGAACTTGCATTTGTTCGACTGCGATATAAGCAGCCAGATGGCGTAAACAGTCAGTTGACAGAACATGTAGTACAGCGCAGTGATGTCCACAAACAACTACAGGATAGCTCAAGTAATTTTCGATTCGCAGCTGCGGTGGCGGCCTTTGGTCAGCAGCTCAGAGGCGGTCAATATATGGACGACTTTAATTATGATGATATCCTTAGGCTGGCTCGTGATGCCCGGGGGCAGGATGCTTATGGCTATCGCGGTGAATTTTTACAACTGGTATCCCTGGCGCAGTCATTGAATTGAAAAACACAATACATCCTAACGAGCTGAATGAAACAGTTGTGAGTCTGGAGAGTATGACCGATGAACAACTGATGTTGAGCTATTGCAGTGGCGAAGCAGCTGCCTTTGATGTGCTCTATGCCCGTCATAAAGGCAGCTTGTTTCGGTATTTGTTACGACAGTTAGGACAGGGCAATGAACATGTGAATGAGTTGTTCCAGGATATCTGGTTGAACCTGGTCAATGCGCGTCAGCGTTATCAGCCCAGTGCCCGCTTTACCACGTATCTGTATCGTATTGCCCATAACCGTCTGGTGGACTTCTGGCGGAGTCGTCAATCAGCATCGATTACAGGGTATGATTCAGACGATGTCGAGGATGCAGGTCAGCAGCCAGATGATTGCGTATTACAGGAGCAAAATCATCTGCTGCTAAAACAGCAGATAGCCGCCTTGCCCGAAGAGCAGCGCAGTGCATTTTTGTTGAAGGAGGAAGCGTCACTCACTTTAGCGCAGATTGCGGACATTACTGGCGTCAATCGGGAAACGGTTAAAAGTCGTTTACGTTATGCAATCCAGCGTTTGCGACAGTCATTGGTAGCTACACTATGAACAACGACCACATGAATGAGCCACAGGCACAGGATATCCATGAGCTATATC
>JBFFSQ010000088.1:0-11554 GCA_041572275.1 Gammaproteobacteria bacterium
ATTATTTAATTATTGTACCAATTCGATCCCAGTTCACTTCACCGTTCCAGTTCATCCAGATCATGAAGGCTTTACCGACCAGATACTTATCAGGGACAACCCCCCAATACCGGCTGTCATTACTGTTGTCCCGATTGTCACCCATCATAAAATAATGCCCATCAGGAACAATATACTCCGCATCCAGACCTGGACGAGCGGGTAATAACAGCATGTTATGTTTTACGCCATTTAAATCTTCAATATATTCATTGGCGCGATGATCCTCTCCCGGACCCTCATATTTGGACACAAACTTGCGTTTGACTGCCTGTCCATTTACATAGAGTACTTTATTGTAATATGCAATATGGTCGCCGGGTAAGCCCACCACACGTTTGATGTAATCAATCGATGGATCCCGGGGATAACGAAAGACCACAACATCCCCACGTTGGGGATCATCGATATCAATAATTTTACTATTCGCAACCGGCAGGCGAATACCGTAAGAAAACTTATTCACCAGGATAAAGTCACCAATATACAGACTGGGAATCATTGAACCCGATGGAATTCGAAACGGTTCAACCAGAAATCCGCGGAGCAGAAAAACAATTAACAGCACAGGAAAAAATGATTTGGCATATTCAACCACTATCGGCTCTTTAATCGTTGACTGGCCGGATACAGGCTCAGAGCTATATTGGTAGGGGTTGTTTTTTCTTTTCGGAGCCCAGAGCCAGCTATCCAGCGCCCAGATCACACCGGTAATAACCGTTCCTGCCAGTAAAAAAAAAGCAAAATCAAATATCATGAATTATAGGTCCCATTAACTGTTATCGACTTTCAACACAGCCAGGAACGCATCTTGTGGAATTTCCACTTTACCAAATTGCTTCATGCGCTTCTTACCGGCTTTCTGTTTTTCCAGCAGTTTCTTTTTACGCGAAACATCGCCACCATAGCATTTTGCCGTTACATTTTTCCGTAAGGCCTTCACAGTAGTACGGGCAATAATATGGCGACCGATGGCTGCCTGTATGGCGATATCAAACATCTGCCTGGGAATAAGCTCACGCATCTTATCGGCCACTTCACGTCCACGGCGTTGAGCCTGATCCTTATGGGTAATAACCGCCAAAGCATCAACTTTTTCACTATTGATCAGGATATCAACCTTAACCAGATCGGCCGCCTGGAAACATTTAAAATTATAATCAAACGATGCATAGCCGCGACTGACCGACTTGAGGCGATCAAAGAAATCCAGTACTACCTCTGCCATCGGCATATCGTAGGTCAAAGTTACCTGGGTTCCCATATATTGCATATTCTGTTGTACACCACGTTTTTCTATGCACAAGCTGATCACATTTCCAACATATTCCTGGGGAACCAGGATATGTGCGGTAATGATTGGTTCACGAATTTCTTCAATATAGTTAACTTCTGGCAAGTCGGCCGGGTTATGAATCTGAATCAGTTCATCTTTGGTGGTTAATAACTCATAAACCACCGTGGGTGCTGTGGTGATAAGTGACAGATCATACTCACGCTCCAGACGCTCCTGCACAATTTCCATGTGCAACATACCCAGAAAGCCGATACGGAAGCCAAATCCCAGAGCCGATGAGGTTTCCGGCTCATATTTCAGTGCCGAGTCATTGAGCGTCAGCTTATCGAGGGCTTCACGAAAGTCATCATAATCATCAGCCTCCACTGGGAACATGCCAGCGAATACACGAGGCTGCACCTCTTTAAATCCAGGCAGAGGTTCTTGCGCCGGATTATCAGCCAGGGTAATGGTATCGCCCACTTTAGCGGAATCAATCTCCTTGATGCCAGCAATAATAAAGCCTACCTGTCCTGCGGATAACTCACCGGTGTTCTGCCGTTTGGGTGTAAATACACCAACATGGTCAACGGAATACGAGCGCCCCGTCGACATAATCTGCATTTTCTGGCCTTTTCTGATCCGCCCGTGCTTAATGCGTACCAGGATGATTACGCCCACATAAGGATCAAACCATGAATCAACAATCAGCGCCTGCAGGGGGCCCTCTATATTGCCTTCTGGCGGTGGGATTTTTTTCACCAGCTCTTCAAGCAACTCATCAATTCCGAGGCCTGACTTAGCACTGACCAGACAGGCCTCATCTGCCTCGATACCGATTATGTCCTCAATCTCCTGCCTGACGCGCTCCGGGTCTGCTGCAGGTAAATCGATTTTATTGAGCACGGGCATGACTTCCAGGCCCAGATCGATAGCAGTATAACAATTGGCAACACTCTGGGCTTCAACCCCCTGCGATGCATCCACCACCAGCAAGGCACCTTCGCAGGCTTCTAGCGAACGGGAAACCTCATAAGAAAAGTCCACGTGTCCAGGTGTGTCAATAAAATTAAGCTGATAGGTTTCACCATCCCGCGCCTTATAGTCCAGTGATACACACTGTGCCTTGATGGTAATTCCGCGTTCACGCTCAAGATCCATTGAATCGAGAACCTGATTGTCCATCTCTCGTTCGCTAAGGCCGCCACATACCTGTATAAAACGGTCTGCAATTGTAGATTTCCCATGGTCGATGTGGGCAATAATGGAAAAATTTCGGATATTCTGCATCAATTCTTTGTACTACTCATGTTCGTATTATCCAGGGCCTGCAGCAATGCAACCTGATCTAAAAAATAATGGCACACCTGGGTATCGTTCTGCATAACTACAGGCACCAGAAGCCCGTAGCGTTCGGTCAACAGGGGATCGGAATCCACATCAACTACGGAAAACTTAAACGCATGCTCAAGCTGCAACTGTTGCAGCTGTACCAGCAGGTCTTCACACAAATGACATCCCTGGCGTACATACACCCTGAAATCTGCTGGCATTACTGTCCTGCTCGGTTCGTCAATCGTCTTCGGGTATTTTAAGCACCAGGAACTTGTTAGCTCCCTGGCGATGAACCAGAACCGGAATCATACTTCCTGTAGGCAAATTGGCAACTTTTTTACGAAAATCTGCCACATTTTTTATATCTTTACGATTTAATTCCAGAATTATATCACCCACTTTGATACCGCCCTTGTGAGCCACACTGCCGGCTAAAACCTTCGATACCCTCAATCCACGTCCAAACTGCTGCTGTTCAGCTGGAGTCAATGCTGAAACTTCGACACCAATTGCATTGCTGGAGGCGGGTGCTTTCTGTGCATGGACGGGAGTATCATCCTCCGGCAACACTTCAATCGTCACTTCAACGGTCTTGTATTGTCGATTTCTCAGTATCTTTAATTGAGCCTTGGAACCCACGGGCACCTGGCCGACCAGGGGCGGTAAATTGGCGGAGTCCAGTATCGGCTTATCATTAAAGGCCACAATGACATCACCAGCTTTCAGGCCATATTTTTCTGCAGGACTGTCTTTGATGACCTGAGAAACCAGGGCACCATAGGGCTTATCTAGACCGAAAGATTCGGCCAGTTCCTGGGTCACTTCCTGAATATAAACGCCTAGCCAGCCCCGTGATACAGTACCGGTTTTCTTAATTTGCTCAACCACACCCATCGCTACTTCGATTGGAATAGCAAATGACAGCCCCATAAAACCACCGGTACGACTATAAATCTGTGAATTGATACCGATCACCCTGCCATCCAGATCAAACAGGGGGCCCCCTGAATTACCTGGATTAATCGCCACATCCGTTTGAATAAAGGGAACATAATTGGCCCTTGGCAGGCTTCGGCCCTTGGCACTGACAATACCCGCAGTCACGGAATGATCAAAACCAAAAGGGGAGCCAATCGCCAGCACCCAGGCTCCAACCTTAATCGTATCGGACTGACCGATCTTGACTACAGGCAACTTTGCCGCATCAATTTTTAACAGGGCAATATCGGTATATTCATCACTGCCCACCAACTCGGCTTTGAGTTCTCGTTTATCACTCAGGCGCACGATGATTTCATCTGCTTCCTCAATAACATGATGATTGGTGATGACATAACCATCATCTGAAATGATGAAACCCGAGCCTAAGGAGGTGGCATCTTCAGGTGGTGGCAACTGGTCCTCATCCAGGAATCGACGAAAGAATTCACCAAATGGCGAATCCTCTGGAATATCCAGATTCCCCCAGGGGTGATGACCATTTACTTTATGTGTAGTACTGATATTAACGACAGCTGGGCTGTTGTCTTCAACCAGTTTGACAAAATCCGGCAACGACCGAGCCACAGCAGGTGAAGAAACAAAAACCAGAAGACTCAGTAACGAAATCCAGCGCATGGTGTTAAACCACATAAAGAACTCCCAACTATATGAAAATCAACCCAGTAATGGCGCCATCAGGGTTTTATAGAACCAATGGAATAGTATCACGACCCTTATTGGGGGTGTGAACACGGCGCAGCATCTGGGGCTGGATACGCCGACTTAATTTAGAGTTAAAAAATCCCAGGCGAATAACCAGCAAAGACAACAGAAATCCGAGCGTTGCCGACACAATAACTATCCACTCGCTACCCAACCCCTGACTCTTTGCCCAGTATTCGCCAAGCACCGCAAATAGCAGCAACATCAGTAACGGCAGGGAATATACTAACAATGACCCGTGAACCAGGGCATTTTCCTCAAGTCCGATGATGACCTCATCACCCACTTGTGCTGACAATGTATTCAAGACACTTAATTGAGTGCTTCGCTGACCAACCACTCTGGATAACACCGAAGTACCACAACCCTGTTTGACAGAACAACTCTGACAAGCTGAACGTCTCTGTGTCTGGAGTAATGCATAGTCACCCTCGACGGCAACTACAAAGGCGGTTTCTTCAATCATTGTGACTCTGTTTGTGAATGGCCTGTCCAATAAAGCGCACTGTCGCTACGGGAACTTCGCCGATCACGGTGACATGGTCATCATCCAGATGAAAACTGTAGGCATTGACCGCACCCATTCTAGATACACCCATAAGCGCAGTCTCATCGGGATGATGTCTTTCAATAAACACCGACACAGATGCCATACCATCACTGAATACTATATGTTGCACCATACCCTTACCATGAATACTCGGCTTAACATCATTTCGAGTCAGACTAAATCCGGCCGGTAAATGTCGAGTAACCCAGGCGAGGCCCGACTGTTGTCGTTTACCGGCATCCAGATCCAGCAAACGATACTGTTTTGCCTCGTCAGTCATAACTTTAATTTTTTCAGGTGCCGAATCCATGATCGTTAAATCACTAAACATCAACTGCTCAACTATCTTGCCACGCTCATCGACGAGATCACATCTCAGCAACAAACCACTATCTTCTGCCAGCCAGAATTTAAAACCGTAGCGAAAATGGTCTTTAGGCAGGACATCGATTACCTGTGCTGGTTGACTGGCAATTCGGTCTTTACCCGCCAACTTAAGATGATAATGTTGTTTAAGAAGTGACACATCAGATGGTAAGCGGTAATGAATCGTCTGGGGATCGAGATCACGACTGATGGTAATCAGGTTACGCTGGGGATAAACCGTCGTTACCTTGCCATTTTCTCGGACTACCTTACGGACTTCACCCGTTAGTGATTCCAGGCTTTCCCACATACCCTGCGTTTCAGCACCGTGCCTGATACGCATCGCCTGCATCTGGTCATTCTGACGTATGATCAGAGTTCCCTCATAGTTTGTGGTCGTCGTGGCCTGCATCATTTTTTGCAGCCATGCTTCCATTTCATTAGCCTGAACAACTCCAAAACTGATCAGGCCTATGACCAGAACCGCCAGTCGCATTATTGTTCAGACCTGGAATCAAAACTCACCACACGCACATAGGGCATCATACCCTGCATGGTCGTCTGGCCGGCAGACTCCAGATGCTCGATCATATACTGGCTCAGCTGCTGTTCCCTCAATGTCGTATCCTCGGGTGTCTCTAACGTTGAAACCGTACGCAAACGCGGGTTCAAATTAGGATTAACCGCAAACATCATCTGCTGATTCGGTGCAGGTTGTAAACTATCCTGAGTTCGAGCATCCGCTACAGCCTGAACAGGGTTTTCAACTGACTCAGTCTGTACTGTACGAAAAGCAACGACCGTGATCATTGCAACCGAGGCGGCAATTGCCATCCCGCTCAGTGGTCGTAACCAGCCAGATAAATCAAAACGTCGTGACTCTTGTGTTGATTCAGTCGTGGTCGATGACTGTTCTTCCTGTGCAATTGCACGATGCACAGCTGCAGACACATCCATAAACGATGACGCATCAAGCTCGTCTCGCAAGGCAGCACTGGCCAGCTGATAGCGTTGGAGCTTGTCGGCATCATCCAGGGGATTACGTTTCAAATCCTGCATAAACACCTTGATTTCCTGGGCCTCCAGGGCATCATCGAGTAAGGCTGAGATTTGTTCGTCTCTAATTTTCATCGGTTTCACCTAAAACCATTAACTGCGGTCAAGCAAAGGCTTGAGTTGTTTATCGACGGCTTCTCTTGCTCGAAATATTCGTGAGCGAACCGTGCCTATGGGACAAGCCATAACCTCGGCAATATCCTCATAGCTCAAACCTTCCATCTCACGTAAGGTTATGGCTTCTTTTAAATCATCGGGCAGCTCACTGATAGTCTTATTTACCACCTGTTTAATTTCCTCTGCCAGCATTTCTTTTTCAGGCGTAGCATATTCTTTCAGCCAGTCGGCACCTTCATATTGCTCAGCTTCACTGGCATCGAGTGCAGAATCGGTTGCGCGGCGCTTGGATGAAACCAGATGATTTTTTGCTGTATTGATTGCGATACGGTACATCCAGGTGTAAAACGCACTATCACCACGGAAGTTTTTCAGCGCTCGATAAGCTTTAATAAAGGCTTCCTGAGCGACATCCTGGACATCATCAGCATCGCGCACGAAACGGGCTATGAGTTTAATAATCCGATGCTGGTATTTCAGCACCAGAATATCAAATGCCCGCTTATCACCTTGCTGTACGCGCTCTACCAGCGCCTGGTCAATTTCTCGCTCGCCCATCCGGGCCTGCCCTCCGCTCGACAACTCCATTGCCTGATTATTATTATGGCTGGTCTGGCCAACTTGTGTTCGTTTAGGCCTGATGTGACGTTTTGGTGTAACATCGGTACCGAATGGCAGAACCATACCTGATTCACATACTGACATAAAGGGTCATCCTTCATACATGTCCAAAGATTCAAACAATAGACACTCATTTCGCCATGAAGTTCTCATTATTGGTGGCGGAGCGGCTGGATTAAGCCTGGCCCTACGTCTGGCACCCCATGCTCACATCGCTGTCATCGCCAAAAGCCGCGAAAATGCCAGTAGCACCTATCACGCCCAGGGCGGCATTTCAGCGGTTTTACGCAAAGAAGACTCTTTTGAATCCCATATAGCTGATACTTTGAATGCCGGTGCAGGCCTGTGTGATGAAGCAGCAGTGCGTTTCACCATCGAACATGGCCCAGAGAATATTCAGTGGCTGGCCGATCTCGGTGTCCCCTTCACCACTGACCAGCACAAGAATGGCAGCAAACACTATCACCTGACCCGTGAAGGTGGCCATAGTCATCGACGTGTAATTCATGCCGCGGATGCCACTGGCAAAGCCCTGGAAACCACCCTGATTAATCACGCACGCCACGAAAATAATATTGATATTTATGAAAACCATATTGCTGTCGACCTGATTACTGGCCACAAGCTGGGACTCGATCATAACCGTTGTATTGGCGCCTATGTACTGAATAAAAAAACCGGCAAGGTTGATACCTTCCAGGCCCGGTTTGTCGTCCTGGCCAGTGGCGGTGCCAGCAAGGTCTATCTCTATACCAGTAACCCGGACGGCTCCACCGGCGATGGCATCGCCATGGGCTGGCGTGCCGGTTGTCAGGTCGCCAATATGGAATTCATGCAATTCCATCCCACTTGTCTGTACCATCCTGAAGCCAAGTCCTTCTTGCTCACAGAAGCTTTAAGGGGTGAAGGCGGTTTGCTGAAACTGCCCAACGGCAAACGCTTCATGGATAAATTTGATGAACGCGCTGAACTGGCGCCTCGTGATATCGTCGCCCGCGCCATTGACCATGAAATGAAGCGTCTGGGTGCTGAATGTATGTATCTGGATATCAGCCACAAACCGGCCGCATTTATCCGCTCACATTTCCCAACAATTTATGCCAAATGCCTGGAATACGGCATTGATATCACCCAACAACCGGTACCCGTAGTGCCCGCAGCGCATTACACCTGTGGTGGCATCATGACCGACTTAAATGGCAGAACCACTATTGACCATCTCTATGCCATTGGTGAAACCGCCTGTACAGGCTTGCATGGCGCCAACCGCATGGCTAGTAATTCACTGCTAGAGTGTCTGGTTTTTGCGCAATCAGCCAGTAATGACATTATCCAGCAGTTGGGTGACACCTACCACTGGGATAAGATCAAACACTGGGATGAGAGTCGGGTAACTGATTCTGACGAAGAAGTTGTAGTATCCCATAACTGGGATGAGCTACGTCGCTTCATGTGGGACTATGTTGGTATCGTTCGCACTGATAAACGCTTGCAACGGGCCAAACGACGAGTGGATTTATTGCTCTCTGAAATCGATGAATATTATGGCAACTTCCGTATTACCAATGATTTGATAGAATTACGCAACCTGGCCATGGTCGCCGATCTGATCATTCGCTGCGCCATGCAACGCAAAGAAAGTCGAGGCTTGCATTACACCCTGGATTATCCAGACATTGATGACTCAAAAGCCGCAGAGAACACTATTTTAACACCTGACAAACAATCATAAGGTCACACCTATGTCTGATTACCCCCTCATCATGGAGCCTGAACAGCTCGAAACCCACTTGAATGACAATAACCTGCTGATTATCGACCTGAGTAAACATTCACAGTATCTACAGGGTCATATACCCGGTGCAGCATTTCTGGATTACGCCTATGTTACCTCCATCCAGCAACCTACCATGGGTTTATTACCTGATGCCGAACGGTTCAGCCATATTCTATCGTCACTGGGCTTATCCGCAGACACGCATATTGTCGTCTATGACGAAGAAGGCGGCGGCAAGGCATCACGCCTGATTTGGACATTACACGCACTGGGCAACACGCGAACATCACTGCTCAATGGCGGTCTGATCAGCTGGGCCAATGAAGGCCATGCTCTGGATGCAGAACCGACCCATACCAAACTTAGAGAAATTCATCTGCAATACAAGAATATGGATGTGGTTGCTGATACCGACTACATTCTGCAGAACCTGGATAATAGCGAAGTTGCTTTACTTGATGCCCGCAGCCAACCCGAATTCGATGGCAGCAAGAAATTTGCTGAACGCGGCGGCCATATTCCTGGCGCTGTCCGCTTTGAATGGACTGATGGCATGGACCGTCAGCGCAACTATCGCCTGCTCCCCGATGACGAACTGCATGCAAAACTCGATGCTCTGGGCTTAACCTCGGATAAAGAAATCATCGTCTACTGTCAGACCCATCATCGTTCAGCCCTGTCCTACGTCATGTTGAAACATTTGGGTTATGAACGGGTTCGTGGCTATCCCGGCTCCTGGTCTGAATGGGGTAATCGCTCGGACACCCCTATTGAATGCTAACCATAGTGGCTACCAGGCAAGAGACCCAGACTGGGCTCTTGCCAAAATCACGCTAGATCTTCAGCGCATGCTCCCGATAATAGATCAGTTCATTGATCGAATCTTTAATATCATCCATCGCGAGATGTGAGGAGTCTTTGGTAAAACCGTCATATACCTCTGGAGCCCAGCGTCGTGCCAGTTCTTTGATGGTACTGACATCAAGGTTGCGGTAATGAAAAAATGCTTCTAGCTCCGGCATGTAATTAACCATAAAACGTCGGTCCTGACATATCGTATTGCCACACATGGGTGACTGACCGGACGGCACATATTGCTCGAGGAAAGCAATAGTTTGTTTCTCTGCGTCAGCTTCCGTTACTGTGGAATTTTTCACACGCTGGGTTAAACCTGACTGACCATGCTGATTGGTACACCATTCATCCATCGCTGCCATGACCTCATCACTCTGATGAATAGCCAGTACCGGCCCTTCGGCAAGAATATTCAGGTTTTTATCCGTTACCACTGTCGCAATTTCAATAATCACATCTTTATGCGGTTCCAGACCTGTCATCTCAAGGTCAATCCAGATCAGGTTGTCTTTATCCACTTGGGCCATGGTTTCTCCAGTACTCACTCTCAACATATTTCATGGGGATGCACACAGTAGAACATTTTTTTCAGAAAAGCGATAATAAGAGCCGTTTTCATTTATTGAGGTTTTCATATGCATAGCTTTGGGCTGCTTTTTATCGGCTTTTTTGCACTCTCTCTGATCATTAAATTCTGGCTCTCGCAACGCCACATTGACCATATCCGCGCAAACCGTAATGCAGTACCAGATGCTTTCAGTGAGAAAATTTCTCTGGAAGAACACCAGAAGGCGGCCGATTACACCAGCCGTAAAGTCACGTTTGGACGCTGGCCCATGTTATATGATGCGGCATTATTATTACTCTGGACCTTTGGTGGTGGCCTCGAGTTACTGGACCAAAGCTGGCGCATGCTGGAACTGGACCCGATCTACACCGGCATCGCGGTTATTCTTAGTTTAATGCTGATTGCTGCATTACTGGATTTACCATTCTCCATTTACAGCACTTTCGTTATTGAAGAACGCTTCGGCTTTAACCGCACCACCGTCAATACCTTCATTGCTGATTTATTCAAAGGTCTGGCGCTGACACTGATCATTGGCAGCCCACTGATCTGGGTTGTACTCTGGTTAATGGAAAAATCAGGTGAATTGTGGTGGTTATACACCTGGCTGGTCTGGACTGGATTCAGTCTGTTTCTGGCCTGGGCCTACCCGACCTGGATTGCCCCGATATTCAATAAGTTTAAACCACTGGAAGAAGGTGAAACCCTGACGCGTATCACTAATCTTTTGCAGCGCTGCGGCTTTAACAGCAATGGTATCTTTGTCATTGATGGCTCACGTCGCTCCAGCCATGGTAATGCCTACTTCTCTGGCTTTGGCAAAAACAAACGTATTGTCTTTTTCGATACGCTACTTGAATCACTGAACGATGACGAGCTTGAGGCCGTGCTTGCCCATGAGTTGGGCCACTTCAAACGCAAACACATCATCAAGGGCATGCTGCTCAGTATTATCACCAGTCTGTTGGGTTTATGGGTATTATCCTGGTTAATGCAAAATGATTGGTTCTATCAAAGCCTGGGCGTCAGCACAAGCTCGAATTACATGGCATTGCTATTATTCACTATGGTGGTGCCTGTGTTTACATTCCTGCTCAGCCCATTATTGAGTATGCTGTCGCGTAAAAATGAATTTGAAGCAGATGAATTTGCAGCCGAACAAACCGATGCAAGGAATCTCATCCAGGCACTGGTGAATATGTATAAAGAAAATGCGAGCACCTTAACGCCGGATCCATTATATTCTGCATTTTATGACAGTCATCCCCCAGCGCCGGTACGTGTTGCGCA
>JBFFSQ010000089.1:0-11497 GCA_041572275.1 Gammaproteobacteria bacterium
CGACCCACCCACGCCACCCGAAATGTCGCTGGCCTTAATGAAAGAACGTAAAAAAGTTTATGTTCAGGAAAAAGACTACCCGACCAAACCTATGCATGGTCGTAACTGGGAAAACTTCTTCCTGGTTATCGAACGTGATGTAGGTAAAGTCGCCATTATTGACGGTGACAAACATGAAGTTGTGGCTCATATCGATACCGGTTATGCAGTACACGTACTGAAAGCAGCAGAGCATCACAACACTTTACATGCTAAAAACCCGGGTCGTTTCTGGTACACCATGGGTCGTGACGGTAAATTAACCAAGATTGACCTGTGGGCGACACCTGACAAGATGCGTGTAGCTGAAGTACAGGTTGCCTATGATGCTCGTGACGTTGCCGTATCCGGTGATGGTAAATACATCATCGGTGGCGGTTACTGGCCTCCACATTTTGTTATCGTTGATGCGCAAACGATGGACCCACTGAAAGTTGTTTCATCACGCGGTGTGAATGTTGATGGTGACTATGTAGAAGAGTCTCGTGTTGCAGCTATCTATGACACACCTGGTGCATCTTCCTGGCTGGTAGCCATGAAAGAACTGGGGCAAATGTGGCAGGTAGATTACTCTGATATCGATAACCTGCGTATTGAGCAGATTGACTCAGCCAAGTTCCTGCATGATGGTTTCTTCGACCCAACTGGTCGTTACTTCCAGATCGCAGCGAATGCATCTAACAAGATGGTTGTTGTTGATACTCAGACTCGTAAGCTGGAAGCCATGATTGATGTTGACAAGCTGCCACATCCCGGTCCTGGCGCAAACTGGATTGATCCTAAATGCGGTCCTGTCGGCGGTACTACACATCTGGGTACAGGTCTGGTCAGTGTCTGGGGTAATGATCCAAAAGGTCACAAAGACCAGGCATGGAAACTGTGTTATACCGTTGAAACTGACGGTGCTGGTGTGTTCATCCGTACGCATCCAAAATCTGATTATGTATGGGCGGATCAGACCAAGCATCCAGAACCAGAAGTACAGCAGTCTATTCAGGTTATCGACAAGAAAACTCGTAAAATCGTTAAAACCATTCGCCTGACCGAGAAGAAAGGTTATGCAGCGGTTCACATGGAGTTCAACAACGATGGTTCAGAAGTTTGGGTTTCAATCTGGAATCGTGCAGATTCTCTGAAACCTAATGGTGAAATCGTAATCTTTGATGCGAAAACGCTGAAAGAGAAAGCGCGTGTTAAAGGTCTCTATGCACCAACGGGTAAATTCAATGTTCATAACCGTGTTAACCACGTAACTTAAACATTAAGCAGTACCCATAATGGGCGGGTCTTTACCCGCCCATTTTTTCTAATAACAATATATTTAAATCAGGTCCGGCTATCCTGGAGATACACAATGTACGACCTCTATCGTCAATTGCTTTCCCGTAAAATCATCCTTGGAACCACTGTCGGTGCCGCGATTGTCTTTATGATTGTGGGTGTCATTTTCTGGGGTGGATTCAACACCGCCATGGAAGCCACCAACACTTTAGAATTCTGTATTACCTGTCACGAAATGGAAGAAAATGTATACCAGGAATACACCAAAACGATTCATTACACCAACCGTGCCGGCGTCAGGGCCACTTGCTCCGACTGCCATGTTCCCCGTCCCTGGGTGCACAAGGTTGTACGTAAAATCCAGGCCAGTAACGAGGTCCTGCATAAAATACTGGGTACGATTGATACGCCAGAAAAATTCAATGAAAAACGTTTGAAATTAGCGACAAACGTTTGGAACACGATGAAGGCCACCGATTCACGCGAATGTCGCAACTGCCATGACTTCGCCACCATGAATCCGGAAAATCAGAAAGGTCGTTCACGTAAACAACATTTAAATGGCATGAAAGCCGGCAATACCTGTATCGACTGTCATAAAGGCATTGCACACAGTAAAGTCCATGACCAGATGCCAGAAGATCAACTCGAAGCACTAGAAACTCCAAATCCTGATTTTATTCGTCCACTACCCGCTCAATGGGCCGCGTTTGAAGAAGCTAAATCAGCACCGGCAGCAGAACAACAAGTCGCTTCTAGCACTCCGGTAGCTGTAGCAGAAACCACAACCGAACCTACAACTGATTCTGCTCCTGTGGCTACTCCGGCACCAACAGCAGCCAGTTCTACGTCAGCTATTGACTGGAGCGGCGTTGAAGGTCGTAAAGTAACTGTATTCTATCCCGGTCAGTCATCAATGGAATGGGTATTGGGTCGTGACCACGGTGGTAAACGTGCCTTTAATTCCGGCGATCGTTGCTTTGACTGTCATGAAGAAGAATTAGCTGACATCGGCCAGAAAATCGTCACCGGTGAAAAAGAACTGGATGATGGCAGCATGGAGCCGACTCTGATTCCTGGCAAACGTGGCAGCTTCCCGGTTCAGATACAGTCTGCCCATGATGGTGAAAACCTGTACATGCGCTTTAGCTGGGCCGATACTGAACATACCCCAGCCCCCTTTGTTGAAGGCGGCAAAATGGACCCCAACAATAAAGTCAAACTGGCAATTATGTTTGCTACCGATGACGTAGAATACGCAGATCGTGCTGGCTGCTGGGGTACCTGTCATGCTGACCTGAGAACTATGCCCTTTGCACCAGAACAGGCCGCTATTTCTGGCTCAGGTGCTGCCGCACTCAACTCGGCCGATGGTATGACCAAATACATCGCTGAAAGTCGCACTGAGATCAATCTGAAATCCCGCAAAGGTGCTCTCGGCGGCTGGGACAAACTGAAAGACAGTGGTGAAATCAAGTCTGAACTGGATGCGGGTCACTTCATGGATTTATTGCGCTATCGAGCGGGTGAAAAGAAATCAACCAATGGCTATATCCTGGCTGATCGCGTGGAAGAAGGTGGCATTGATGTTGAATTCACCGGTACGCTAAACAACGGCACCTGGGTTGTGGAAATGGTACGCAAGCTGAAGTCCGACAAAGCCGGTGACATCAGTCTGGATACCGCCGCCACATACAACATTGGCTTTGCCATCCATGATGACTTCACCAATGCCCGTTATCATCATGTCTCACTCGGTTACAAACTCGGCTTTGATAATGCGGAAGCTGAAATTAATGCCGTGAAAAAATAACGACCGTCTAAACACCAGCCGAATACGATTAACTTCGGCTGGTGTTTAAAGACAACATAATGGACTAACAACATGATAGACCTGAACAAAACGAGCCCATGAAGCTACCAGGTTCTGCTCTGTGCAATTTATTACCGGGATCAGATCCCCGTTACTTTGGAGCATATGTATGAAACAACTCCTCATTATTTTTCATCTGTGTCTTGCCCTGTTGCTGGTCTTTATTATCCCAGTCTATTCATACGCTGCTGAAACAGATTTGAGCTTCAAAAATACTGAGCCTTTCACTGTAATCACTCACACTCATGGTATCGACCAGCCTGAACTGACTGGAGTTAAACATGTCGAGTAACAGCTCGGTAATTGCGCTGGTGGGTGCCGGCCCCGGTGATCCTGACCTGCTCACCCTGAAAGCTTATAAGCTAATCCAGCAGGCTGACGTAATCGTCTATGACCGTCTGGTCTCACAACCTATCCTGGATATGATTCCCCACGGTACCCAACGTGTTTATGTCGGCAAGGCTTCAGGCCAACACCACATGGGGCAGGATGAAATCAATCAGTTGCTGGTTAAACTGGCGCAGACCCAGAAACAGGTGGTGCGTCTGAAAGGCGGCGACCCATTTATTTTTGGCCGCGGTAGTGAAGAAGCCCAATATTTGATTCAGCATGGCATCGACTTTGAATATGTACCCGGCATTACCGCCGCATCTGCCTGTAGCGCCTATGCCGGTATTCCGCTAACCCACCGGGGTATAGCCACCAGCGTACGACTAATTACCGGTCATTGCCGGGCCGATCACCCGCTTGACCTGAACTGGAAAAGTCTGGCAGAACCCAACACCACATTGGTGTTTTATATGGGATTAGCTAACCTGTCCCAGCTTAAAAATGAACTGATTAAAGCGGGACTGCCCGCTAACACACCGGCAGCTGCGGTGGAAAATGGCACTACAGCCATGCAACGTCGCTGCATTTCCAATTTATCAAAATTACCTGATGATATTGAAGCCATGGCGATTCAGTCGCCGGCGCTCATCATTATTGGTAATGTCGTAAACTTTGCCGATGAACTAAACTGGTTTACCCCCCAGCATGCTGAAAACCAACTTGATCAAATTGCCAGTAAAGGTTGAACCACACGGCCATACAGGCTGCACCTTCATTTGGGCTGTCATTACCATAATGATGTGGTTACCAATAACAGCACAGGCTGAACTCTCGGCGCAACGTCAGCAGGAATTACAACATCTGTTAAAGCACGACTGCGGCTCATGCCACGGCATGACGTTAAAAGGCGGCCTGGGTCCTGCCCTGCTACCCGATGCACTCAAAAACAAGCCAGATGAATTACTCTTCGTCACCATACGCGAAGGTCGCCCAGGTACACCAATGCCACCCTGGAAGTCACAATTGTCCGAGGCTGATGTCCACTGGCTGGTGCAAACCCTCAGACAGGGCCCACAACAAGAAGACTAAAGATCATACTATGAAAAAAATCATTCTCCTTTGCCTGTTTCTGCCCCTGCTCACAGCCTGCGTCACCACTCAGCTACGCGGCACCGGCGATATGGGCCTGATCATCGAACGGGCAATTGGTCGTTTACAGGTGGTTGAGCACAGCAACAACAGCGCCATTAGTCAGATTGACGGTCTCGGTGACCTCTCTCATGCTTCCATTGTCTATTCTCGTGACGAGCGCTACGGCTATGTATTTGGTCGCGATGGCGGCCTGACCAAAGTGGACATTCTGACTCAAACCATCGTTAAACGGGTGATGCAATCCGGCAACAGTATTGGTGGCGCTATATCTCAGGATGGCTCACTGGTAGCCGTCTCCAATTACAAACCTGGTGGCGTCAAAATATTTGATGCAAAAACCCTGGAACTGGTGGCCGATATCCCCGCCATTTACGGCAACAATAAACAGTCCAAAACCGTGGGCCTGGTTGATGCACCAGGCCAGCGTTTTGTATTCAGCTTATACGATGGTGACGAAACCTGGGTCGTCGACATGAAACAACCGGCCCATCCAGTGATTACCAAATTTAAAGACATTGGTCGCCTGCCCTATGATGGTCTGATCACACCGGATGGCCGCTATTATATTGCCGGACTGTTTGGCGAAGATGGCATGGCGCTACTCGACCTCTGGCATCTCGATAAAGGCATCCAACGGATTTTGCCTAACTATGGCCGCGGCAGGGAAAAATTGCCCGTATATAAAATGCCACATCTGGAAGGCTGGGCCATGGCCGGTGACAGAATATTCATGCCCGCCGTCGGCCAATACGAAGTGCTGGTGGCCGACAGTCACAACTGGCAGCAGGTTGCCAGTATCCCTGTGCATGGCCAGCCCATATTTGTTATGAGCCGCCCCGACCATAAACAGATGTGGGTCAATTTTGCACATCCTAGAAATGACACCATTCAGGTCATCGATGTAGAAACACTCAAGGTCATTAAAACACTAAAACCGGGTAAGGCAGTCCTGCATATGGAATTCAGTCCCCGTGGAGAAACCGTGTGGATGTCAGTACGCGATGAAGATCGGGTCGATATTGTCGACACCGAAACCTTTAAGGTCATCACCAGTATTGCAGCCGACAAGCCAAGTGGCATCTTCTTCACCAACCGAGCCCATAAAATCGGGCTTTAAGATCAGACTTTCGTCATGAATACACAACCTTCCCACAAACTCTGGCGCTACGTCACCTATATCCCATCTGTCTATGCAGTACTTGGCTTCATTACAGTGATGACCTCCTATAGCCAGAACTGGGGCGGCGCACCTAAGTTCACCACGGTCATCGCCGTCTTTTTCTGCGAAACCCTGATGGTTATTTCAGCCTTTGCGGTACTGTCTTATATCAAACAGAGACAACGCAGCACACATGCAAAAAAAATTCTGATGCTGAATATTGCACTGATCCTCACCGGCTTTTTTACGGGCCTGTATTTATTCCTCGGCTTGTAGGTTAACAATGAACTGGAAAGCATTATTGGCAGGTTCTGCCACCATTATTTTTCTCGGACTGTTACTACAGCTGTTATTTTTACTGGCCGCCACCGGCTATACCCTGGTCATTCGTGAGCATCCGCAATGGCAAAGTCTTGGCACTGTGCTGGCGTATGCCCTGGGGATTTTCAGCTACTTCATTATCATGTCTATTGGTGGCTACATCGCAGCTAACATTGCCCGTCGCCATGTCTACCGTCATGCTGTCTTCATTGGTGCAGCAACCACCGGCCTGTCACTGATCAGCTCTCTACAGGCGGGCAACATCACACTGACCAGTATCAGTTTTGTTATCGCTGGCATTGGTTTCACCATGACCGGAGCTTACTTCTGGTACCAGGCACACAAAACCGAGTCAACCTAAAACAACACCCTCGAATTGACCTGAATTTTAACGCAAGCATAACCTGGTCACTGATTGACACCATAGTTTATCCACTTCCATCACCTGGAAGCCGCTCGTCTTATTCTCCAATAGTGTTATGTTTTAGCTAGATAGGAAGTTTATTGTTTACATTCACTTTCATAAAATAAATATTAGTCAGGGAAAAAGACCTGCTATAAATTCATTTAAAAGCATTAAATGGTTGAATTTAATTATTATGATAATAAGATAAATATTCTGTACTATTAAAACGATGGTCTGGATCCAGATAGGATTGAACATGACCATGAATATACAAATGTAACTATTCTAAAAATAGATCTAATAAAAACACTATGGAGTATTTATGAAGCCAGTAAAACACTTTCGATTTCTGATCGTTTCTTTTTTCATTATCTTTGTTACTGCTTGTGCTCAACCCAAGATTGTTATTAAGGATGACATCTCAATGGGAAGTGTGGCTAATACTGCACTTAGTATTACTGATGAACGCCCAAACACCGATAAAGAATATAGTATTGGTTCACTCCTGGTTACTAGCGATGTATATGGTATATGGACACTTGGCGATGATATGTTTGAACCACCAGTACCTGTGTTATTGAGGAGTTCTATAAATAAAGAAGTCACAAGCTGGAAAATAAAGCCTGTCTCAATCAGCCTGAAATTAAAGCGCCTTAAATTTGAAGCCAATCACCAGGCCGATTTGTTAGCTAGCGCCAGTACTCAACTCGGCCCCTTGGGGGTAGCTATTGCGGAAACTATGCATGGAAAGAAATTTGAAATGCGCCTGGATAAGACTAAGCCCTATGTACTGGGCTATATTGACGCAGAGGTTACTCTTAAATTCAAAAACAGAAAACCCATTACAAAGTCACTTTCTGCCTACAAAGCTGAGAACTTCTCCAGTCATGTAGACGTTGAAGGGCGCATGCAGGCAGCCACCAAGGTTTTAAAAGAACTATTTAATACTTTTGCTTCATCGATGAAATGATTTGAGGTTTCTTGAGCGACGGCATTTATACGCCGTCACTCAAGCTTAATTTTTACAACATAAGCATATGGTAATAATAGCTACCTATACTCAAAAGCAGAATGACCACAAATAATTAGATTGTTCCGATCAGTTACTGCAGGCACCAGCTAGCAACGCATAGCAGTTATTATAATAAATTGATGCAACTATTCCTTGTGTAATGCTAATTCAGTAGATAATTACAAATGCTTGCGATTACATTTCATGTGATTGAGGGCTGTTTTATCTATCCTGCATATGCTTCGATGAAATAAAAGGGAACCTTTCATCATTTTCCATCGTTACAATTATATAAATGAGTAAAAAGGTAGATTAGCAATGGGTGCATTGCATGAGCTGTTTGAGCATTCCACAGAAGCAATTTTTGGTATTGATGAAAATAAAAAGATTCGTTTCTGGAACAAAAGCTGCGAAAATCTTCTTGGACTATCCCATCAACAGGCGATTGGAAAGTCCTGTACTAAATTGATTTGTGGTAAAGATTTGCAGGGAAATCGCATATGCACTACAGAATGTCCTATTGCCAAAGTTTCTAATGCACAGGTCTTTGATGGTCAGTTTAACCTGGTATTAGACGATAGAGAGCATAAGCCGGTTGAAGTGACTGTTGGCTCTTATTACATTAATAAGTCATGCCAGAAAAATAATGACAACATACAGGTTTTTCATAATATTCGGCCGGTAATCCGGCACAAAAATCAGTCTAATTAATACACGAAACCCGACATAGTTCGGGTTTTTTGTTGTCTATATGCGATTAACGAATATCAGCTTATGATTGCAACGGACTAACTATGGTCACATGAACATAAATACCACTACAATCTGACAGGTTTACAGGACTTACTAATCTGCTAAATTGTTCTCTATCTTCACCGAACATTGACTGACTATGACAACACCTGACCCTCGTTATTTCTGGACCTGTAAAAAATGCAACATCCCAATGCAACTGGATGATTTTGCGATCGATACCATGACCTGCCAGAACAAGCATGTCTTTTTCTTCAAATGCCCGCAATGCAGTGATTACAATGCCACCGCCATGGCCAATATTCCCCAGGAAAACTGGCCGGAATTTATCCCTGCCGAGCAACTCAATGAAGTCGAAGCCAAATATGAAGCCGCAATGAAAAAACACGGCTAAAGGTGCCAATGACCGCACCCATCAGTTCATCATAAAATGCTGATAAATGATACAAATCAAGCTCTTACGAAATAAGCCCGTTCCCACATATCCTCTACTGACCGCTGATTCTATAATTGCCTTAGATCAATGCAGCCAAGCTTGTCGCCCCGTATTTTCACTACTAAACCGGGAAATGGAGAAGAGGCATGTCGGTAACACCGATAAATCAACAAGGGCAACAGCCTGCTAAAACTGAAATCCTTCAGCGACTGCTGAATGAGTTCCAGCATGAGCTGCCCTTATCGCCTACACCCTATGCTGACATGGCTGAGCGCCTCGGCATTGACGAACAGGCTGTGCTGGATTTGCTCACTGAATTAAAAGACCAGGGCACCATCAGCCGGGTGGGTGCCGTGTTTCGCCCCAACCGTGTCGGTGTCAGTACCCTGGCAGCCATGGCTGTACCTGAATATCGTCTCGAAGAAGTTGCTGACATCATCAGCAGCTATTCAGCGGTGAATCATAATTATGAGCGTGAACACCATTTTAACCTCTGGTTTGTGGTGACCGCCGAAAATCAGCAACAATTAGATGCCGTGCTCGTTGATATGGAGCAGAAAACAGACATCCGTATTCTGTCCTTACCCATGGAAAAGGATTATCACATCGACCTGGGCTTCCCTCTGCAACTCATCAATGGAGGTCACCATGATTAACGAACGCAAACTGGTGGCTGCCCTGCAACATGGCCTGCCCCTGGTTTCACACCCCTATGCTGCAATTGCGCAGGACATAGGCAGCACTGAAGCTGAAGTTATCGATTACATCAAAGCCATGAAACAACAGGGTGATATCAAACGTTTAGGGGTGGTTGTTCGCCACCGAAAACTGGGTTACACCGCCAATGCTATGGTGGTCTGGGATATCCCCGCTGATCGTGTAGATGAACTGGGTGAGTGCTTTGGTAAATACGATTTTGTCACCTTGAGCTATCGTCGGCCCCGGCATTTACCCGACTGGCCATATAACCTGTTCTGTATGATCCATGGTCAGGACCGCGAGGACGTATTAAACAATCTACAAACCCTGATCAACAACTGTAATGTCAACGATATTAATCACGAAGTCCTGTTCAGCAGCCGCTGCTTCAAACAGCGTGGAGCCGTCTACATCCACAGTCAGACCAAAGAAGCTACACAGGCATGAACCTCACCGAAGCGGATCGTACAATCATCAATCAGTTACAGGGTGGCTTTCCACTCTGTGAACAGCCCTGGGCTCAACTTGAGCAGACACTGGAAATTCCGGCTGATGAAATAATCCAGCGTATCAAAACAATGCAGAGCGCAGGTTTAATCAGTCGCTTTGGTCCGCTCTACCATGCCGAAAAAATGGGTGGTGGATTAACCCTGGCAGCTATCAAGGTTCCCGAAGAACGTTACGAGGACGTCACCGACATCGTCAACAGTTTCGATGAAGTGGCCCACAATTATGCCCGTGATCACGAATTGAATATGTGGTTTGTAGTCGCCACCGAAACACCGGAAGAAATTGAAAGCGTGATTAGCGATATCGAAAAACAAACCGGTCTCAAAGTGTATAACATGCCCAAACAGCAGGAATTCTTTCTGCAACTGATCTTTGAAGTTTAAGCATGAACACCGCCGCCCCCATGATAAGCCCTGAAGAAATCGATGCCATAGACCGTAAAATTATTGCGGCCACGCAACAGGGCCTACCGTTGAGCCAGACACCCTATCATGACGTTGCGACAGAACTGGGCCTGGATGTTAGTGAAGTCATCAATCGTATGCAGGCCATGCTGGACAAGGGCATCATCCGTCGTATTGGTATCGTACCCAATCACTATAAACTGGGTTTTAAGGCCAATGGTATGAGTGTGTGGAATGTGCCGGATGACAAAATAACCGAACTGGGACAAACCATCGGTGCCGTTGACTTTGTCAGTCACTGCTACCAACGACCACGTTTTTTACCGGAATGGCCCTACAATCTGTTTGCCATGGTGCATGGCAAAAGCCGCGAAGAAGTGGCTGAAAAAGTCGAACACATCTCGCGACTACTGGGCAACAACGATCGCGGCCATGATGTTTTATTCAGCACAAAAATTCTGAAAAAAACCGGCCTGAGGATCAGTCAATGAGCTACGCTGATCGAAACAAGCCATGGAATCTATGTCGAGTTTTTTCTCTATACTTTAGTGTCTCACTATCTATACCATCAGCTGGAACAACACCATGTTCAGAATGACCCAATTCATGCAAACACTGGCCCATGACACCCCTATTGGACCAGCACGTAAGCCACCCGGCCCTGTGGTCATCTGGAATCTGGTACGCCGCTGCAACCTGACCTGTAAACACTGTTACTCCATCTCCGCTGACAAAGATTTCCCTGGGGAACTCGATACCGAACAGGTATTCACCGTGATGGATGACCTGAAGCAGTTTAAAGTACCCGTACTGATACTGTCCGGCGGTGAACCGCTGATGCGCCCCGATATTTTTGACATCTCCCATCGTGCTAAAGACATGGGCTTCTATGTTGGCCTGTCGAGTAACGGCACGCTGATCACCGAAGACAACATCCAGCAAATTGCCGATGTGGGTTATGACTATGTCGGCATCAGCATTGATGGCATCAAACAAACCCACGATTATTTCCGTCGTCGCGAAGGTGCCTTCGATGAAGCCATGCATGGCATTAAATTGTGTAAACAGCACGGCATTAAAGTGGGCTTACGTTTCACCCTGACCCAGGACAATGCCGCTGAA
>JBFFSQ010000090.1:0-11378 GCA_041572275.1 Gammaproteobacteria bacterium
CAACCCACTAAAAATGCCGATATTGCAGCACCTGCAATCAGGTAAGCAGCCTTGTTCATCATTCTTTCTCCTCATCCACTTGGTGATATTTTAGTATTTTTTAAACATAGCCGAGATAGGCTGTTTACGCAAACGCTTTTCAGTAAGCCCAGGCGAATAAAATCATGCCAGATCACTGTAACAAAAGGCATTCTGCACAGCTGTGAATATATCGACATATGCTGCAGTTGCCAGTCCAGTTTATTCAGTGAACTAATCTGAGCGACATGATGCTACCACGCACTGATTACGCCCATTTTCTTTGGCTCTGTATAGGGCTTTATCCGCACGCTCAAATACTTGTGCCAGGGTATCTTCGACCCTGAAACTACTGACACCACAGGAAACTGTAATGGTGACTTTTTTACCGTGATAATGAAAACCACACTCTTCCACTTTCAAGCGTAATTCATTCACCAGGCGCAAGGTTTCTTCTTCCTTAGTTCCTGGTAATAACATCACAAACTCTTCACCACCATAACGTGCCAGAAAATCCGTTTCCCTGATTCGACCATTCAATAATTGCGCAATAGTTCGTAACACTTTATCGCCGGCTTTGTGACCGTAGGTATCATTGACCTGTTTAAATAAATCTACATCCCAGACCACCAGACTGAGCGGATGACCAAAGCGTTGCCAGCGTGCAATTTCTTCAGCTACTCGTTTTTCATAGGCCAGGCGATTCGGAATTTCGGTTAATACATCGAACATTGCTTGACGATTTTTTTCAGCAATCACATGTTTTAAATTCGCTGCTTCCTGTTCCAGTGACTGCATACGTGACTGCATACTCTCGACGCTTTGTTGCGCCTCACTGAATCGCTGATTTTCATTTTTACGATATTGCTTGATATGTTCTGACATGGCATCCAGACGATGCTGGACGTGATGTTTTAATACTTCCAGATCCTCTGCTTTTTGCATGTCATCATGAATATTCTGCACATGGGTTTTGACCTCGGCATCAAATGTCTGGCCTTGTTGTTCTGCATCTGCAATAGCATCCTGCTCATGGCGCAGGAATTCATCCATTTCACTAAGACGCCCCGTGACCTGCTGAAGAAAATTTTCAAACTCCTGCTTCTCCTGTTGCATGTGACTGCGAATGGAATTAATCAACACCGCGACATCTTTTAACAGGGGCTTCCAGTTCTCTGCTGTGGTTTCATCCTCCAGTCGCTGTTTCATCTCGGCAACCTGATCTTCAAATTCAACCGGTACGATTAATTGTTCCAGCAGGCGAATCAATAACTCCTGAATTGAAGGTTGATCAGACACCATCATCGCTGCATCAACATGGGAAGGCTGATCTGCTGATACCTGCTGATACAGATTGGCCAGGTCCTGTGTCAATGCATCGAGTTCCTGTTGCGAACCCGCGTCACGGGCAACCACCTGCATGGCCGAAATACGCCCCATCGGTGATTCGGTCGAGTTGATTTTTTCGAGAATAGACAACACACACCGGCGATACAGTTCCAGCTCTGAAATAGTGTCGTCTGTCACTGCAACAGTCAGAGCGCCGGGCGTATCGACGGCATGGCTAACAGCAACACTCTGCTGCTTCCATTCCTTCACCAGTGTTTCCAGCTGGCTAATGTTACGCGCCAGGTCTTCATCACTGATCGATTGCTGGGTATCACTGATTAATTGTTGCACTGAATGGGCCAGGGCTTCAGGCCAGGGCAACAACTTCAGTACATGCACCAGTACCGGCGCGAGCGCCTCAACTTCTGTGGCCGATTCAGGGGTGTCACCCAGGCCAATAAGACGACTCAACAATCCCGGTTTTTTTTCATTCGACTCCGGCTGTTGTTCAAAGGCAGACGTCAGCAAATCAACCGTCGCTTTAACCAAAGCTTCACTATCCGCATCCGAGGCTTTGGCGAGTTTCTTGATTAATTTTTTCTGTGCCTTTTGAATGTGTCCGGGCAATTGCAGCTTATCAACAACACCTAATAAGGTATCGACTGCCTGCCGGTCCGGTGCACTCTGTTTTTCTTCAAGTTTAGCGAGGAGTTTTGAGACATCGTCCAGAACCAGTTCCAGGCGATGACGATTGACTTTATCTTTGACGACCGTGCGAATATCCCTGAGTTGCCGATCAAGTTCGGCATTACTGCCCTCAGCCGCCAGGCTTAGTCGCCCTATTGCACGTTTCAATACTGACTCAAGGGCTGACCATTCCTTTTCTTTTTCATCCAGCCGGTCGAGCTGGTCATAATATTTTGTTTTCCACTGTTGTGCGTCCTGCGAAGACGAATCTGTCGTCATAAGACCAGCCTCTTGAGCAAATAGAATTCAGGCAGCTAGAATTTCAGCTGCCTGAAATAGACTATAGCCCTAGTTAGCGGTCTTCGCTTCCTTTTCAATCAAATAATTTGTGACATCGATCATACCTTGATAACCCTTGGTCTGAGTCGGTGAAACCGTATATTTGCCATTCACCGCCACTAGCGGTACACCTTCGAGTTTATATTGTTTGCTCATTTGCATTGCTTTACGCGTGCGCATTTCAACTGCAAACGAATTATAAGAACTGGTAAAGGCCTGCTTATCAACACCGGCCTTTTCCAGGAAACCGGCAATCGCATCGAAGTTAAATATTCGCTGACGTTTCTCATGAATCGCCGTGAACAAAGCCATGTGGTGTTTCTCACCCAGGCCCATCATTTCAAGCGCATAATAGGCTTTAGTGTGAGGAATCCAGCTCGGGTTCAAGGGTGCAGGTATGCGGATAAAATGAACATTATCCGGTTTGTTCTTCAGCCACTTATCCAGGGTGGGCTCAAACTGATAACAGTGGGGACAGCCATACCAGAAAAATTCGACAATCTCGATTTTATCGCCACTAGTGGTCGACACCTCTGGTGTCAGCCGACTGTATTCGACGCCTTCTTTAAAATCTTTGGCAAATACGGAAAAAGGCAGGCTCAACAGAAGCAACAGGCCCAGTAATTGTTTTAATCCCGATGGATTCATTCTTATGGTCTCCGATATAACTTGGATAAGTAGACTGTGTGTAGTGATTTTTGTTCACGGGATTATGCCATAAGCCTGCTCATCCTGATAATGCCATCTATTTCCTGAGCATCACTGCGCCCCAGTCAAATACTTTCAAAAGTGTATTTGCGTGTTTATTTCGATGCTTAGATCAAATTGATCTGTCTATAAACATGAATATCTATAACAAGAATTGCGCTATACCCGCGAAAGCAGGTATCCAGTCAGTTATTGATTGGCGTACTCTTCACGATGTCTGGATTTCCGCCTTCGCGGTATCAAATCGCATAGAGCGATTTAAACAGACTTTGCCTGGCCGCCCGCAGGGTGAAGAGCTGGCGCTCGGAGTAATGACGCGTAAGTGGGATAGCAGTGACCAGTCATCCTGACCATCACAACTCCTACGCATCCATGCGCCCGCTGTATACAGGTCATCCTGACCATCGTCGCTCTTTGCCATCCATGGCACCGCGACATACCGGTCATCCTGACCATAAAAAAAAGGGTGGCCTGAGCCACCCTTTTTTAACTTCAGCTGATGTGCAAGACTTATTGCATAGTGGCAATATAGTTCGCTACCGCTTCAATTTCTTCATTGCTCATGCGTGATACCACATTACGCATCATTTTACCTGCATCATTATCGCGCGCACCGTCACGGAAGGCTTTCAGCTGTTTCAGTGTGTATTCAACATGCTGACCGGCCAGCTGAGGATATTTAGCGGTTGGATTACCCGCACCCGTTGGACCATGACAACCCATACAGGCTGGAACACCAGTCGCCATGTTACCACCACGGTATACATCTTTACCCAGTGCAACCTTGCTGTCATCAGCCACCGCAGGACCAGCCAGTTTTTGCATGGCAAAATAAGCACCAATATCAGCCATATCCTGATCCATCAACGCAGCCGACATACCAAACATGGTATCGTCTTTACGTTTCATGGCTTTAAATTCCTGCAACTGCTTAACGATGTATTGCTCATGCTGACCCGCCAGTTTAGGGAACTGAGGCACAACACTGTTGCCATCAGGCATATGACAGGCAGCACACATGGCTGCTTTGCCTTCACCGGCTGCTGCATCACCCGCGGCGATAGCAGTTGAATGTATACCTGCAAGCAGGCTGAACACTGCGATCAGAAACTTGAATTTCATGGTTTGTACTCTCCAAACTCAGACATTAGCCGGAGTCAGGAACACCCCAAATCCAGCAGAATTCTATATATAACAGCCGTGCAACGGCGAAAAAGTCGCGCAAGTCTACACTAGATGGTGCATTTCAGCAATTTACCAAACACTAAAAATAGCTGAGAAGGCGGTTTCAGGGTAAGATTTACCGGTTTTAGCCAGTTCCCAGTTCTAAATACCATGAAAAATTATTATCAGCGCGCCCAGTTTCTGATTAGCGCCAGCCAACTTAAACAGTTCCCGGAACTATCTGGCTATGAGGTTGCCTTCGCCGGCCGCTCCAATGCCGGCAAATCCAGCGCCCTGAATACTCTGTGCCAGAATAAGAACCTGGCCCGAACCAGTAAAACACCGGGCCGCACTCAGCTGATCAATTTTTTCAGCCTCGATGACCAGCGCCGTCTGGTTGACCTGCCCGGCTATGGTTATGCCAAGGTGCCAGAAAAAATCCGTCGTGCCTGGCAAAAGCTGATGGAAGACTACCTGGGTCATCGCGAAATCCTGACTGGCCTGGTCATTATTATGGATATTCGCCATCCTCTCAAAGACTATGACCTGCAGATGCTTGAGTGGTGCCGACATTTCGGTACACCCTCCCATATCCTGCTCACCAAGGCTGATAAACTCAAACGCGGACCTGCCCGGGATACCCTGATGCAGGTGAGACAGGTACTGAAGACTGAAGGCTTCGATACTACCGTGCAGACTTTTTCATCCCTCAAGCGCACCGGACTGGAAGAACTGCAGACCAAACTGGATGAATGGTTCGAGCTCCCGAAAGATGAACCGGCAGACACATCTAAGAGCTAGCAGATAGATACAATTGGGAATTTAAAAAATCCTCGACCCTTGGGCAGGGTCGAGGTTAACTAAAGGTCAGCTTGGGGATGCCGACCTCAAAATTGCCCACTCAGGGAGGTGAGTGAGCTTGCGCCGGGCTTTAGCGCAATTCAGCTACAACAATCAACCAAACTCTTTCAATACCTTTATTTAAGTCGAAATAATGGCTAAGTCAAAATACAACCGACGAGTGGTATAGGCCAATGTCCTTACTCATTGCAGTCTTAAGTTCAGCCTGAAGTTGAGTACACATGCCGAGTGCCTGATTAATAAGACAATTTCTAATCAAGCTCCAAATACTTACCCTGCCCAAAAAATATTGCCCTTAATGCGCCTCATCCCAATTATCTCCAACACCCACTTCAACCAGCAGCGGAACCTTCAATTCTGCCGCAGATTCCATGTCCCGATGCACCAGTTTTGTCAAGGCATTTACATCTTTTTCTGCCACCTCAAACACCAGTTCATCATGTACCTGCATGACCATACGACAGTCTAATCCCGATTCAGCCAATGACTGATCGACCCGAATCATGGCTCGTTTGATGATATCGGCGGCTGTACCCTGCATCGGGGCATTGATCGCTGTGCGTTCAGCATACTGTCGACGCTGACCGTTACGAGAATTAATTTCTGGCAGGTACAGGCGACGACCAAACAGGGTTTCTACATAACCCTGATCATGGGCCTGTTCTCGGGTGTTATCCATATACGCCTTGACACCGGGGTAGCGTTCAAAATACAGATCCACATAATCCTGAGCTTCATAACGGGTAATGTTCAGTTGCTTGGCCAGTCCAAAAGCCGACATGCCATATATCAAACCGAAATTAATCGCCTTGGCGGCACGACGCTGCTCCGTCGTCACCTCAGCCACCTTAGTTGCAAACACTTCAGCTGCCGTGGCCCGGTGAATATCCTGTCCTTCAGCAAATGCCGTTAGCAGACTGTCATCCGCAGACAGGTGAGCCATGATCCTCAGTTCGATCTGCGAATAATCCGCCGCTAACAGCTTGTAGCCTGCCGGAGCCACAAATGCCTGACGAATCCGACGTCCTTCTTCCGAGCGTATAGGGATATTCTGTAGATTAGGGTCTGAAGACGATAAGCGTCCGGTGGCGGCCACTGCCTGATGATACGAGGTATGCACGCGGCCACTGTTCGGATTGACCTGCTGTGGCAATTTATCGGTGTAAGTGGATTTCAACTTGCTCAAACCCCGGTGCTCGAGAATGAGTCGCGGCAGTTCATAGTCTTCAGCCAGCTCCTGCAATACATCTTCTGCTGTCGATGGCTGACCCTTGGGTGTTTTGCGAATCACCGGTAATCCCAGCTTGTCAAAAAAGATGGCCTGGATCTGTTTCGGTGAGCCCAGATTAAAACTCTCGCCCGCCACTTCAAATGCCTGCTGCTCGATTTCCAGCATACGTTCGGCCAGCTTCCGGCTCTGCCGTGCCAGCATATCCACATCCACCATGACGCCATTACGCTCGATACGCTGAATCACCGACATCAACGGCAACTCCAGTGTCTGGTAGAGCTGAAGCAGGCTATCTATTTTGACCAGTTCACTGTGAATGGCCTGATGCAGGCGCAGCGTAATATCGGCATCTTCTGCGGCATAGGGACCGGCCTGCTCCAGATCAATCTGATTAAAGGTCAGCTGTTTAGCCCCCTTACCGGCAATATCCTCAAAGTGAATGGTCTCATGATTCAGGAACCGTAAAGCCAGGCTGTCCATATCATGACGCTTGGTGGAATCCAGCACATAGGATTCGAGCAGGGTATCCTCAGCAACACCACGCAGCTGGATGCCATGGTTGGCCAGCACGTGGGTATCATATTTAAGGTTCTGTCCCAGCTTCAACTGCGACTCATCTTCCAGCAGGGGTTTCAGGCTGCCCAGCACCTGATCTTCGGTTAACTGCTTCGGCGCATCCGGGTAATCATGACCAAACGGTACATAGGCTGCCTTGCCCGGTTCCACGGCGAAAGATACGCCCACCACCCGGGCCTGCATATAATTAAGACTGGTGGTTTCGGTGTCAAAGGCAAAAATCTCGGCCTGTTTCAGCGCTTCCAGCCAGGCATTGAAACGGGCTTCGTCGAGCACAGTTTCGTATTCAGCCTCGACTGCTGCGGGTACGGGTTCTACTGTCTTCGTGTCACCATTCAGTTCCGCCAGCCAGGTCCTGAATTCCAGCTCGCTGTATAGCTCCCGCAGCTGTTCAGGGTTAGCGGCTTGCATTGCCAGCTGATCAGGCGTCTGCTCCAGCTCGACATCACAGACAATGGTCGCAAGCTGGTAGGACAGTGGCAGTTGTTCCAGGTTATCACGCAGGTTGTCACCGACCTTGCCCTTGATTTCAGCGGCATGCTCAATCACACCCTCCAGGGAACCGTACTGGGTCAGCCACTTGACCGCGGTCTTTGGTCCCACCTTGGGAATGCCAGGGATGTTATCTGCGGTATCACCAATCAATGCCAGATAATCGACAATATGATCGGCATCGACACCAAACTTCTCGACCACCGTGTCCGGATCCATACGCGTGTTATTCATGGTATTGATCAGGGTCACCTTATCACTGACCAGCTGGGCCAGATCCTTGTCACCGGTAGAAATCAACACGTCCATACCCGCGGCTTCTGCCTGTTTCGCCAGGGTGCCAATCACATCATCGGCCTCGACCCTTGGTATGACCAGTTTCGGGTAACCGAGGGCATCGACTAAATCATGCAGGGGTTCAATCTGAGCTTTTAGATCATCGGGCATAGGTGGTCGATGCGCCTTGTATTCTTCATACAGGTCACTGCGAAACGTCTTGCCCTTGGCATCAAACACCACGGCCATGTATTCCGGCTGGTATTCATCGACCAGTTTTTTCAGCATGTTAATCACACCGTAAACGGCGCCGGTGGGCTGCCCGCTGGAGTTGGTCAGCGGTGGCAAGGCATGGAAGGCTCGATAGAGATAAGATGAACCATCAACAAGAATCAAAGGGGGTTTAGCAGCCATAGGTAAGTTTTACTTTCGCAGATCAAATGAAGCGCTATTATTAACCTTAATGCACAAAAACCCAAGAAGGCGAGCTCGCCATGTCGGACAAGACAACTAAATTCCAGCGTCTCTCGCCCATGGCAGAGACAGCGCTGACTCGAGAATCCTGGAAAATCTTCCAGATTATGTCTGAATTCGTCGAAGGCTTCGAACAACTGGCCCCGGCCACTCCTTCGATCAGTATATTTGGCTCTGCCCGCCTGCAAGCCGATCACCCCTATTACCAGATGGCCGAAACAATCGCCAAAGCCTTGTCCGATGCCGGTTTTTCAGTGGTCAGTGGTGGCGGCCCGGGTATTATGGAAGCTGCTAACAAAGGTGGCCAGGCCGGTAAATCTGCCAGCATTGGTCTCAATATTCGTCTGCCTCAGGAACAGCTGCCCAACGACTATCAGGATATTAAACTGCACTTTCGTCATTTCTTTTCTCGCAAGGTCATGTTCGTAAAATATGCCTCTGCCTATGTCGTCTGCCCCGGCGGTTTCGGTACCCTTGATGAACTGGCAGAAATGCTGACCCTGTTGCAAACAGGTAAAACCCGGCGTATCCCGGTGGTGCTGGTACACCGTCCATTCTGGGAAGGCCTGCTCAGCTGGTTCGAAACCACACTGGTGGCTGAAGGTATGATCCGTGCCAAGGATATGAAGCTGTTTCGTATTGTTGACCGGCCCGAAGATGTGGTTGACGCAATTTTCCAGTTCTATGAGAGTCGTGACATCGAACCCTCAACCGAAGAACAGCAAATCCTCATGGAACTGTAGATCTGTCATGGTTGTTTTTATCCTCGGGCGGGATTCTGCTACTATCCAGCCTCTATGATGCAACTGACGACAAAATACATTGAGTCTCTGATCGACTGGATTGGACGTACCGTCTCCTGGCTAACCCTGGCCATGGTACTGGTCACCTTCATTGTCGTCTGCCTGCGCTATGCCTTCGATACTGGCTGGATTGCCCTGCAGGAAACCATCAGCTATATGCATGCCCTGGTTTTTTTACTGGGTGCGGCCTACACACTCAAGCATGATGAACATGTACGTGTTGATATTATTTATAGCCAGCTTGGCCCCCGTGGTCGTGCCTGGATCGACCTGCTTGGCAGCCTGCTAATCGTATTACCTGTGATGGGTTTCATCATCTGGATCAGCTGGGAATATGTCATCAATAGCTGGGCCATTCTCGAAAGCTCACGTGAAGCTGGGGGTCTGCCCGGTGTATTCCTGCTTAAAACCAGTATTCTGCTCATGGCATTCCTGCTCATTCTGCAGGCTGTAGCCCTGTTTCTACGCTCACTGACACAGCTACTGATGCGGGAGCCTGGCTGATGGAATGGATGGCACTGTGGTTATTTGCCGCCGCGTTCCTGCTGTTGCTCACCGGTTTCCCGGTCGCCTTCACTCTGGCCGGTACGGCATTGCTGTTTGCCGTAATCGGCAGTTATACCGGGAGCTTCGATAACGCATTTCTGGAAGCTTTACCCAACCGCCTCTATGGCATCATGATGAACCCGACACTGATCGCCGTACCACTGTTCGTGTTCATGGGCGTGATGCTGGAACGCTCGCGCATTGCCGAAAACCTGCTCGACACCATGGCGTTATTATTTGGCTCCCGGGCCGGGGGCATTGGTATTTCGGTCACCCTGGTTGGCATGTTACTCGCTGCCAGCACCGGCATTGTCGGCGCCACTGTGGTCACCATGGGCCTGTTGTCGCTACCAACCATGCTCAAACGTGGTTATGACCCGCGTATTGCCACCGGCACTATCTGTGCATCCGGCACCCTGGGGCAGATTATTCCCCCGTCAATTATCCTGATCCTGCTGGGCGATGTGCTGTCATCCGCCTACCAACAGGCACAACTGGATATGGGTATTTTCAGCCCGGAAACACTGTCGGTGGCTGACCTGTTCATCGGAGCCCTGATTCCCGGTCTGCTACTGGTGTTGCTGTATATCAGCTATCTGGTGATCCGTGCCAGTCTCAACCCTGACTCCATGCCCGCGGTACCCGAACAGGAACGCCAGTATGACCGAACAACACTCATTCAACAGGTTATTCGCGAACTACTACCACCGTTACTGCTCATCATCGTGGTACTGGGCTCAATCATTGGTGGACTGGCCACACCCACTGAGGCGTCAGCGGTAGGTGCTGTGGGTGCCATCTTGCTCGCCATGCAACGTAAACAACTGAGTCTCCCCATTTTGCGGGAAGTCATGCAAAGTACCACCCGGGTAAGTAGCATGGTGTTCATGATCCTCATCGGCGCATCGATTTTCTCCCTGGTATTCCGTGGCTTTGAAGGCGATGAACTCATTGCCGAGCTACTCACCGATCTGCCCGGTGGAACTTACGGCGCACTGTTGATTGTTATGCTGGTGATGTTCCTGCTCGGTTTTGTCCTCGACTTCATCGAAATCACTTTTGTCGTTGTGCCCATTGTCGGCCCAGTCCTGCTTGCCATGGGCATAGATCCAATCTGGTTGGGCATACTGATTGCCATTAATCTACAAACTTCTTTCCTGACTCCCCCGTTTGGCTTTTCGCTGTTTTATTTGCGCGGTGTGGCACCGGCTAGTATCAAGACCACAGATATTTATCGCGGGGTGATGCCGTTTATTGTTATTCAGTTAATTGCGTTGGCATTGCTGGCGTATTGGCCGCAGTTGGCGACCTGGTTACCGCAGCAGTTGTTGAATTGATTCAGCACTGTTAGCTTCTTTGCTTTATGCAAAAGCGGAGCCTGCCATTTCGATGATATAACAACTCTTTCGTACCACTGTACTCTGCATTATCTGAGTTAAGTGACTAAACTTATCACTTCTTTTAGTTCTTGGTTTTCGCACACTGGCGAGTTACTTTTCTTACTACAGCCTAAGAAAAGTAACCAAAAGAATGCCGCCCCGAGTCGCAAGCCCTCATTAAAAATCAATGAGGGCTCCATCGTCACTCGCGATTGATGTGGCTGCTCGACAACTGCTCCTGCGTTGTTCTACTTATGGGCGTCCTGCCCTAATGCGGAACTCACAAATCACCAACAACGTGATTTGCTCAAACATCCTCGCAGAAAGCCCCACAAACATCACTCCCAACTCAGCTTGCTCAATGGGGATCAAAAGTCAAAATCCGTAGCCTTTGCCGTTTTTGCTTTTAAGTGCCCTTTTACAGTTTGCCGAGCATTGTAGAAAGGAGGGGAAATCCGCCAGGAATGGCGGATTAAGTTTTGTTGAGCATGGAAG
>JBFFSQ010000091.1:0-11274 GCA_041572275.1 Gammaproteobacteria bacterium
GGATCAGGACACTGAAGAAAGTCGAATTGGAAAAGGACAGGGTCTTGCCGGCGGTTTTATGCAATGGCTGGCATCCATTCTTGGCTGGTTTGAAGAACACCTGGTACTCAAAGGCAGTGGTGAAGGCCTGATGAAATTGATTCATCATCTCGGCGGCTATGTTTTAAAAATAGAAGTCCTCCTCAGCCAACCTCGCTATTTACTGATTCTGATTGTCGCCACCTTCGTAGTGATTTTGTAATATGACGATAACCGAAATTCATTGGACCACACAGGCAAGCTATCCAGTACTGGCCAGCCTGCAGCTGTTCCCACTGTTGATCACTGCACTGATCATCATGCTCGGCAAAAAGAGCCAGCTATTTGCCATTTCTATCATTGCCTCTATTCTCCAACTAGGCCTGGCCATCAGCCTCTACTCAATCTATGACGCCCACAATGGTGCCATGCAGCTTGCTGAATCCGTCATCTTGTTATCCCCTCTCCACTATCATGCTGCGGTTGATGGCATCAGTGTACTGTTCATATTACTTACCGCCATTATTGGCCTGATGATCGTACTGTATAGCCATCTCATTCCCTTGGAAAAACGTCAACGCTTCCTGGCCTTGTTATTCATTGTTCAATCAGCGCTAATGAGCCAGTTCACCACCGTCGACCTGCTCTGGTTTGTGCTGTCTTCGGCTATAGAATTACTGATTGTAGGTTACATTCTGTGGCGTTGGGCCACATCACCTGAGCGTGACCTTGCCATGGCCCGCTACCTGCAGTTCATGGGGCTCGGCCTGTTGCTACTCCTGGCGGGTGTCTTCATGTTGGGCTGGAACCATTCCGATGTAACTGGACGCTGGAGCTTTAGTTTGCTCGACCTGAGCCAGGTGCCTGTCGCAATCACTATCCAATCCATCGTGTTTTATCTATTGTTCTATGGACTGGCCATTCGAATCCCATTATTTCCTGTCCACGGCTGGCTGCCCACCGCTGCCGAGCATGGCATGGTAGCTATTGCACCGGTTCTGCTACTCGGCCTGAAAACCGGTGTTTATGGCATAATCCGCTTTTTACTGCCGCTGTTACCCGATGCGGTGCTACGTTGGCACGAATATGTAATCAGCTTTGCCGTGGCTGGTATTTTCTATGCCGCCCTGCTGGCACTTATGCAAGTCAACTTGCGACGCCTGCTAGCCTTTGCCGTCGTCTCCCATACCAGTATTCTGATTATTGGCCTGTTCAGTCTGAACCATGAAGCTTTCCAGGGCGGTGTTATGCTCGCAGTGAACTTTGGCCTTGCCATTACCGGCTTGCTGCTCACTGCTGGCTTCGTTTACTGGCGCACCCGTACCTTGCTGATTTCGAAACTCGGCGGACTGTTTGATTATCTACCCCTGTTTGGCATCACTTTCTTTATCGCCGGTCTATCCATTATTGGCATGCCTGGCACACCAGGCTTTGACTCGGTGCATCTGGTACTGGAAGCCAGTATCCATCGTTTTGGCGCACTCATCACCGTTTTTGCTGCTGTAGGCAATGTCGTGGCTGCTGGTTTCTTACTGTGGGCATTCCAGCGCGCTTTCCTGGCACCCCAGACAGCCACCGGCATCACCATGAAACGTGAAATCACACCTGCTTCATTACAGGAAAAACTGCTGGCACTGCTCTTTATCGGTGTACTGCTCAGTACTGGTTTTTATTCTGAGCCCTGGCTGAATTTAATTGAACATTCACTGGAAGGCCTGAGCCAGCTCTACGGTCATCTGGAATAAGCTATGAACAATTTTTCACTATTAAGCTTACTCATTTTCAGCCCACTGGTGGTCGCCGCTTTGTTATGGCTATCGCGCAATCTTCAAGTCATCCGTGCGCTGGCCCTGGTCGGTAACATTGTAGTGCTGTTAATCGCGCTCTTCATTCTCGTCGGCTTTGATAACAACCAGAATGGTTTCCAGTTTATTGAGAAAATCAGCTGGATACCTACTTTGAATATCCATTATCAGGTGGGAATCGACGGGATTTCAGTTCTATTTCTGCCCGTCACCACTCTTTTATTTATCGGTGTAATCGTGGGTTCGTGGAACAGCATACAGACCATGCCACGCCTGTACTATTCGCTAATGATGGTGTTACAAACCGCTACCCTGGGTATTTTCAGCGCGCTGGATACCATGCTGTTCTTCTTTTTCTGGGAACTGACCCTGATTCCAATCTATTTTCTGGTCAGCCTCTGGGGTATAGGGCCCAATCGCCGTTACGCTGCCGTCAAATACACTCTGTTTATGCTCGCAGGCGGTATACCCCTGTTGTTTGGATTTATTATCCTGGCCTTTAACGCCGCTGCCGGCGATATTCCAGCCCAACTCAGCTTTGATTACCTGTCACTGCTGAACAATCCGCTACCAGTCGAAGCACAGGCCACAGTATTTATCCTGTTACTGCTCGGCTTTGGTGCCAAGGCTCCAGTATTTCCCTTCCACACCTGGCTACCGGCTATTGCCATGGAAGGCCCCGTCAGCATAGCTGCGATCATGACAGGCCTGAAACTGGGAGCCTACGGATTGATATGTTTCATGATCCCCCTGGCACCGGAAGCTGCCCTGGATTATCACTGGTTACTGGCCGGCCTTGGTGTGGTGAGTATCCTCTATGGCACCATTGTCGCCCTGAACCAGAGCAATATACGTGCGATGCTAGCCTATTCCAGTATCAGCCATATCGGCCTGGTTATACTCGGCATTGCCTCCTACAATATTCAGGGCATACAGGGTTCAATTTTCCAGCTTTTCAACTTCTCCATTATTGTCGGTGGCCTGTTCCTGTTAACCGGTTTCTTACATCATCGTACCGGTTCAACGGATAGCCTTAGCCTTGGCGGTATCGCCAGCTCTATGCCTTTGCTGGCCAGCTTCTTCATGCTGTTTGGCATGGCCGGTCTCGGCATACCCGGCACGAATGGGTTTGCCGCAGAACACCTGATTTTATTAAGCGCACTGCAAACACATACCGGCGCTGGCCTGGCGGCCTTACTGGATGTCGTACTGGCTGCCAGCTACTTTCTGATTATATATCGCAAAGCTTTCTTTGGAACCATTAATCGGCCGGTCATCACAGAGTCTGCCGACCTCCTGCCCCGCGAACTCGGCCTGATTCTACTGCTCACCGTACTGATATTGTTTACTGGCTTCTTCCCAAACAGCATACTCGACATCACCCGTGGAGCCTCTGAACTCTGGCTGCAAAAAATCCACCTCTAAGTATCATTCAGATGGGAAGGAAGCACACGAAGTACGCTGAAAAACTGGCTTTGCTGCTCAATTTTATTAAGCTGAAAGGTATGACATTCAAGGACACAGATTATGTCAGGCCACAAATGCCCCGATTATGAACCTCAGGAACGGCTCATCCAGTCGTTGTTAAGTCCGGCCTGTTATGATCATGCCGTCGAAAACATTCATATCATTGAAACCCATATTTCCTGGGTCATACTCACCGGCCATTATGTCTATAAGATCAAAAAAGCCCTCGACCTTGGTTTCCTCGATTACTCCACGCTTGAACGGCGCCATCACTTCTGTGACGAAGAAATACGACTGAATAGCCGCACTGCTCCTGATATTTATATCAAAACTGTGGCCATAACCGGCCCTTTAGATTCACCCCGGGTAGAAGCCGCTGGTACTCCTGTCGAATATGCCGTTCAAATGCACATGTTTAGCGAACATGCACTGCTGAGTAACTTCCTGTCCGAGGGTAAACTAAGCTTCGAATTACTAGATGAACTCAGTGTAAAGCTGGCTCAGTTTCACCATAGCATTGAAGTGGCTCGTCCAGATAATCCTCTAGGTCAGGCCAGTCTGATTTTTCATCCAGTGAACGAAAATTTCGAGCAGATTAAGGAACGGATATCTGATCCAGACATCGTCAAGCGCCTACAATCCCTACATGACTGGAGTGATCAGTGTTATCAGCAGTTGAAGGCCATAATGCAGGAGCGTCACGATACCGGGTTTATCCGCGAATGCCACGGTGACCTGCATCTGGGCAATATTGCCATTATTGACCATCAGATCCGCATGTTCGATGGCATTGAATTTAATGATCACCTACGTTGGATTGATATCGTCAGCGAACTGGCTTTCCTGCTCATGGATTTTGAAGCACGAGGCCGTGGCGATTATAAATTCTATCTGCTCAATCACTACATGCACCTCATGGGCGATTACCCGGGGCTAATCCTGCTCCGGTTCTACACAGTCTACCGAGCAATGGTGCGCGCCAAGGTTGCAGCCATCAGCCTGCAGCAGAAATCAACCACCACCGCGGACAACTGGAAAACCTTCCACAACTATCTGCAACTCGCTGAAGCACAGACACGGGCGGACAGACCCTGCCTGTTCATTACCTTTGGCTTATCCGGCGCTGGAAAATCCTACCTTTGTCAGCACTATCTCAACCGTCTGCCATTACTTCATATTAGCTCTGATATCGAACGCAAGCGCTTATATGGCCTTGATCTCTATGCCAGCAGTCGCTCAGCACCTGGCGCCGGTATCTATAGCACCGAGGCTAGTCAGCTGACCTACCAGCATTTGCTCGATCTTGCCCAGGTCATCATCAAAGCCGGTTATTCGGTGGTGGTCGATGCAACATTCCTCCAGCACCCCTGGCGCCAGCGCTTTTATCAACTGGCCAAGGACAGTGGAACCCCTTTCAGGATTCTTCATCTACAGTCGTCACAAGCAGAGCTAACCAGCCGCATCCAGCACCGTCAGCAACAAGACAAGCAGACCTCAGAAGCTGATATCGAAGTGCTTCAGCGCCAAATCCAGAATCATGATCGCCTGCAGGACGATGAGCTGGCTATTAGCATCGATATTGACACAGCAAGCCAGGTCTCGATCCAGACCGCTATACAAAGCATCGAATCGCTTCTACATTCAGCCTAATCGAATCAATAGCTTAGCCGACAGCTCTCCATCTCAAATTACAGCGCTTTAGCAGCCATTGGCAGAAAAACTCGCCAGATCAGGTAAAAATCGCTAAAATAACGTGTTTATTGCGTGATGATTTAAAATTTTACGCCAACAGAATTCCACGCGGCGATAGCTACTAACGGGCTGCTGCTGCGATTTAAAAATTTATAAATATTATGAGTTAAGGAGACTTTCATGTCCCAGAAACACCCTATCGTTGCTGTTACGGGCTCTTCAGGCGCCGGCACGTCGACCGTTAAACGTGCATTTGAGCATATTTTCCTGCGTGAAAACATCAATCCCGTCGTAATCGAAGGTGACAGCTTTCATCGCCATGACCGTATAGAAATGAAATCTATCATGGCCGATCATGAAAATCAGGGTAACCGTTACTTCAGTCATTTTGGCGAAGCTGCCAACCTGTTTGACAAGCTGGAGGAGCTATTCAGCGCCTATGGTAAAGATGGTACAGGTCAGAAACGTTACTACCTGCACAGTGACCCTGAAGCTGAAGAACATAATGCACGCCTGGGCATCAACAAAAATGCCGGTGAATTTACGCCCTGGGAAGATATTGAAACAGGCACTGACCTGATGTTCTACGAAGGTCTGCATGGCCTGGTAAAAACAGATTCAGTCAATGTGGCACAGCACGTTGATCTCGGCATCGGTGTTGTCCCTATTGTTAACCTGGAATGGATCCAGAAAATCCACCGTGATAACGCTGAGCGTGGTTATTCTGCAGACGTCATTGTTGATACGATTCTGCGCCGTATGCCGGACTATGTGAACTACCTGACACCTCAGTTCTCTGAAACTGATATCAACTTCCAGCGTGTATCTACAGTCGATACCTCTAACCCTTTCATCGCCCGTGATATTCCAACACCGGATGAAAGCTTTGTGGTTATCCGCTTTAAGGATCCTGCTAAATTCAACGTTGATTTCCCTTACCTGTTGAACATGATTCATGATTCGTTCATGTCTCGTCGCAACACCATCGTAGTACCTGGCGGTAAAATGGGAATGGCCATGGAAGTAATTCTGACCCCTATCATTCATGACCTGATTGCGCGTTCACGTTCAGCACGTTAAGACTGGGATCGTCATTTATAAAAAAGCCGGTTTAATGCCGGCTTTTTTATTGCCCAGATAAGACTACAATCTAAGCATGACCCAATTTCTATATGCACATGCCAGTGGTAACGATACTGATGAGATTGTAAGGGACTGCCTGCAACAACTAGGCAGCATACCCGCTGATTTTACCCTGGGATTTATCTACAACACCGACCTGATCGGCGAACAGCTCCCTGAGATCATCCAGATCCTGCGCCAGAGTACCGGCATTCAACACTGGACCGGTTCCACTGGCATGGGCATCATCGTCAGTGGCCATGAATACTACGACCAGCCTGCGATTGCGATCATGATCACTGATATGAATGAGCAGGATTTTAAGATATTGCCGCATTTTGGCAACGACCTCTCATCCTATAGCAGTGAACTTGATAACTGGTGTCGCTTGCACCCATACAATATCGGCCTGATTCATGGCGGCCCACAAAGCCCGCAACTCATACAAAACATTACGGCATTTAGTGACACTGTACCTGAAGCCTTTCTGATTGGTGGTATCACCTCATCCCGAGGCCACCATTACCACATTGCCGATGACATCCTACTCGATGGTTTCTCGGGTGTTCTGTTTTCAGATCAAGTCAACCTGGTCAGTAATATCACCCAGGGCTGTTCTCCGATCGGGCCCAGACATCGCATTACCGAAGCAGAGCAAAACATCGCCATCACCCTGGATGACAAGCCGGCGCTGGATATATTACTCGATGATGCGGGCCTCACCATTGCCCGTGACTGGCAACAATCCTCTGAGTACATCTTTACCGGCCTGTTGCGCCAGAATTCAGATTCAGGTGAATTCACAGTCCGCCCGCTGGTAGGTATTGATGAAGAAGCCAAGATTTTTGTCATCACTGATGATCTGGAACAACACCAGGAACTGGTCTTCTGCCGCTGTGATGGCAACTCCGCACAGGAAGACATGCAACGCATGCTGCTTCAGCTCAAGTCACGGATCAACCAGGTTCCCAAAGGCGGTATCTATATTTCGTGCCTCGGCCGAGGCCGTGAACAATTTGGCTATCAGTCTGAAGAAGCACGACTCATTCACTCTGTACTCGGGGATTTTCCACTGGTCGGCTTCTTTGCCAATGGTGAAATTCATAAAAACCAGATCTATGGCTACACCGGCGTACTCACACTGTTTCTATGATTATCGACAGCCACTGCCATATTGATTTTGATGAATTTAATACAGACCGTGACGATATCATGGCCCGAGCCCATCTGACCGGGATAGAGCATATCATCGTGCCCGCCGTCGCATCTGCCAGCTGGCCAAAAGTCAAAAGCGTTTGTGAGCAATACATAGGCCTGCATCCAGCTTATGGTCTGCACCCTTACTTTCTCGATCAACATACTGAGAAGGATCTTGAGTTGCTGTATAGCTGGATTGAGCAGGAGCAGCCAATAGCCATAGGCGAATGTGGCCTGGATTATTACTTAAAAGACCTGGACCGTGACAAACAACTCTATTTTTTCGATGCCCAGCTGGCGATAGCCAGTAAATTTGACCTGCCTGTCATTATTCACAGTCGAAAAGCCACAGAGCAAGTCATCAGACAGGTCAAAAAATACAAAAATATTCGTGGCATGATTCATAGTTATTCCGGCAGCATGGAACAGGCCAAACAACTGATCGAACTCGGTTTTTATCTCAGTTTCGGCGGTGCCATTACCTATGACAAAGCTACTAAATTGCGCTCAATTGCCCGTCAATTACCCGATCATACCTTACTCATCGAAACCGATGCACCTGACCAACCACCGTCCCGATATCACGGCACACGAAACCAGCCCGACTATATATCCGAGGTCATTGCTAGCCTGGCTGAGCTTCGCGATTGCTCCCCTCAGCAACTCATGGCTATAACCAGTCAAAATACCCAGACATTATTCCGTTTAGATTCGTTATAATTGCTGTTGAAATAATGAGTTACTGCCCCAATTACAGCACTTAACCAAATCACACCACCTCATCTATACCCAAGAATTTACGAGACAACCTGAATGAACAACCCGTTTCAAGAACAACTCCTTAAAGCTGGCCTGGTCACCAAGCAACAAGTCAACAAAGTAAAGCAGGAAAAGAAAAAAAAGAACAAGCAACCGCGCACAAAAAATGAAACGGCTATCGATGAGACCAAGCTTAAAGCTCAACAAGCTGCTGAAGAAAAGGCAAAACGTGACCGTGAGTTAAACAAGCGGCAGCAGGAAGAGGCTAAAAAGAAGGCCATTTCCAAAGAAATCAATCAACTGATCACAGATCATTGTTTATCACGTGGTGATGACTGCGAAATCATTTATAACTTTGAGCATAACAAAAAGGTTAAGCGCATTTATATCAACGAAGAGATGAAGCAACAGATTATACAGGGCAAGTTAGGCATTGCCCGCATAGAAGGCCGCTATGAACTGGTACCTAATGCTGTTGCTGAAAAAATTCTTCTGCGTAATGAAAAACGCATCATCCTGTTTAGTCCTGAACAACAGATCAAAGATGAGAATGATCCCTATGCTGATTACCAGATTCCTGATGATTTGATGTGGTAATTTATATCCCTATTTAAGTCTTGCATTGTATTAATAAAAATCATGCCAGCGAAACACCACATAGATACTAATTCCAGGCTTCTCATTACAACCTGGAAAGGTGATGCAATAGACATCGACTTCATTGAGGCACTAAAGAAATACCAGCAGGATGTTAAAAGCAATACGGATTATCGTGATTTTAATGAGATTGTTGATCTCAGAAAAATTTCACGTATCAAACTGACCACAGATGGCATAAAAAAAATGTGCAGCATTGCAACAGCCACCGACCTAATCGGCATTGATACCAAACTGGCTCTTATTGTCTCTTCCAATTTTGCCTTTAGCCTTGCAAGATTGTATGTACTCTACCGCTCGCTCTCGAAATACTCAAACAAAACGATCCGGATTTTCAAGACAGAAAGTGATGCTTTAGAATGGATTAACAAAAAATAACTTACAGTTCAAATGTAATCAACAATGCAATTTGGCGCATGTTTTTTAAAAAACATAAATTATCAGTTTATTTCTTTCTCTACAGACATCAGCCCTGATGGCTAAGCTTTATTTTTCCGCATAAAAAATGTCTTTGGATCGCATATTGCCGTTATTACTCCTGTAACAATTAATAACATACTCAACAGATGAATCATTGCAATAGCCTCACCTAAAAAGACGTATGCAGATATCCCACTAAAGACAGGAAGTGTATAGTAGATCATTGATGACTTAGAAGGCCCTAGAACATGAATTGCCTTTGCCCACAAAATGAAAGCAACCAGAGACGCAAAAACTCCCAGATAAAGAATTGAATAGAACGTATTACTGTCTATAGATTGAATCTTAAAATCCGTTGTCAGTGCTTCCCACACATAAAAGGGAGTCAAAAACAATAGCCCAATAACAAATGTGATAAACTGAAAAGACCAGGCCCCAAGCTGGGCTGGCTTCTGTTTCACCATAAGACTATAAATTGCAAAGGTTATGGCTGCGATGAGCATCCATAAATCACCTTTGGCAAAAGATATATTTTGCCAAATCGACAAATCAGCTTTAGTGATTAGCGTTACAATCCCTAATATTACAAGTATTATTCCAAACCATTTATTCATGGTTATTAATTCATTATAGAAAACCCTGCTTAGAATAATAATAAAAACCGGGAATGTAATAGCAATCAGGGATAGATTTATAGCCGTGGTGCTATGCCCGGCAATATAGATAAGCGTATTAAATAAAGATACACCCAAAATTGATGTCGCCATTAAATATAAAAGATGTCTCTTTATTAAAATCCAATCAGAAGCAAACGATTTTAATGCAAACGGCAGAAAAACAATAACTGCTACCACCCAGCGCCAAAAAGCAAGACTTACAGGGGGTATGCTATCTGTTAATCCACGCGCAACCACGAAGTTGCCAGACCAAATAATAGTCGCCCCTATAGCACTTAAATACCCATATACTAACAAGCTTTTATCGCTATTCTTCACCTGGTGTCTTCCAAAAATTTTGCGCGAGCAAATTCATAAGCAAGCATCCTTACTCTGTTGTTCATGAAATTAATAGTCATTAGTAACACCAGTGCTGGTTATTTTCTATCAACGCAAACATCGGAAAGTGACCATTTATAAATAGTAAATATTTAGCCGTACCGCTACAAAAAACGATACTCTTCTCATTTACATCATAATATTTAATATAGCGTCATTATCAGTCTCTATATCAACTATTATATAAATTTACACATATCACGTTTTAATGATTTTACAGTTTATAACATACGGATATTGTATTAGATCCCATACTAACCAGGGACGTTATTATTGCTACTGAACTTAGCCTTAAAAGTTCGTAATCCAGGTACAAGAACTGACAATACTGATACATTTGTCTTAATATCCATGGCAATTGTACTATTATTATAATTAATAATATTCGTGTGCCCCTACCGCTTTTTAACAACAATCAGGTATTATTTACTGGATTGACACTTATTAAATACCTTAGAAAATCACTTATAGGCAAAAGAATGATTAACAAAGAATTGCTACTCAGTGAAGAACGCCTAAAAATGGTTCTTGAAGGCAGCCAGCAGGGGTTCTGGGATTGGAATATTATCACAGGCGAAGTCCAGCGCAATGATCGCTGGGCGCAGATGCTTGGTTATACAACAATCAAGGATTTCGAGGATAATACAGACACCTGGACCAATTCTATTCATCCAGACGATAGAGATATTGCCTGGGCATCAATCAATGCTCACTTAGAAGGTCATACTCCCTTCCATAAACTCGAATACAGAATGCTTACAAAAGATGGTGGCTATAAGTGGATACTTGATCATGCCAAAATTGTACAACGTGATGATAATGGAAACCCTCTTCGCATGAGCGGAACACATATCGATATTTCAGATAGAAAACAGCTGGAGAGAGAAAGAGAAGAATTAATACACTCACTTCAAGAAGCCCTGGATGAAATTAGAACACTAAAGGGCATTATTCCAATCTGTTCATATTGTCACAGCATTCGAGATGATAAAGGCGCATGGGATAAATTAGAAACTTATTTATCTAAACATTCAGAAGCAGAATTCAGTCATGGTATATGCCCGGGCTGCTTTAAGATAGCA
>JBFFSQ010000092.1:0-11173 GCA_041572275.1 Gammaproteobacteria bacterium
CGAAGCTATACATATACCTATGTACGGAAGAAACGGATCAATGAATGTTGCGCATGCGCTTGCAGTAGCTTTATACGAATGGCGAAGACAGATCAATTTAAAAATTATAGATTAACGAACCAGTTGTGAATTGATTTCATCGCGTTTAGATTTCCCTTTCAGAATTTCAATTAGCGTCAAAGCAAAGTCCATGGCCGTACCAGGTCCACGTGAGGTTATGATATTGCCATCAATTTCTAGTGCAGAATCAGAAATAACGGTATGGTTTAGAGTGAGATTATTGAGTGCGCCTGGATAACTGGTAACAGTTTTGCCATCAAGTAGACCGGCAGCAGCGAGTGCTTTAGGTGCAGCACAAATAGCGGCAAGAAATTTATTTTGTTGAGAGTGACGTTTTAAAATTTGTTGGATGCGGTCATCATCCCTCAGGTAATCAGCGCCAGGAAGTCCGCCAGGCAGAACTATCATATCGTAAGTATTGTTGATGACTTCATCGATACTTGTGTCAGGGATAATACGTGTGCCACGTGATGCCGTAACGGGTTTATTATCCAGTCCTGCGGTAGTGACACTAATACCTGCACGCACCAATAAGTCAGTAATAGTAATTGCTTCCAATTCTTCACAGCCATTTGCAAGCGGAACAAGGACATGAGTCATAGCGGTATACCTTGAGCTAGGGTTTCGTGAGTATATTTAAACCTTTAAGCAGATTGAGTGCTTCATTGATCTGGTAATCGCTTTCAGGTATTTGTTTGTCCGGTGATTCAAATTCAAGATCATCGGTTGATTCAGTCGGATTACTGATATGGCGTGAAAGGTCGGCTTCCTTAATATGTTTTATGCCATTATCCTCGGCAACTGTAATTTTCAGGTTTTCGAGTTTTATATCAGGATCAATGCCTTCTGCCTGTATTGAACGACCTGAAGGTGTAAAATAACGAGCAGTTGTAAATTTAACTGCGCCGCCACTTCTAAGTTCCTGGATAGTTTGTACAGAGCCCTTGCCAAAAGTTTTTGAACCCATTAAGACAGCTCGTTTTTGATCCTGAAGTGCGCCGGCTACAATTTCCGAAGCGGAAGCTGAGCCTTCATTGATTAAAACGACTAAAGGTACGCCACTTAATGCATCTCCTGCTTTTGCTTTATATTCGAAATGAGAATTTTCAATGCGGCCTTTGGTGTAAACAATTAGACCTGAATCTAGAAAGAGATCCGAAACTTCGGCAGCAGCATTAAGTACACCACCAGGATTATTTCGTAAATCTAGTACCAGGCCTTTAAGAGGGTTTTTGTTTTCCTTAACAAGATCATTAAGGGCCTGGATAAGGTGATGTGATGTTCTTGACTGGAAAGTAGAAATACGAACATAACCGTAATTGGGCTCAAGTAAACGTTGTTTGACACTTTTAACCTTTATGATGGCACGAGTTAATGTAAAGTTGAGTGGGTCTGGTTGTTTTTGTCGAATGATTGTTAATTTAATCTTGCTACCGGGTGCTCCGCGCATGATATTAACAGCATCGTTAAGTGTCATGCCTTTTACAGGCGTATCATCTAGGCGGATAATTAAGTCACCTGCTTTTATGCCAGCATGAAAAGCTGGAGTATCATCAATAGGTGAAATAACTTTTACAAACCCATCTTCCATTCCCACCTGTATACCTAGCCCACCAAATTGACCACTGGTACCTATTTGTAGTTCTTTATATTCTGCTGGGTCTAGGTAAGTAGAATGTGGGTCGAGTCCTGAAAGCATTCCACGGATAGCATTTTCAAGTAGAACCTTATCATCCACTTCTTCGACATAGTCACTTTTGATGCGTGCAAATATATCCGAAAAGTTACGTAACTGTTCAAGTGGAAGGTGTTCAGTCTGATTGGAATCAGCTAGCAGTAATGGTGAATTAAATACACATAGTGAACTGATGAGAACCAGTACTGGTGTCGAGCTTGTAAACAACTTTTTCGCAAAGACAATCATTTAGTTATCCTTTAAAGCAATGTGGCGTATTTTATTATTGCACCACAGGCTGGGGTTTACTGGTTTTCCCTGATGTCGTAATTCAAAATATAGGCCACTTTCAGATTGACCGCCACTATCGCCTACAGTGGCTAATATTTCACCAGGTTCTATCCAGTCCCCTGCTTGTTTGAAAAGTTCCTGATTATGACCATAAAGTGACATGTAACCGTCATTATGGTCAACGATAGTAATGAAGCCAAAACCCTGTAACCAGTCAGAGAAAGCGATCTGGCCGTGACTAATGGCACGAACAGGAGTGCCATAGGCAGCTTTGATGACGACGCCATTCCATATTAGATCACCCTGATGGCGTGGTGTTCCAAACTGGGCCGAAAATGTACCTTTAACGGGCCAGGGCAATTTACCTTTTAGACCGCTAAAGGGGAGCTGGTTTTGAGTTTGACTCGGAATGTCGGCAAGGATTTCACCTAAGGACATCAACAGGCTTTCAATTCGGTGACGACTAGATTTTAATTCATCGAGTGTATAGTTCTGATGCTCGATGTCCTGGTTCAGTTTGTTCAGGAGTTGTTTACGGCTTTTACGATTACTCTTAAGTGTCTGGTGTTGCTTGTTTTTAGTCAACAGGAGCTGTTCGAGTTCCTGTTTAGTCGCTGCTATGCTTTGTTCGAGTTTCATACGGGCGTCTATACGTTCCAGGAAACTACTAATCTCTGCAGATCGTGCCTGATTAAGATACCTATAATAAACCATCGATCGGCCCAATTCAGAAGGTTGCTGTTGATTGAATAGCATTTTGAGTTGAGCCTGTTGTCCCATGGCATGAGCTGAACGTAGTTGTGATGACAAGACTTGCCGTTGCTTCTTGAGTTCTTTGTTTAATGTGACAAGTTCGGCTCTTAAATCTGTAAGTTTTTTGCCGGCATTTCGATGCTTGCGCTTGGTTGTACGTAAGGATTTAGAGGTCCGGGCGATCTTACGCTCGAGCTTTTGAAGTTCATCACGTACATCACTGCGTTTATCCTGAGTTTCCTGTAGATTCGAGAGTACGGTGCTGATTTTGTCACGAATCTCATCCAGCTTGAGCTGATAACTGCTGGCGTCATCTGACCCATAAACAGGGTGTATGACGGATATAATCGTAATTAAAATGATTAATGAGTGCTTATACATAAACATCATAAAAGTGTGACAGGAGCATATGATAACCCGAATATGTTGTGAAATAAGAGAGTGTTTTGGTGACTATCAAGAAAAAGTGAAAAAAACATAGAAAAACTATGTATTATTTTATGCAAGTTTACTAATATTAGAGTCTCAATAATTCAGGATAAGGGCTAACCAATGGTCGCAGAATTTGAAGAAACGCAATTAATGACCAGGGAGGAAGATATTGATCGAGCTTCACGGTCCCTGAAGGCAATGTCACATCCATTGCGTTTGAAAATACTGTGTACCTTACGCGACCAGGAAGTCAGTGTGCAGGATATAGTCGACAGCGTAGGTACATCCCAGAGTAATATTTCACAGCATTTGGCCATTTTACGGGATAAGGGCATCCTGGCATCACGTAAAGATGCTAACCGTGTATTTTACCGAGTAGGTGATGCGCGGACCTTACGTTTAATAGGTATGATGCAGGAAGTCTTCTGTGCCCAGCCGGGTATGGAAGAAGAACTATAATTATTTTTTCATAGCGCCCCCGTATTAGTTTTTTGCTAATATGGGTGTCTATTATTGTATACGGATTTGTATTTAACATGTCTCAGATGATCGAATTTGCAGGCAACCATCTACTATTGTTCGGTGGTTTGGTGGTCGTCCTGTTTTTAATTGTGAAAATGGAGCTGGATGGCCGCATGAGTGGGGTCAGTCAGCTGAATCCTGTACAGGCAGTACAGCTGATGAATCAGGGTGATTTCCTGCTGCTAGATGTACGTGAAGCACAGGAATACAGTTCGGGCCATATCAAGGAGGCTGTCCATATTCCTATGTCGGCATTAAAAAAGCGGGTATCGGAACTTGATAAGCATAAAGATAAATCTGTTTTGATTTATTGTCGTTCTGGTAGTCGTTCTAATTATGCCTGTAAATTAATGAGGCAGGCAGGTTTTGAAAATGTGAATAATATGTCCGGCGGTGTCATGAGCTGGTCCAATGCGAATTTGCCGCTAACCAAGAAATAAATCCATGGCTACAGCCGACATTACAATCTATTTTATGCCTTTTTGTCCTTATTGTTCCTGGGCACAACAATTGTTGGATGCCAAAGGGGCTGAATATACGTTAATCAATGTGACCGATGATGAAAGCATTCGTCAGGAAATGGAAGACTTGAGTGGGCGACAGACTGTGCCACAGATATTTATTGGCGATTATCATGTCGGTGGTTATGATGATTTATCCACCCTGGATCAACAGGGAGGATTGGATCCGCTACTACAGGGAGTGTGATTTAATATGCAGCTTGTCTGTCCGCACTGTAATGCCATCAACCGTATACCAGAGACACGCTCAGGTCAGTCAGCCAAGTGTGGTAAATGCCATGAGGCGTTGTTTATGGCTAAGCCCTTAGCTGTCAATCAGGCTCAGTTCGAGCGTCATTTATTCAAGAGTGAGCTCCCTCTTGTGGTTGATTTCTGGGCATCCTGGTGTGGACCGTGCCAGATGATGGCGCCGGCATTTGAAAAAGCGGCAGCTGTAGTCGAGCCCCGGGCGCGGTTACTGAAAGTGAATACTGAAACTGAACAGGCGTTGGCCTCGCGTTATGGTATTCGCAGCATTCCATCGTTAGTGGTATTCTCCGCTGGACAGGAAAAGGCACGTACAGCCGGTGCGCTGGATTACAACAGTCTAGTGTCCTGGATTAATAATCATATTTAGGTTTTTATAATGAGTGAACAAGAGCAAGCGCCACAGCAGTTTAATATCCAGAAAATTTATCTGAAAGATGTATCATTTGAGTCACCCAACACTCCCGCCGTATTTTCAGAGGCTCAGTGGCAGCCAGAAGTTAATGTACAGCTCAATACTGAAGGTAAAACACTGAAGGAAGGTGTTCACGAAGTAACGCTGACAGTAACTGTGACAGCCAAGCAGGAAGAGAAAACTGCATTTCTGGTCGAAGTAAAACAGGCAGGAGTGTTCCAGATAGCCGGTATCCCGGCTGATCAGATGGGCGGGATGCTGGGTGCCTATTGTCCTGAGATCCTGTTTCCATTTGCCCGTGAAGCGATTGCTGATTTGGTCACAAAGGGCGGCTTCCCACAGATGCTATTATCACCTGTAAATTTCAACGCCTTGTATATGCAGCACCAGCAGCAACAGGCACAGAAAGCAACTGAAACGGCGCACTAATGTCAGTATCAGCCCGGAATATAGCCGTACTTGGTGCGGGTTCCTGGGGAACTGCACTGGCAATCCAGATTGCTCGGGCTGATCTGAAGGTTTGTCTCTGGGGCATAGAATCTGATCAAGTCAGGGACATGCAGCAACAGCGCTGCAATTCTTATTATCTTCCTGATATTGAATTTCCGCCGGCTTTGCAGCTAGAAACTGACCTGAAAACGGCGATAGATGGGGCTGAAACCTTGTTACTGGCTGTCCCTAGTCATGCATTACGAGGCTTTATTCAATCCGCCCGAGCCTTTATCCGAAGTGATCAACAGATCGTCTGGGCGACCAAAGGGCTTGAACAGGGTAGTGGCAAGTTGATGCACCAGATCATTGCCGAAGAGCTACCTGACTGCACCGCCACGGCGGTAATTTCTGGACCAACCTTTGCCAAGGAGGTAGCGCAGAATTTACCCACGGCAGTGACTGTTGCGGCGAGTTCAAGAGCAACAGCGGATGATGTGGTCGCTTTTCTTCATCACGGTAATTTCAGAGCCTATAGCAGTGATGATGTTATCGGAGTTGAACTGGGTGGTTCGCTAAAAAATGTACTCGCTATTGCGGCAGGTATTGCTGATGGACTGGGCTTCGGGGCCAATACACGTGCAGCATTGATTACACGGGGTCTCGCTGAAATGATGCGCCTGGGTCAGTCCATGGGTGCGCAGCAGGAAACCTTTATGGGTTTAGCAGGTCTTGGTGATCTGGTCCTGACATGTACCGATAACCAGTCACGAAATAGACGAATGGGGTTGAAGCTGGCAGAAGGCATATCGGTCGAGCAGGCTAGGGAGGAGATTGGTCAGGCTGTGGAAGGTGTAAAGACTGCAAAGGAAGCCTGGAATCTAGCCCAGCAGTACAAGGTCGAGTTGCCGATTATTGAACAGACCTATCGTGTGTTGTATGAAGGTAAATCTCCCAAACAGGCAGTTCAGGACTTGTTGGCCCGTGAGGCAAGGGCTGAATGACTGGGTTTTAGGGTCAGCGAGTATAGGATTATCTGTTCTGATTCTGTATCCAAATGCTTCAAAAATTCACCAAATGTCGCCAATTTCGGAAAATAGTATTTTTTTTAAAGATTGAAACCTGAGCCGTTAATTTTGGCAGTTAGAGCAGTATATTTCCAGATGCAGGTCTCACATAGGGATGCTGACACAGGCAGCCCCGTTCAACGTTCTTAGCGAGCACCCAGATAGTTCAACTGGCGCCAGGCTTCATACACAACGACTGAAACAGAATTAGATAGATTCATGCTACGGCTATTAGCTAGCATAGGTATACGCAGAACATGTGTTTTGGGTAGTGTCATCAAATAGTCTTCAGGTAGACCACGGGTTTCTGGACCAAAGATAAATACATCACCCGCTTCAAAACAGGCTGAGCTGTGGGTCTGTGTTCCTTTTGTTGAGCAGGCAAATATACGATGGGTGTCGATGGCTGTTAAGAACTGCTCGAGACTATCGTAGTTTTTTACCTGTGCAAATTCATCATAATCCAGACCGGCGCGTCTCAATTTCTTGTCATCTAGCTCAAATCCCAGAGGGTGAATTAGGTGTAATTGGCAGCCAGTATTGGCACACAGGCGAATGATGTTCCCGGTATTGGGTGGGATCTCAGGCTGGTACAGGGCAATATGAAACATTAGTTGAAATTTTCACTATTTATCATGAACTTAGGTGAATTATTTTATGTAAAATGAAAAATATAGTCTATGCTTAAATAAGATGCGGAGAATTTATGAAAAATTCAGGATTTTCCGGCGTCCAATCTGATTTACAATTGTGACCAAATGATTAATGGATATGCTCGATGACTAGACGGCAGGCAACAACGATATGATGTACCTGGAGCATTTTGGGCTAGAACGTTCGCCCTTTAAAATAACCCCAGACACCAGTTTGTTTTATACAGGTAACAAACGCGGTGCCGCTCTGGAAGCCCTGAAATATGCGATTTTAGCCGGTGAAGGCATTATCAAAGTGGTTGGCGAAGTGGGTAGTGGTAAAACCATGCTGTGCCGCATGCTTGAAGTAGAGTTGCCTGACCATATTGAAATCGTCTATATCGCAAATCCAAGCTTGTCCCCTGATGATATCCTTCATGTCATTGCTCTTGAACTGAAACTGGAAGTTAACAACCAGTCGAGCAAGCTGGAAGTAATGCAGAAGTTACATACTTATCTGCTAGAGAAGCATGCAAAAAACAAGCAGGTTGTATTGTTTGTTGAAGAAGCGCAAAGCATGCCGCTGGAGACGTTAGAAGAAATTCGTTTTTTAAGTAATCTTGAAACCAGTGAGCATAAATTATTGCAGATGGTGTTATTCGGCCAGCCTGAACTGGATGAAAAGTTACGTGAACCAAATATCCGCCAGCTAAAAGAACGTATTACACACAGTTTTTATCTTGAGCCATTTCCACCAAAAGATATCTATGAATACCTGAATTATCGTATGCGAGCAGTGGGTTATCGTGGGCCGGATATTTTTTCGCCTAAGGTAGCCAGCAATATTGAAAAAAAATCACATGGTTTAACTCGTCGCATAAACATTCTGGCCGATAAGGCGTTGCTAGCAGTTTATTCAGAAGGTGGGCATGGTGTAGCAACCAAACATATCAAGATTGCCGCTGAGGATAGTGATTTTGAACAGATCATAAACTGGAAGCCCTGGTTGATAGCTGCAATTGTAGCTATAGGACTGGCGATGGCAGTGTGGGTAGGTACATTAATTTCAGCACTGATTTTAAATGATGATACAACGAAGAATTTAACCACACAGTCAGATGCACAGAAGTTGCCGTTAGTGCAGCCAAAACTAGAGGCTGAAAATATTTTACAAACCTATAGCAAAAAACCTGTAGGTGGCGTATCGGCATTGCTTACAAAACGTTTAGAGATTAGCGAAGGCTGGTTAAATGAGGCGGAGTTGAAGAATTTTACCATTCAACTGGCACTGTTTGATGCCTGGGTTCCAGAAAAAGTGAATCAGTTTCTACAGAATGTGGGCAAGAGCTTGAACATGAAGGACCTGTATGTGTATGAAGCAACTATACGCGGTAAGAAAATGTACAGTATTTTGTACAATGATTATGAGTCATGGGATGTGGCTGTTCGTGATTTACAATATTTACCAAAATCTTTGAAAGTGCATGGGCCCTATTTAAGAACCATTAAAGCCATACGTTATGACATTAACGCAGGCAATAAAACAATTAATTAAGTATGTTGGATATATGAACTTGAAATCCTCAAATTACACATGGTTATCATTGTTTGCTGTAGGCAGCAGTTTACTGTTATCGGCCTGCACTTTAAGTCGGCCACCCGAACAGTCAGAGGGACATTTGTCAAAGGCGGATATAGTGCCCGCTGCTGAAATACCCGCGCCAGTGACTCAAACTACCCTATTGCCCGAGCCAGAGTTACGACCCAGGCTGGAAACCTATACCGTGATCGTCAGTGATGTTCCGGCAAAAGATTTATTATTTTCGATGGCCCGTGATGCAAAACTTAATCTTGATATTCATAGTGATATCACAGGTAATGTTACACTCAACGCGATCGATCAGACGCTGCCGCAAATTCTTGAGCGTTTAAGTCAACAGGTCTCCATGCGTTACAGTATTGAAGATTCAACATTACGGGTTCGTGCAGACACTCCCTATCTGCGTAATTATAAAATTGATTATGTAAATATTTCACGTGAGGCTAGAGGTGAAATTCGTGTTGCATCTTCACTGGGTTCAACTGGGCAGTCTGATATTGGCCAAAGTAGTGGAGGCAGTGGTTCACGATCAGGTGGCAGTGGGCGCAGGGGTGATAACAGTTCATTAACTGAAGTGAGTAACCAGTCTGAAAATAAATTCTGGCAAACACTGACGTTAAATATTAAGAGTTTTCTGGTAGAGAATGGTTCTGATATCGAGGCAATAAATGACGATCGGGTGATCGTGAATAAAGAAACCGGTTTGATAGCAGTAAAAGCAACACAAAAACAACATGCATTAATTCAGCGATTTGTTGATCAGGTCTTAGTTAATGCCAAACGACAGGTATTAATCGAGGCGACCATCGCTGAAATTAAACTGAGTGATCGCTATCAGGCGGGTATTGACTGGTCACTTATTGCCAGTGATCCATTATCAGGTGTCGGATTTAATTCTAATTTCAGGGGTGGAAATCTGTCATCATCGCCTGTATCGACTTTAACCATAAGTGATATTGTTAGTGGCGATCAGCTATCAATGACACTGAGTGCATTGGAGCAGTTTGGAGATGTGCAGGTTTTGTCCAGTCCCAAAGTGATGGCGATTAATAATCAGCCAGCGATCCTAAAAGTGGTTGATAATATCGTATTCTTCGAAATCGAAGTTGATACAACAACCAATCAGACAATTACCAGTACCACTTATGAAACAACAATCAATTCAGTGCCAGTAGGTTTTGTCATGTCGGTGACGCCCTATATTAGTGAAGATAATGTAGTGACATTAAATATCCGTCCAACTATTTCCAGGGTTATAGAAACAGTGAATGATCCGAATCCGGTGTTTGCAGATGCGGGCGTGGTCAGCGAAGTACCTGTCATTCAGGTGCGTGAAATAGAATCGATATTACAGGTTAATAGTGGTGATACCGCTATTATCGGCGGTTTGATGCAGGATACAAAAGATGATGTCACTAGAGGCGTGCCATTGTTAATGGATATTCCTTTTGTCGGCAAATTATTTTCTTATACCGATGAGCTGCAGGAAAAATCTGAACTGGTGATATTTATTAAGCCGATTGTGGTTGATCAGGCTAGTTTGGCAAGTGACCTCAATGAGTATCAGAAGTATTTGCCTAAAGAATCCATGAGAAATAAAAAACAGGCGGTGGATAAACAATGAGCCTGCTTCTCGATGCATTAAAAAAAGCAGCCGATGAGAAAAAGAAAGGCGATGAAGGGGGCGTTAACAAGGCGTCAGAGCAGGTAGTGGTTGATGAGGTTGACCTGAATCTTGAGCTTGAAGAAGAAGCGCCAGAAGAATTTCCTCAGGTTAATAAAGAGATCGTTAAGCCAGTTAGTGAAGTAGAAGAAAAAAGTTTTACAACTGAGGCAACTTCAAAGGCAGCTGTAGTAGAAACAACAGATGTTATAGATAAGATCGAACTGAAACTACAGGATGAGTCAGTTGAAGTAGAAAAGAGTGAGAACTCACAACAGAGTAGTGAGCAAGTTAAGCAAGAAGATGTTGAAGCAAAAACTTATAGATCATTTGGAAGGCATCAGTCTGACAGGCATGTAGAAATACAAAATGAAAAAGCTTTATCAGCATTGATTAACAAGGGAAATCAGGCCAGCCAAATAAGTCATAGTAAAACTCAGCGACTAACAGCCGCGATAATCATTGTGTTATTTATGACAGTGACGGGTTATTTATATCTCCAGGTTAGTGATTCTGCAGAGGCAGTGCAAGATGCTGTTGTGGTTACCGAACCGGCTATGATCAAAAAAACAGTACCAGCGGTTTCTGAAGCAAATAAGTCTGCATCGTTTAATACGACATCTGAGCAGGTTGAAAAGGCAGTAGTAGCTTCAGCATATGCAAAGAAACCAACAACAGCAAAACAAATTAAAGCGAAGACGGTTAAGGCTCAGTCGACAAATAAAATTACAATCATTCACAAACAGGTTGATGATCCAATTGATGTATTAATTCGCAAAGCCTATGCAGCCTTCAAGCAGGATTTGTTAAAACAATCGGAATCCTTGTATCAGCAGGTTATTCACCGTGATTCTAAAAACAGAGACG
>JBFFSQ010000093.1:0-11151 GCA_041572275.1 Gammaproteobacteria bacterium
ATAGCGTCGCCCTAGAATGTCATCCTGAGCGCATTTTGTCATCCTGAGCGGAGCGATAGCGCAGTCGAAGGATCTTAACACTCTTAATCAAACATAAAGAAGCTTCAACTCCGCTACGGCAACGTTCAGCATGACAACAACTCAAGATACCTGACAAGCCATATCCAGGTTTATTTGGGCCAATCAGGACAAGCCAGGCTTTTACCCGTTGCCCAGTTCTTAATGGCAGCCACGATAATATCGGTTCCATAGGTATTGCGATAAATATCGAGCCTGGTATTACCCTTACCAGCTGGCTTGATATCGGCCACAACAATAAACATGCCCTTTTCAGGCACTTTACCTGCAATCATGCCGTCACCCGATACATTTTTCTGTACCGATAATGTAGATTTTGTTTTGTTCGTCACCAGTGTAGGCGTGTAGCTTAAAGTCTGCTCAGCAACTGTCTGGCCATATTGATTCCGGGTCGTCATCAGCAGTTCGACTTTAAGACACTTATTCGCTTTCTTCTTAAAGTTTGAAACCGCTCTCGAGTATGAGTTTTTCACAGTGAGGGTTTCGTGCGCACCATAACTACTTTGTGGTGCCATCACTCGAAACTCATGTTCCGTTTGAGCCTGTTTCATAGCACAGCCCGAAATCAGGAAAAGCGATGTAATTAAAAATATATTTTTGACAGCTCGCATTCGTCCATTCCTTAGTAATTATTATCAGTAAAATTATATAGCACATTGTAACGTGCCAAACCAATATACCTGTACAAGCTATGCTCAAACCATGATCCATCTCTATTTCTTTATAAGAATATACGCCACGCATCCACTCTAAGATTTTTTGTTTTATTCGAAATTAAAAAGGGTAGCAGTGAAAATAGATCATGCGTTTTCTTTTATCACTCAGCCCTGAATTACCGTCATTTTTATTGTTACGCTGAACCTCTCCATATATTTACTTTAACCAGGCTCGAGCTGTCTCTGTAATAGCTGCTACTGCAGGATGTGAAATTCTTCGCTCAACCGATATGGCATAAAACTGCTCGCGCACATTTTCAGTTTCACCAATAATGTGTACATCATATTGCTGTGCCACTTCCTCAGCTATAGCACTGGGTGCAATGAATACACCTGTACCCGCCTGACCAAAGGCTTTCATCAGTGCGCTGTCATCAAATTCACCGACGATACGCGGATAAATATGCAGGCTATCCAGCCATTGCAACAATCGCCCCTGAACACTATTGATTTCACTGGGCAACAAGAGTGGTGCAGCGTTTAAACTATGTGGAAAATCTTTCTTGAGTTTTTTAGCCAATGCCGGCTTGGCAAGAAAACTGATGCCACACTCTCCCAGTTGATGGTTGTAGCCCCGCACATTGAGGCCCGCTGGTATTGGCCCATCTGCAATCACCATGTCGATGCGATGCAATGCCAGCTCCGCCAGTAATTCCTCAATACTGTTTTCCTTGCATACAATGCGCACTGCATCAGGCAACGCCAGCGCGGGTGCGAGCAATCGATAGGCAATGGTTTTTGGCACCACATCCACCACACCCACCTTAAAATCAATGGGGCGATCAGAAGGCAGATTACGCAGGGTTTGCTCCAGCTCATTCCCCAACGAGAAGATTTCATCCGCATAACTGAGCACCAGCCGGCCGGTATCGGTCAGTACCAGGTTGCGCCCAGCCTTCTGGAACAGGGCCTCCCCCAGCCGTTCCTCTAGCATACTGATCTGCCCGCTGATGGTTTGCGGTGTCAGGTGCAGGTACTCACTGGCGCGGGCAATACTGCCATGCCTGGCCACCTCCAAGAAATAATGTAAATGCTTGTAGTTAATCATGGCGCACACACTTCGTTTATTTCGAATGGTTGATTGATAATATTCGACTTTTTCTTAAAAATAAAGCGCACTAAGCTAAACCCATCAATTAATAAACAGGCACGGAGACTCCCATGCAGATTGAAATACAGGCCCGCGACTTTCACCTGACTCATGCTCTGCGAGACCATATTCAACGACGCCTTGGTTTTGCCCTGAGCACACGTTACCAGCATATTCAACGTATTCTGGTGCGACTGTCAGACATTAACGGCCCGCGTGGCGGTAGCGATAAATGCTGTCAAATACAAATGGTACTGCCACAGCAGTCTGACCTGGTCATTGAAGACACTGAAACAGATATGTATGTCGCCATTGATCGCGCAGCAAACCGAGCCAGCCGCACACTTGGCCGCAAATTGACACGCCAACGCGATAGAAGCCGTGCCTGTAATCGACCTGATCTGGCAACGCTAGCTGAAGCGCAAGATACTGCGTTTTTGTCCTGATAAGAAGAATCTAAAGGAGATTTATCATGAATACCCCCATGATTAACACAGCCAGTCAAACCCAAACCGGCGCCATCAGTACCAATAAGGTGCTACGTAACACCTATAGCCTGCTGTCGATGACACTGTTATTTAGTGCTGCTACTGCCGCCACTTCAATGGCACTAAATCTGCCCCACCCCGGTCTGCTGTTAACCCTGGTCGGTTATTTTGGTCTACTATTTGCGACGGCAAAATTTCGTAACAGTAGCCTGGGCCTGTTATTCGTATTTGCCCTGACCGGTTTTATGGGTGTCACCCTGGGGCCTATTCTTAGCAGTTACCTGGCGATGGCCAATGGAAGCCAGATTGTGCTCACAGCCATGGCCAGCACAGCTGCGGTATTCCTCGGTCTTTCAGCTTATGCCCTGGTGAGCCGAAAAGATTTCAGCTTCATGGGAAGCTTTCTCATGGTAGGCATTATCGTCGGCTTCCTGGCGGGACTGGCTGCAGTATTCTTCAACATGCCGGCGCTGTCACTCACAGTATCAGCTGTGTTCGTTTTACTGATGTCAGGACTGATCCTGTATGAAACCAGCAACATTATCCATGGCGGTGAAACCAACTACATTATGGCCACAGTGACGTTATATGTAAGTATTTTCAATCTGTTCACTAGCCTGTTACATCTACTGGGCTTTATGAACGGTGAAGAGTGACCAATACCCTTTCTATAAACTGACGGAGTAATCATCATGAGCATGAACAACTTATTCAATCAATTTATGGGTACTGAAAACAAGCATACTGCATCCAAAAATATCACCGGAATCAGCAGTATCCTGGGAAGAATCAGAAACAGCCTGCCTGGGGAGCTGGTGAGTGGTGCTAATGCAAGCGGTATTGCGGCCTTGCTCATGAGCAATAAACCGGCAAGAAAGTTTGCCAGCACAGCTGCAAGCTATGGTGGTGCTGCGGTGCTGGGCGGCCTGGCATTTAAGGCATATAGAAGCTGGCAACTCAATAGCTACGATCAGCCATTATCTAAAGGCCCATCAGCTTCAAACCGATCCGATCACCAGATCGATCATGAAATCCATCTGTATGGACATCATACGGTGGCGCCTGATTACGAATTGAAATTGATCAAAGCGATGATTGCTTCTGCAAAAGCTGACGGTCACATTGATGCCGAAGAACAGCAAAGGATTTTTCAGTCAATCGCGCAAATGGATTTATCAAACGAGATGAAATCCACGGTATTTGACCTGTTAAATCACCCAATTGCATTAGACGACATCGTACGTGGTGTGCACGATATTGGACAAAAGTCTGAACTGTATTTAGCCGCATGCCTGGTCGCTGATCCTGAAATGCCATCTGTTAAGGTGCATCTTGATCAGATGGCACATGCGTTAGTGCTTCCAGAAGATCTTAAGCAAGAAATCATATCTCAAGCACAGGAGGCAATTAACGAAACCACTTAAAATGACGACTTATTCATAATTATATGGAGAATTTAGCAATGACACTATCAACCTTAACCATACTCGGTGCAACCGCATCAATCCTTGTGCTCAAACTTGCCATGTTTGCCTTTATTGTGGCACTGGCAGCTAAATCACTCGCCCCCGTTTATAGAGTTAACAAATTAACAGCTAGACCCTGAATATATTTCAGGGATAAGCAGAGTAAGAATAAGTTTCTTGATTCTTACTCTGCCCTCAAATATTACTTTTTCATCTCCAGCCTATTTTATCATTCAGATCGCCACCACACCTGTCATCCCAGGCAAGTCAGTCACGAACATAATGCAAGTTGTCTAGTGCATATCATTCAATTGAGGTTTCAATAATTTTTTAATACAAGTCAGACTGTATTAAATAAGTATCATTATATATTGGCTACTTTTTAACCACTTCAGCGCCTTTATTTAAATAAACAGATCATTATGACCACCCCGTTTTTATCGCTTACATATATCGTAATTGTTATTGAAGACTCAGTTTCGACTAGATTTTAATAATGTCTGAGGATAAAATTCACATTAACTACTTTGGGCAAATAGAGTTGCTTACAAAAGCAACAAGAGTAATGTACATAGCGATAAAACCTGTGTACCAAATATAAATCACTATTATCTAAAAAAATAAACGCTATGTTAATTAGTCAGTTGATAAGAACCAGCTGTCTTGTTAATTTAGACAATAAATCTGGAGCTAGCTTTGAACAGGATTATCTATATTTCTCTTACGGCATTTATTCTAGTAAATGCACAACAGGCATCCGCAGAAAAAATTAACCATGAATTGAACTTCAATATTAATCAAATTGAAACAACCCCGGGTGACAATATTGAAGTCAATACAGCTATCTACACATATTACTTTGATAAATTATCCAGTTATTACGGACCCTATACGCAAGCTGACTTTTTAGGCCGTCATAATAAACTGGGATTTAGTTTTCAACGTGTGAATACTAGCTATAGCCCGGAGCAGACAACGTTCAACGGTCGTGTATTCTTTGGACGTAATCGAACCTACGGACTTGGTTTCACACGATCAACTTTGGATATTGATATTGATTATTCCGGTGAACTAACCAGTTTTGAATTTCTTGTAAATATTTCTAAACCTTCACGACTAAGCTTTACCTACACACAATATGATGAAGAAGATACCAGTTTCTTTGGTGGTGACTTATCAACAACGGTATATAGCGCCTCATATGAAATTGTCAATAAACTGAGACAACAGAAATATTTTTATATCGGCGTCACAGGAAGTATCGCAGAGACAGAAACCACTAATACAGTATCCGTGAACAGCTCTACCTTAGTATCGAGTTATTATTTCAATCGTGAATTTAGCATAGATTATATTAACTATAATGAACTTAGTGCTGACTCTAACACCTATGACCTACTCGATCAAAACTCAATTGGCGTAACGCATTATTTGAATAAATATTTCTACTACCAGTTTAAATTCACCAGGGCCAGCGTCGATGGCGATAATACTGATAGTAACTCCATACAGATTGGCACACGATTCTGATCGGAGTATTGAGCAAACAGGGTCAGAACACAATTTCTTCTAATATGAGTTAAATCTGTGTTCTGACTCACTTATTATTTTAGACACCTTGCAGAACATCATCCTGAACAGAGCAATAGTTTCGTTGAAGGCTCTTATCACTCCAGCCTTTTCTCAGAATTCGAAAGTCGCTGCAAAATAGCCTGCATTTCGTTTTCACTCATCTTCACATGTTCAATCACACGACCATAGAGCATTGCAGTGGGTACATTACGACCACCCCGCTCTTTTTGTAATAGCTGCATACAATACAAAACCACGCGTTCTTTTGGGGTAAACCCATCACGAACATCAGGTAAATTGTTTAATTCATTCATTCGTATTCATCACAGATGACCCATTAACTCGTCATTCTGGCGAATGCCAGAATCAATCTGTCAGTAAATAATAATTTTCCAGTTAAAACCGTTCTGATATTGTGGATACCGGCTAAAAGCATGCCGGTATGACGATAACCATCTTATAAACCCCTTTGTGGATGAAAAATACTAATTTATCTCAACCAGGCCATATATTCCTATCTGCGCCAGTAATAATTCAGCCTTATTAGTAATAATGTTAACGGGATAGCAGTGAGTATTTATCCAGGGTTACATATTTGATTATTTTTGAATTTCTACGACACCTTAATCCCCATTAATTCAACTACGGCCTAAAACACTGCAAGTCATCAGCAAAATACAGTGGGCCAGAATATTTGTGGCGTATCAAATTTTCAGATGTTTGTTCTTTGCCAAAGGTACGATTCATGCGGTGAGATAATACCAGTTGCTTGACTTTAGCAGCAGCTGCAATTTCTCCAATCACCGAAGGTGGCATGTGAAGGTTACGAGCGACTCCAGCTGCTTCTTCTGGAATAGCATGATGTGCAACTAACAAATCAGCCGTCTTTGCCAGAGATGAAAGTGTATTGAAATCGTTATTCATATCACCACTAAAAACAATCGACTTATCTTCAATCTCAATCCGCCAGGCTAATGCAGGGTTCGGTCCATGATGCACAGCCACCGCAGTAATTTTATAAGGCTTACTTACCACCACATGCTCAGATTTAGAGCTGACATCCACATCATAAGCCAACAGACGATAACTATCTGTTTCATCGATATAACTGTTTAAATACTTAAAAGTACCTGCAGATCCAAAAAGCGTCTGTACAAACGTACTTGCTGCAGGCATTAAAGAATTACCTGTAGGACCATATAAAGGTAAATCGTTTTGCCGATGGGTAAAGAAACTAGCCTTAATTAAAGCGGGCAAATCATTGCTGTGGTCAACATGAAAATGACTCATCAGGATAAACTGCAAGTCATTCAGCTTAGCACCGCTTTCCTCAAAGCGAAGTAGACTACCCGCACCCATGTCGACTAACACTCGTGCTTTACCATTATGCCAAATCACATAGGCACTCGATGCTCGCCCATCATCCAACTCTGGCCCACCAGAACCCAACACCTGTAGCCACACACCATCCGAATAACAGCCAGTGTTAGCCTGTAAAGATGTAAACGATAACAACACCAATGAAAAAATGAAAACTAATTTATTTAACATATGAGTATCTATTGTTTTAGATCAGAGTAAAAAACATCTCGATTTTAACAGCTTCACCTAATAGTTTTTACTCTAATCCAAACTATCACAACACTGTAACTATTGTACTCATACTTATAACAATAGTTTAACCAGCTCCGGCAAATAATTAATAATTCCATAAGATAAAATCACGATCAGGAAAGCCCAGAAAACATAACCACCCAGGGCCAGAAAAAAGCGATGAAATCTCGAATAGGGTTCTACCTCTTTATCACGCAGGAAATAATGCCCATAGCAACGGCCTAGAATATAACGCAGGGTTCGTTTCGAATCAGACCAGTACAATACATGGGCCACGCCGGGTAATAGCGAGGATAAACGTGGCGACATCAGTAGATTGATCGGCTGTGCCTGACCACAAATAAGATCATCACTCAGTGAGCCAGATACAGGATCAAACACACTATAGAAATTAACCCACCACTCTTCTTTTGGCAGCGCCTGTGTTTTTGATTTCACATTTGCCAGCTGTTTAGACTCGATATCCGTAAGCTCTTCACCACCATACAAGAGGCTTTCCCGTGACTGATCCGGCCAGGGTCTGATTGCCTTTTTACCAAACAGGAATGCAATCTTATCTAAAGGACTACCCAGGGTCACAAAGCGCCGCATACCCGTTCTAAACTGTTCGACACCATACTTCTGTTCTTCATCACCGGTAAAGGCAAGCTCTTCTGCGCGATGAAATAGATCGGACAATACGTTATAACTAATCACCGTACCCAGGCTATGCGCCACCCAGACAATACGTTCAAAGGCAACAGGCTCACCAGAAGCTTGAATCAACTTGTCTTTATCCAGTTTACGAAAATTCCAGTCCAGCCCGAGCATACGTAAAAATTGTTCTCCGACCCGGTAATCAATACGCTGCACAACAGCACGCTCTATCATGCCTTTTGGATCAACATAGAGACGAATATCGGCAATAAACTGGGTAAGTATTTTAGGGCTTCGAATCAAGGCCAGCGTTAATGCGAACAGGGAAACCAGTTGCAATGGCCAGTACAACAAATAGTACCAACCCACCACTTTAATCAGGCGAGGGTGTAATAAGCGAACTTGCTGACGCAAAAACCAGGAATAAGTACGAAATACTGAACAACGCCTTATCCAGAGATGACCAAAAAAGGTTTTTTCCCTTTCCCCAAAACGTTGCCAATCTTCCTCAAAGGTCTTTTCAAGATCAGAATAATTCGACCAGTAACCATCCAAAATGAATGGAAGCGGTAAACCATTGGCATTTTCCAGACCATGATCATTGTCTTCACTGGGGTGATTCCTCTGCCATTTAGCAATGGCTTCAAAAGCATCTTCAAAACCTGAACGAAGGCTGGCAGCAGTCGTGGTCCAGCTCTGGTCACCTATGCCATGAACGACAAAAATAGCAGACTTTCTACCAGGGTGTTCTTGAAGCTTCCCCTTGACTTTGATCTTCCTTGGCACACGATACAAATTCCATTGATAACAATCATCATAGGCCCGTGGCGGTTTATTTCCATTACACACATTCACTACATCATTATCAGTTTTATCCATAACGACAATCCGTTTATATTCGTTATTAAGACTACTTCATCATACTACCCGGTACCTCAATATACTAAATATTAAAGAATATTTATAAATGCCATAATTTAATGCATACCCTCTACATATATGAAATTAAAGATATACCGATCGCAACGGCCACTACAACACTCCAGTAAAATGCCACCAGCGTTTGAGTTTTAAAGGGTGTTAAGGTTTCGAAGGGTATATCGGCAGAGACCGATGCATCCATGGCTCGTGCTGCGAACTCCTCCAATTGTGTTTGCGCTTTTTTAAGGGCGCTGTAATTTCCAAGACAAAAAACCAAATAGCCTAAAATAATTATCAATGTCTTACTTAAAGACATTGTTGCTTCTTCACTACCCAGCGTAAAACCCAGCACAGCCAGCGTAACTACCGAAAAATATTTCCATAATATATCAGTCTGGGCATATTGGGTTTGGTAAAGCTCGATTAAAGAAATGGCATTCGAAATGGGCATGGACATATATATTCCTTATCTAGTTATTTTTATTCAATAGTTATCTTAAGCCAGAAACACACTCAACATCTACTCACCAGTCGAAAGCTAAAAAAATCAGCCCTAAATATCTCAGTTGCAATAATAGGAATTTATCCCCTTTAATTCCCCATTTCAAATAACGCATACTACAAAATTCAGATGACATCATGATACTCGATCATCTCTTAAAAGGTGAATAACCATGATTTTGTATACGCTGTTAAAGGGAGCAATTTAGGAATGAAGCCATTGATGATTTCAGATAGACAAGTTTGAAACATCATGAAATCGCTCTTCACCGGAAAGAACCAATCGGCGTTCAGGATAGAGTCAATAACTACACAATAAGCAAAAAGGAACAACGAATATGACGACACGACGCACTAACCAGCCACTCATACTCGAAGATCGTGAGGACCTCGAACGCTACGTTTACACCCACACACCCGACGGGATGTCCCTTGAGGAAACACGTGATGAAGCCGCCCAGGTGTATGCCGACAAGATAGCCGAAAGCAAACACACCTCGATCGTCCACAACGCCAACGCCGACGAAGAAAAATACCAGAAACAGGATTTCCTCGGCTCCTTCAGCAAGGGCCTACCACGACAAAACGGTGGTCCGGCAGGAACAGAGTGCCTCCCCGAACATGACGAATTCCTGCGTCTTCGCCGTGCTACCCATACGGCCAATTTCTGTACCGGACCCGATGTCCCAAAACTGGGCACTAACCTTCCGGACTGGCGCGTCGCCCTGAAAGGAACCGGCCTACGTGGCTGGGAGGCACCCGAAGCCGGCCTCAGTCATGAACCCCATGGCCCCGATTCCCATTCCGTCACCATGGCCGCGGCACCACAACTGGAATCTGATCAGTTAGCCTTCGAAATGGCCGAGGTCTACTGGCTGTCGCTACTGCGTGATATTCCGCTCACCGAGTTCAGTGAAAAACCGGAAGGACTCACTGCGTGCAAGCAAAACAATACCGTATTTGACGCAGTAAAAGACCTCAACAACATGATGTACGCCAAGAACGGTTTCACGGACGCGGTAGCAGAAGCCGCCGGTATCCCGAGCCGCTCACGCCAGACCGATGCCAAAGGTAATTTGACACCCGCCAATATTTTCCGCGGTGTCACACCGGGCGACCTGCATGGCCCCTACCTCTCCCAGTTCATGCTGTTGGGCTGCCCCGCCCCGGCCGACGGGGGGCTGGCAAATGATATCGCCCAGATCAAGAAAGGTTACATCGCCTACGGCGCCCAGGTCACCAGTCAGAAGTATCGGCCCCATCTGGCCTGCCTCGACCATATGACCGATCGTGCAAGTTTTCTTGATGTTCAGGAAGGGGCGAAGGTCGGTGGTGCACTGTTCGAGAAAGGCGCGCGCTTCATCACCACGCCTCGCGACCTGGCAACCTTTGTCCATTACGACGCCTTGTACCAGGCCTATCTCAATGCCTGCCTGATGTTGTTAGGCTTCGGTGCACCGGTCGACGCTGGCATCGCCGCACACAACAACATGTCACCTCTGGCCAGCGACCTGAAGAACGTCACCGACGGCTTCGCCTTGTTCGGCGGCCCCCACATACTCAACCTGGTCACCGAGGTGGCAACACGTGGTCTCAAGGCCGTGCGTTACCAGAAGTTCAACGTGCACTGCCGCCTACGTCCAGAAGCCGTGGGCGGACTGATCACCTTCGACCCCCATGGTATCGGTAGCGCAATTGGCGCCAAACTCAGCAACAACCTGAAGGATCGTATCGTGGACTGGAATGTTTTTCAGAACAGTGCAGCAAACTTCAGCCTGCGTAGTGCGCTTGATCCTGCCAAGCTGGCGGCGGCAGGTTCAATCGACGAGAAAACACTGTTACTGCCGATGGCGTTCCCGGAAGGCTCACCTATGCACCCATCCTACGGCGCTGGTCACGCCACCGTCGCCGGTGCCTGCGTCACCATGCTCAAGGCCTTCTTCGATACCGATGCCGTGTTCGTACGCGACAGATTACCCAGCCCGGACCAGGTTCGCATCATTCCCCGCGCCGAGTACGAAAGCGATAAAACCCGTTACAAGCCCATCGCCTGCGTCGCTGCAGCCACC
>JBFFSQ010000094.1:0-11080 GCA_041572275.1 Gammaproteobacteria bacterium
GCCTTTTTACATTCCATCATGCCTGAACCCGTACGTTCACGCAGTTCTTTAACCATAGCAGCTGTAATCTGCATAGCTTTTACCTCTTCAAATTCTGTTACTGAGTCTTAGTCTTCGCTTTCTGCTTTAGCTTCTTCAGCTTTAGCTTCTTCAACTGTGGCTTCTTCAGCTTTAGGCGCTGCTTTCTTAGCGGCTGCTTTTTTCTTAGGCGCTGCTTTTTTCTTAGGTGCTGCTTTCTTTTTAGGCGCTGCTTTTTTCTTCGCTGGTTTATCCTCAGCGTCTACTTCAACATATTCGTCATCACCACCCGCATTTACCGCTGTTGCCTTGCCTTCGATTATTGCATCGGCAATACCTTCAACATACAGCTTGATGGCACGAATCGCATCATCATTGCCCGGGATAACATAATCAACACCATCGGGCTTATTATTGGTATCAACAACACCAATGACAGGAATACCAAGTACTTTGGCTTCGTGAACCGCAATTTTTTCGTGGCCAACATCAATAACAAATACTGCATCTGGAAGGCCATTCATGTCCTTGATACCACCCAGAGTTTTTTCTAGTTTTTCCATTTCACGAGTACGTGTCAGGGCTTCTTTCTTGGTCAAACGATCGAAAGTACCATCGCTGGACATCTGTTCCAGGTCTTTCAAACGACGAATTGACTGACGCACTGTATTAAAGTTTGTCAACATACCACCTAACCAGCGGTGGTTAACAAAAGGCATACCGGCACGTGCAGCTTCTTCCTGGACAATCTGACGTGCAGCACGCTTGGTGCCAACTAAAAGAACTTTACCGTTGCCTGCCGCAATCTTGCTGATTGCATTCAGAGCATCGTTATACATTGGAAGGGTTTTTTCCAGATTAATAATGTGGATTTTGTTTCGCTCACCAAAGATGTATTCAGCCATCTTGGGGTTCCAGAAACGAGTTTGGTGACCGAAATGAATTCCAGCCTCCAGCATTTGACGCATGGTCGCTTTTGCCATTGGATATCTCCTGACGGGTTAAGCCTCCACATACCCCATGTAACAACCCATTCTGTACCAAAAAGCACTGATGAGCACCCAGTTACATGTGTCGGCATGTGTGAGTATTTAAAAAACAAAAATTAAGTTTGCGCTTAGCGCGGCGGCTTTATACCATATCCCGTTATCTGGCACAACACAAATGCCGTATTTTCAAATATCCAGATGGCGCTAAGTCGCCGAATTATAAAATAAAACAGGTCTTTTCCTCCATAATGAGCGTTCACATTAAAACCCCAGAAGAAATCGAGAAAATGCGTGTTGCAGGTCGGCTGGCCGGTGATGTCCTGAATATGATTCGTCCCTATGTCAAACCTGGCATCACTACAAATGAACTCAATACTATTTGCCATGACTACATCGTGAACGAACAGCAGGCTATTCCAGCCCCCCTCAACTACCATGGTTTCCCCAAATCAATCTGCACCTCGATCAACCATCAGGTTTGTCATGGCATTCCCAGCGACAAAAAGCTCAAAAAAGGGGATATTGTCAATATCGATATCACTGTGATCAAAGATGGCTTTCACGGTGATACCAGTAAGATGTTTTATGTCGGTGAACCCAGCATCAAGGCCAAACGAGTCAGCGAAATTGCCCATACCTGCATGGTCAAGGGTATTGAGACGGTGAAACCAGGCGCAACCCTGGGCGATATTGGTCATGTCATTCAACAATATGCCGAATCCAATAATTGCTCCATAGTTCGAGAATATTGTGGCCACGGTATCGGACGCGAGTTCCACGAAGACCCTCAGATCCTCCACTACGGCAAACCCGGCACAGGTATTACCCTGGAAGCTGGCATGATATTTACCATAGAACCTATGGTGAATATCGGTAAACGCCAGGTCAAACTCCTTAGCGACAACTGGACCGTAGTTACCAAGGATCATAGTCTGTCCGCTCAATGGGAACACACCATTCTAGTGACAGAAAACGGCTATGAGGTTCTAACTCAGTGCCCAGGCGACGAAATCTAAGCGAGCAAAACATTGATACAGCCCATGATTGATGAAACCAGCATCTTTGATGCTGAAGCGTTCGAAACGGCTCTGCGAAACCAGCCCAACAACATCCTGCCGGTGTTCAAGACCGCAGTACAGACTGGTAATGCCGCTTTGAAGTCAGCTTTCGAAGCTAATGCAGACACCCTGCAACTAGTTACATCCCGGGCTCAATTCATCGACCAGATCCTCACTCATGCCTTCAGTTTTATATTTGCCGACTGCACTCAATCCATGGCTCTGGTCGCCGTTGGGGGTTATGGCCGTGGCGAGCTACACCCTGCTTCAGATATCGACCTGATGCTACTTCTAGGCGAAAAGGAAACCGAAGCCACACGGGCCGCAATCGAACGCTATTTAATGCTGCTCTGGGACATCAAACTGGAAATTGGCCACAGTGTGCGCACCGTCAACGAATGCATCGATGAAGCCCGTGCTGATATCACTGTAGCCACTAATATTATGGAGGCTCGCCTCCTCACCGGTGATACCTCGCTATTCCACTCCATGCAGACAGAAACAGGTCCAGACAAGATCTGGGATAGTAAAGCCTTTTTCCAGGCTAAACTGGATGAACAGGTCAAACGTCATCGCAAATACCATGATACTGCCTATAACCTGGAGCCTAACGTCAAGGAAAACCCGGGAGGGCTCAGGGACATCCAGATAATCGGCTGGGTGGCGAAACGACATTTCGGCGCCAACACACTAGAAGAACTCATCGACCATGGCTTCCTGACTCGGACAGAATATGCCGCCCTCACTGAAGGCCAAACCCTGCTGTGGAAAATACGACTGTGTCTGCATCACTTAACTGGCCGCCGTGAAGACCGTCTGTTATTCGATTTGCAGCGTCAACTGGCCCAACACTTCGGTTATGAAGATGGTGCCAACAACCTGGCCATTGAACAGTTCATGCAGCGCTATTATCGCACTGTGATGGAGCTGGAACGCCTCAACGAGCTATTACTGCAGCTATTCAGGGAAGCTATTCTATACGGTGACACCCAGGTTGAACCTGAAATCATCAATAAGCGTTTTCAACTGGTCAACGGTTATATCGAAGCACGCTACCCGGAGATGTTCAAGGAACATCCCACGGCCCTGCTGGAATTATTCGTGATCATGACATTACGACCAGATGTCTGCGGTGTACGCGCCCAGACTATTCGTCTGATGAGGGAAAACTCTGATCTGATCGATGATAAATTCCGTCACAATGAGACTGCCAAACAACTGTTTATCGACATCATTCGCCAGCCTCGTGGCGTCACCCACGAATTACGCCGAATGAACCGTTACGGCATCCTCGCGGCCTATTTACCAGCTTTCGAACAGATTGTTGGCCGCATGCAATATGACCTGTTCCATGCCTACACCGTAGACCAGCATACATTATTTGTAGTACGTAATCTGCGTCGCCTGTCGGTACCGGAATTTGCTCACGAATTCCCCCTGGCCAGCGGCATCTTCCACCACCTGCCCAAACCAGAATTACTCTATATCGCTGGCCTGTTCCATGATATCGCCAAAGGGCGTGGTGGCGACCATGCCATTCTGGGTGCCGTCGATGCCAGGGAATTCTGCCTTGATCACGGCCTTGAAGATGAGGACAGCCAGCTGGTCGCCTGGCTAGTTGAAAAGCATTTGCTAATGTCAGTCGTTGCCCAGCGCAAAGACATCAGTGACCCTGAAGTCATTGCCTCCTTTGCCCGAGACATGGGCACACAGACCCATTTGGACTATCTCTACTTGCTGACCATGTGTGACATCCGGGCCACCAACCCGAAACACTGGAATTCATGGAAAGACAACCTGTTAACGGAGCTCTATCACAAGACCGCCAATACTCTGCGAATGGGTCTGGATAATCCAGTTAACAGGGAAATAGCCGTACAGGAATGCCAAACCTCTGCCCTGCGCCTTTTGTCGCAGGAGGGCTATACGCCAGAAGATGTCCAAAACCTCTGGCATCACTTTACCGATGACTACTTCCTGCATCACTCACGCTATGAAGCCATCTGGCACAGCAAACTCATCCTCGACACTCCAAAACAGGACCTGCCCCTGGTAAAGGCACGCCTCAGTAAACTGGGTCGTACAGAAATTTTCATCTATACCAAGGAACATGATGCCCTGTTCGCTCAAATTGCCTCAAGCATTGACCAGCTGGGATTGACCATTGTCGATGCACAAATTATGGCCACGAATGACGGTTTCACTCTGGATACCTTCAAAGTACTTGAAGAAAATGGACAAAACCCAGATGATCAATTCCGCATCAATGAAATTATCGATCGTTTGCGCAAAACCCTGACCCAGGACACAGCAGAGACAATTGCACAAGAACGTCCTGCCAGCCGAGCACAAAAACTATTCCAGGTAAAAACCAAGATCCGCTTCGAGCAGTTACCTGGTAAAGACATCACCGTAATGAGTATTACGACCAGTGACCGTCCTGGCCTGCTGGCCCGCATTGGACAGGCCTTCAATGACTGCCATATCCGCGTGCATAACGCCAAAATCTCCACAGCTGGTGAAAAAGCCAATGACAGTTTCCATATCACGGATAGCCAGAACCAGCCGATCCTGGATGAAGAGGCCATCCAAAATCTCAGATCTTCTCTTCTCGAACATCTTAGCCGCTAATCACATACAGCCTGCGCCTGTGGCACACACAAGCGTACCAGGCTATGTCGTGCAATGTTAAAATACTGTACTACAATAAAAAGAAGGGCTTAGGAGAACTTTTTAAGATAAAAGATAAGCCCGCTGTATCTCAATCAATGCTGCGGACTGCTGGATGCCAACACACTCACGACATCATGACTTCATCGTTCTGTTAATACTTGCGTTAACATATGTCGCCCCTGCCTGTGGAGAGACAGAAAACGAGATACTACCCCTGGATGCAGTGGTGATCATGGACAGCTCAGGCAGCATGAAAAACACCGACCCCAGGGAACTAAGGAAACCTGCAGCCAAACTGTTTATCACCCTGCTGGGTGAGGAGGACCGACTCAGCGTTGTCAGCTTCAGTGACAATGCTTATCCGATTACTTTTCTTACCCCTCTTAATTCGGAAAGAAACAAACAACGATCATTAACCGCAACTGATCGCGTTTCCTCAAAAGGCATTTATACCAACATTCATGCCGCCATACATAAGGGCATCAGCTTTTTAAAGAAAAGCAAACAGCAGCAACGTGACCCGATTATCGTCCTCATGTCCGATGGACAGATGGATGTTGGCGACGAACAACGCTCACTCGAATTACGCCAGAAAATCATGGATGAACTGGTGCCTGAATTAATTGCTCACAAAATTAAAATCTACAGTATTGCCTTCACCGAACACTCAGATCAAACCTTGCTGCAGGAAATAGCCGATGCCACACACGGTAAATACGCTCTGGCTGCCAGTGGTGACGTATTACACAAGGTCTTTGCTCAAATTTTTGAACAAAGCAAAGAACCCAATATGCTACCGTTGAACGAAAACCGATTCCTGATCGACCCAAGCATCAAGGAAATCACAATTGTCGCTAATAAAAACACCAGCGAATCCCGTGTCCTGCTCGAATCACCCAGCGGTGCCCAATATAGTTCCACATCTAAAATGGACAATCTTAAGTGGTTTGTCTCAGACAGCTTTGACATGATCACCCTTAACCGCCCTGAACAGGGCGAGTGGAAAATCCTGCTCAGCGATGAAGATAACAAAGCCTATATCGTTGCAGATTTACAACTACGCACACGTTTTGAATACAATACTGAAAGCAGTCAACCCGAATTAAACATCAAGACCTGGTTAAAACAGGACGACAGAGTTGTAACAGAGGAAGAAATTATTCGCTCAATCGAGTTGATACTGGAAATTCAGCACCCCGATGGCCAGGTCGAAGAACAGGTGTTCTCTGACGCTGATAGCAACGGTTATTTTCTTACTCACTATAAACCCACCATGGATGGCATCTATAGTGCCAGCGTCATCGCCACATCAAAAACTTTTGAACGCCAACAGATATTTTCATTTCGTGCCCAGCTGCCTGAGCCTGTGATACCTGAACCACCGCCGACACCTGTAGAGCCGGCAATGACAGCACAACCAGAATCTGAAATTAATGTGACTGAACCCAATGAGGAATCTGGTGACAGTTTATTGCAGGCAGTCATGATATTCATGATCGTAAATGTTGTCATTATATTTATCGCCTTAAACGCATTCCTGATTTACAGGATGAGAAAAAACAAATCGACATAGACAAAACCTAGACCATGTATATTTCGAAAATTTATATCCTGTTTACGGCAGAAATTCTACTCGTCCTTTTAGCGGCAAGCATTTCGCTCATCATCTATATTCTGAAACGTCCCAGACAAACAAAATCCGATGATAATAATGACGATCATGAATTTGAAGACATTGATGACATCGATATAACCGGTACTAGTTATCTTGAATTCCTTGAACATGAGCTTGTGCGAAATCAAACCAAAGCCAGTCATCCCGAGGCAAACGAAAACACCAATACGGATACAGGCTCTGCTGAGTTAACAGAAGCCAAAGACGACAATAGTGATGTTGAGCAGGACACAATGACATTACTGAAACTACGTGAACTTTTTTTGGAAACAGAGAAAACAGCAAATCAGCAGAGTGATAATGAACCCCTATTCTGGGAAAAAATATACTCAGGCATGCAGAATATCCTGGAAAAATTCAATTCCGAAGCAAACACCCTCATCATAGATGCGAAGCAATCTCAGGAAAAAGTCTTTTATATCGAAACGCAAGGCAAAAAAGTTGATACCGAGGTCAATAAACTCAAAGACATTATCTATGATCAGGAAAATGCCCTCAGCAGCCTGATGAAAGCACTAAAAAATACCGAACCCCACCTCAGTGAAGACAGCGTACTCTATCAGGAACTGGAACAACAGCTTACGCAGCTACAACAACAACTGAACGATTCTAAAATGTGCATGGATGTCCTTGACCTTGAAAATCAACGTTTACAGGAGGAAATCGACAAACTCGAAAACAAAGGCAGCGTGGAAGATTTGGCCTCTGACAGTGCTGATAATATTGCACTGTTGAAAGAAACCATGGAAACGCAATCGCAGCATATTGGAGATCTGAATCAAACCATTGCTGAGCTCAAACTAAGCGCAGAAGAAGCCGAACGCCTGCAGAGCACCATCACCCAGTTCACCCAGAACAGCAAGGAAATGATGAACTGCATTGCGACCCTTGAAGATGAAAATGAGAATCTACACGACAAGATTCGGCATCTGGAAAATGCAACTGCATCAGATGAACTTATAGAGAAAGTCAAATCTTTGGAAGAGGAAGTGATTAAAAAAGATGTCCAGTATGCACAATTGCAAGACGAGTTTTCATCCATGGAACATGAATACATGGCTATGTACGAAAAAGTCCATGGCGATGGCAGTGACTGATAACTATCACAAAAACATCTGCCAGTTACGGTCGACAGATGTATAATTCATGCCAACACAATAACCAAATATCATCACCATGTCTGAAACCCTCGACCTCGCTATACAACTAATTTCACAAGCCTCTGTCACTCCTGATGACAAGGATTGCCAACGTCTGATCAGCGACCATCTTAGAGCTTCAGCTTTTGAAATCGAACATTTACGCTTTGGTGATGTCGACAACATCTGGGCCAGGCGAGGCACTACTGCTCCGCTATTTGCTTTTGCCGGCCATACCGATGTTGTACCTACCGGTCCTGTAGAACAATGGACCGTGCCACCGTTTGAGCCTGAAATCATTGATGGTGTCCTTTATGGTCGCGGTACCGCCGATATGAAAGGCAGTATTGCCGCTATGATGACAGCCTGTAAACGATTTGTTAATGAACACCCTGACCATAAAGGCTCGATTGCCTTCCTCATTACCAGTGATGAAGAAGGCCCTGCCGTTGATGGTACGGTAAAAGTTATCGAACACCTGGAACAACGTAATGAAAAAATCGACTGGTGCCTGGTGGGCGAACCATCCAGCACCGACAAGCTGGGTGATGTCGTCAAGAATGGCCGCCGGGGCTCGCTGTCTGGCACCTTAACGGTCCATGGACGCCAGGGCCATGTTGCCTACCCTCACTTATCTGAAAACCCCATCCATACTGCTGCACCGGCTATAGCTGAGCTGATCGCCGAAGAATGGGATCAGGGTAATGACTTTTTTCCTAACACCACCTTCCAGATTTCCAACATCCATGCTGGTACCGGCGCCAATAATGTTATCCCTGGTGACCTGGAATTATTATTTAATTTACGCTTTTCCACTGAAGTTACCGAGACTGAGCTCCGAGAACGTATCGAAGCCATACTCAACAAACACCAGCTCAAGTACACACTTGACTGGAACTTGTCGGGATATCCTTTTCTTACTCCAGAAGGCGAGTTAGTCGAAGCCACCTGTCGAGCGATTAAGGAAATATGTGGCTATGATACGGAGCTGTCGACTGCTGGCGGCACATCTGATGGCCGGTTTATCGCACCTACCGGGGCTCAGGTTATTGAACTTGGGCCATTAAATGCCACTATCCACCAGATCAATGAACATGTTTCGGTACAAGACCTTGATACACTATCCAGCGTCTATCAACGCATACTGGAAAATCTACTGCTATAGGTTCAACGCACTCAACTCCTGAAAAAGGCATTCAAATGAATAGAGAAAAAGTTGTTTTCAGTTTTTTTATGATCATGGCCCTGACACTAAACTTTGGCTTTTTCACAGGCGATGTCGACAACCCGGCCCACCATAATGTTTATGAACTCTACGCAGTCATAATCATCAACCTGATTGCCACTACTCTAAAGTTTGGTGATCGCTCTCAGATGGGTGCCATGTTACTGGCTACCAGCCTGGTCGCTGTCGTCCAGCTCATTTCAGCTGCTATCGTATGGATGTCGGCCGTCCATATTCAAGAAATCGGCCTTACACCTGAAGTCATGTCTACTATTGTTTCTTTAAGCGGCGGCGCCATGCTAGCAAACATTATTTCAGTAATGATGCTCATGATTGAAACTGCCATGATGCGACATTAAGTACACGGTTAACCACCATGTCCATCGTCACATCACTCATTCTGCGCCAGATGCGTACACCCATTATCATTCTGATTTTGGGTTACAGCATTACCATATTGGGTATGGTGCTAACTCCTGGTATCGATGACCAGGGAAATCCATGGCGAATGAGCTTTTTCGATGCTTTCTATTTTGTTAGTTATACCGCGACCACCATTGGTTTCGGTGAAATCCCCTACCCACTGTCCAACGCTCAACGGGTATGGGCACTGATCACCATTTATATCACTGTCATTGCATGGTTCTTTGCACTGGGTCGAATCCTCTCATTAATTCAGGATCCAACATTTCGCGAAGCATCCAGAAAAAATGTTTTTACTCGAAACCTGAAAAACATCAAAGAAGACTTTGTACTGATCTGTGGCTTTGGTGAAACAGGTCATGCACTGGCTCAGGCCCTCACCGAAAGAAATATTCGGGCTGTGATTATTGAACAGGATAACGGAAAGATTAAAACCCTGTCATTAATAGATTACCCGGTATTCGTACCCGGCATCCAGGGTAATGCACGTGACCCGGAACAGCTGCTTGCGGCAGGTTTAAAAAGTAGATACTGCAAAGCCATCGTAGCCGTTACTGCCTCAGATGAAACCAATTTAAAAATTGCGATTTCCAGCAAATTACTTAACCCCAGGGTCAATGTAATCTGCCGCTCGGAGATCAGAGAATTTGAAGAAAATATGTATTCCTTTGGCACGGATTACGTCATCAATCCTTTTGCCTCTTTTGCCAACGTGTTTTCTATGGCTATGCAGGCACCATCACTGTATCTGCTCTATGACTGGTTAACTGGCGTACCCAATACACGACTAACCAGCCCGATTTATATCGATAAGAGCCACTGGGTGATCTGTGGCTATGGTCGTTTTGGTCAGGCCTTACATCCACACCTGAATAAATACAACATTCCCATCACCGTCATCGATCCATCAGAGGATACTCGCACAGCCTTTCTGAGCCATACTGAAAATCGAAACAATGATTTTATTATCGGCACAGGTTTTGACGCACATACATTAACTCTTGCAGGGATCGAATCGGCTGTTGGCCTGGTCGCAGGCACCGACGATGACTCGAACAATCTGTCAATTATCATGACCGCGCTGGAACTCAATCCTGATTTATTTGTTGTCGCCCGACAGAACAAACAGTTCAACTCATTACTATTTGAAGCCAGTAATGCCGATATCATTATGCAACCCAGTGATATCATAGCGCGTAAAATCAGAACCTTACTCACAACCCCACTGCTGGTCACCTTTTTAAACCATGCACGTAATCAAGATGAAGAGTGGGCTAATATTGCGATTAGCCGACTGAGTGGTGTACTCAAAGACAGACGACCGAACACCTGGACCATTCGAGTCGATGAAAATGATGCCCGCGCACTTTATCAAGTACTTGATTTTGGGCGCAGAATTCGCATCGGTAACCTATTACAGGATCCCAGGGCGAGAGAACGAAAAATTACCAGCGTTGCTCTACTGTTACGACGTAATCAACAGATCATCCTCATGCCAGGTGATGATGTTGCAATTAAACCGGGAGATGAAATTTTATATTGTGGCACTCCAGATGCAGAACGCAGTATGAAGTGGACACTGAATGACCTGCATAGCCTGAACTACATCATGACCTATGAAGACATGCCCGACTCATACATCTGGCACAAAATTCATTTGTATATGAAAAGAAAAGAGCGCCGCAAGACACCTCGTATGCTTCAACAAACACCCCAATCAAAAGACAGGGATGCATGAAGCCTGGACACTAAAATTCGGAGACAGAGGATACCGAAACTTAGCAGGTAAAGTTACATCCCATTCCTGAATTTTTCAGTATCGGTGGCACCACTAGCACGGACCTGTTTTAAAGCCACTGCATACTCTCGAAGTATATTTA